>JANQGC010000142.1 GCA_028277515.1 Anaerolineae bacterium
GTACAGATTTCAATGATAATGAATAGTATCTTGGGGTTGCCTCTGAGAGAAATCTCGGCCATCAAAGCCGCTTTTTCTTAGGAGGCTGCACACCCCTCAGGTAATTAAGTGACTGTCACCTGTTAAGGAGCTTCGCGAACAAACCATAAACAAATGGCCGCAGATTATAATTTAACCGACGCTTACCACGTGTCCTTGCTAACAAATCCAAAATAAGCTTTGGTCCGTAGCGCTTCCTGGAACTGATAGATAATTTTTACATGACTTAATTGGCGCAGCAGAAGGAACTCAATCTCCATAAATTCTCGCGTTCCTCCTGGAAAAGTCAGCAACGCTTCACCTTTTACCGGGTTGCATAACCCTTGTTTTTCAAGCGTTGAAAATAATTCTCCCCAACGCACCTTGTCCATACCGCTAATTTTCTGATCCAGCAGCTCCAAACCGATACTTAATTTGGGTAAAATTGATTCGCTTAAATCAATCTGCAAGATGTAATCAGCATGGATTTCCCGGAGCCAACCAAGGCGCCGGCGTAAGTCGGCCGTGGAACCGGTCCAGGCGATCTTGTCCAAATAAGCAAAGAGGGGGTCTAGCTTGCGGGGAAAGTTCACTTCCAGGCGCACCCCCGCAAAGCTGCGGGCCAGTAGCAGGCCACAATTCAAAACCACGCTCTTTTCCGGAACCTGCTCCAGACAGTTGCGCAGCCGGGGTAGTTCAGCACTCAAATCGCTGCGGCCGAAAACTGCGGCCGTCGCCTCAATCATTTTTCTAATGTTCGCCGCCGAAGCAGCTTTCCTATGGGTAGAAATAAAAATATCGGGTACTATTATTTGGTCGGCGTCGATATCAAATTCAAACCACAAGCCTCTCAACGCGGTGTAGCTCTCCAGCTCATCAGCCTCAAGGCACAAGTGGCGTACTCGTTGCCAGGCTGGATTGACAAAGAAATGATGGAAGGCCTCTCCTTTGCGGCCGCAAAGAAACGCCCAGCCGCTCCTGCCCGGCCGCACAAAAAAAGAGATCCCCGCTTGACCGCCGGGTCGATCTAAGTAAGTTTCATAACCAAAATCATCAGCGAAATAAGGAGGCAGTTGACCGGCAATCGCCAGGTGTAGAGCATAGGACGCTTCATCCACCAAAGCCTCCGGCACATACTGACGGCATAATCGCATCAATGCCTCCATATTTATATTTCCGATATGATTTTCTCTAATAAGGCCATATCTAAAGAGGCTTCTAGCGCATCGGCCAGATGAGTGAGCGAAGCATGGAATTGATCGGCATCGCCCGCATTCCGGGACGGTTGCCAACCTAATGATCGTAACCAGTGCCGGCGAAGATTTTTATTAGCAAACAGGCCGTGTAAATAACAACCCCATACCCGGCCGTCGAAATTGAAAGCGCCGTCTGCTACCTGTACTTCAGATCCACTTCTTTCGCGTATCGTCAGCCAGTTTTGTTTGCTCCGACCCCGGCCCATATGGATTTCATACCCCTGGATACGCTGCCCCATCAGCCCGGCCATCCAGCCCACACCACCGCTAATTTCTGCCTGGGCCTGATTGGAAATCTTTTTTCTGGAAAAGATCGTTTCCAGCGGCAACAAACCCAGGCCGGTCACTTTGCTTAAGCGAGATTCAATCTGCTCAGGATCATGCACGCTCACACCAAGCATCTGGTATCCGCCGCAGATGCCGACCACGGCCGATCCTTGCTGGCCTAACGCACGGACGGCCTCAGCTAATCCTTGCTCTTTGAGCCAAAGCAGATCATCAATCGTACTCTTCGTCCCCGGCAAAATAACGGCCGCCGGCTCGCCCAACTCCTGAACAGAGGATACATAGCGCAGGCGCACACCTCTCTCTCCGGCAAGGGGATCGAAATCGTCGAAATTGGCAATTCGCGGCAGATGGATAACAGCGATATCCACTGCTCTGTCTCTCCGTTCAGTGGATTCCGGTTCCCCTTGAGGATTGCCTGCCTCCAAAGCCACAGCGTCTTCTTCAGGAAGAACCAGACCATGCAAATAGGGCACGACACCCACTACGGGAACCTTGCCGCGTTCCTCCAGGATGTGGACGCCATCATAAAAGAGAGCGAGATCTCCCCTGAATTTGTTAATGATTAAGCCCTTAACCAACCTTCTCTCTTCAGGCTCCAGCAGAAAAAGCGTCCCCAATAGTTGGGCGAAAACACCCCCGCGCTCGATGTCTCCTGCCAACAACACAGGCGATTGCGCGTAACAGGCCACAGCCATATTGACAATATCCCCTCGTCGCAGATTTATCTCTGCCGGGCTACCCGCTCCTTCGATAATCACCAGGTCAAAGCGTTTTCGCAAATTGTCCAGGGCGTTCGTGACTGCCTGCCACAACTCGGTCTTGTGTTGGTAAAACGCTCCTGCCGGCAGCGTATAACGCCGCCGGCCCATTACCACCACTTGCGAACGTTGAGCGCTTTCCGGCTTGAGCAACACCGGGTTCATTTCCGCTGTCGGCTCGATATTGCAAGCCAAAGCCTGGGTAAACTGGGCCCGGCCAATCTCCGAGCCGTCCCGGCAAACAGCGGCATTATTCGACATATTTTGGGCCTTAAATGGAGCCACCTTTATCCCTCTGCGTGAAAATAGGTGACAGAGACCAGTCACTAACAGACTCTTGCCTACGGAGGACATGGCGCCTTGCACCATCACTGTTTTAGCTGTCATTAGAGTATATTTCCAGACAGGCTCCAAAAACGAACACTGTCTTTGACCCATCCTGCACTAAATAAAACAAAAATCCTGCCGGAGGCAGGAACATTAAACAATAGATTTTTCATATAAGCATTGGATACATCCTCTGGATATTTCCCCTATGGAAACCAACTAATCATCGATCAAAATCCAGTTCAATATCGTGCTGATGATGCTGATTAAAATAGCACCGATGAACAGCACGACTATCTGCTCGAATAGGCTGCCTTCCAGGCTCAAGGTTGAACTGACGGCTACCGTTATCCATAGCATCAAGGCGTTGATCACCAGACTGAACAAGCCCAGGGTCAAAATCGTAATCGGCAGCGAAAGAAGTCTGACGATGGGCCGGATGAAGGCATTAACCAACCCGAAGATTAAGGCCACAATAACCAGATTGAGTAAATTACCGCTGAAATTCAAACCAGGCAGGATCAAGGTCGTCAGCCAGATAGCCACAGCGTTGATAAGGATACGTAAAATAATTTTCATATCATTCCCTATAATATAATTTTCTAAAAATTCTACTCTATTTACCACCTAACCACAGAGAATTACTACCCCAACAATAGCTAAACTCTCATCATGACATGGTTTAACAGATTTATTCCCAATAATTATACCCTATGGCCGAACAATAAGTTGGCCATTATTTACAACAACCGTAACATTTTCCATAGCCTGTAAGTCGGACAGGGGGTCGTCCTGCACAACGATGATATCAGCTTGTTTGCCTATCTGCAGCGTGCCCACCTGCTGCTCAATGCGGCTTGCTTGGGCCGCTGCACTGGTGGCAGCCACGATAACTTGCATTGGCGTCATACCCATCTCGTTCATACGTATCAGCTCGTCAATGGGCATGCCTGGCCCAATGCCCACATTGCCGTAATCGCTACCCAGGGCAACTTTTCCGCCTGCGGCCAAAAAACGCGCCAGGTTATCCTTTCGCTGCGTCTCGAACAGCGAGGCCTGCTCCTCTGCAAGCAACATTGTGGCAACGATATTATCCTCCACAACCAATGTGCTGACTATAACGACCTCTCGCTCCACCATTTCACGAATCAGGTCATCGGACAAACTGCCGAAAAGAATCATATGAGCCAGATCGGTTGCGCCCCCGCTTACGGCCGTTTGCGCTTCTTGGACACGTAAGGCATGGGCGCTGGCAAATTTGTTCTCCTGCTCAGCCACGTTGGTGATAGCCTCTACCTGCGCCGAAGAAAGAACAGGCAAAGGCTGTGTCGGTGTGCCGCCATCCACCGCAAACTTCAGCCCATCAGCCCCTTCGGCAAGCAGTCGCTGCGCTGCCTGCCGTCCTTCCTCCACGTCTGCTACTTCCAGAGCAACGGTGCTAAAAGATGTCACTGGATAACCGCCACTGGCTGTTAAAATCGGTCCGGCGATGACAATACTGGGAATCGAGTCTCCAAATTCAGCTAATTTTTCTTTGTAAAGGGTAATATTAAAAGAAGAGCTATCCACACTGCCGTAGCGCGAACCCAGATCGCGGACTGACGTAACGCCCTCCCGTAACCAATCTTCCAGGCTAGACATTGAGCTTATGTTCTCCAAAACGTGGACATGCGCATCGATAAATCCGGGTAGGATAGTGCCACCCTCGGCGCTAATAACCTGCGCCCCGGCAGGTATTTGAAATTGTGAGCTATGCCCCACGGCAATGATCTGTTCTCCTTGAACGGCAATCAACCCATTGTGAATTGGGTCGGCGCCCGTGCCATCAATGATCGAGCCTTTGTGGATAATCAGCGCATCTTCAGGCAAACGGATCGTGGCTCCATTCTGTTGATTAGCCTCATTTGGTGTTCCTGTCTGCCGGCAGCCAAAAACCAGGGGCCCAAAAATAGCTACCCAAACAACCAACAAACCCCCTCGCCACATTTTAGTTACACCTTCAATAAATTAAAGGAATCAACTTACGCACCTGCCGCTGGTATTCCCTATATTCGGTAAACTTGACTGCTAACCACTTTTCTTCTCGCCGCGTCTTTAAATCAAAAAAGAGAAAAAGGACAAAACCCATCAGCAGCACCAGGACATTATTCATTATCAATCCCCAACCGAATGTGGCGCTAATGATACCAAAGTAAATGGGATGACGCACAAGGCCGTAAATACCGCCATCGACAAACTGAGCATCTTCTTTGGGATGGGGCACGGCCGTCAAATTGCGGCCGAGGTGAATCAACCCGGCGGCGGCAAATAATAACCCTATACCGCCCAGCACAAGCCCCACAACCACCCCCCCTACATCCCAGGGACCAGGCCAGCGACCCAATGGCGGGCCGAGAAAAGGAATCAGGAAAATGATTCCGAATAAGATGAACTGAACGACCACATACCACTCGCCGCGGTCGCCCCACTGCTGCTCATTATTCAACGGATTTCTTCCTTCCCCTCCGCTTTCATCCGCGCATTCCCCGTCCCATTATATAGTCTACCAATTTAGGACGCGGACGAGAACGGATGTTTTCTTTCCTCCGCGGCCATCCGCGTTTTTCGCGTCCTATTACAACCTACAGCAACAATACGGGCAGCTCCAGCACCGCCTTCAAATCGGCCACAAACTGCGCCGCCACCGCGCCATCGATCACCCGATGGTCGGCCGCCATGGTCATATGCATCATCGGCCGCACCGCAACCTGCCCATCCTCATCGGCAACCACTTCATTTTTAATCGCTCCCGTGGCCAGGATCGCCGCCTGCGGCGGATTGATGATCGCCGTGAAATTCTCAATGCCGAACGGTCCAAGATTAGAGAGCGTAAAGGTTCCACCCTGCACATCGCCGGGAT
>JANQGC010000162.1 GCA_028277515.1 Anaerolineae bacterium
TGCGGCGCAAGCCCAGCCTGTCGCCGGGCCTGCTCGCGCCAGGAATAGGAGGCTAGCAGCACGCCCGGTCCCGCGGAAACTGCCGGATCACGCGCCTGGGCATTATCGGATGGATAATAGGTCGCACCGCTGAAAAGGTCGGTGTCTGTGCCACCGCCGTAGATGCCGTAGGTCGATTCCCAGAAACGCTCGCGGCTGATGGCCAATGTTTTTACGGAAGAATCGTAGTTCAGCTCGCGAATGGCGCGCTGCTTGCCTGGCGAAAGGGTCGGCGCTATGGTTATGGTTTCCATCACGCTGAAGGGCAGGGTACAGAGCAGATAATCCCCTTCTTCCCGTTCCATTTTTCCCTGGCGACAATAGACGGCCGCAACATGATCCATCCCCTGTTCAATGCGCAGCACCTTCGCGCCCATGCGCGGCCTGGTTTGCAGGTTTTCGGCGAAGGACTTGGGCAGCGTATCCGTCCCGCCAACGATCTCATCAAAGCGGCCGCTCCAGGTGCCATTTATCTCCTCGCGCAGATGTTCGGTCAGCGCGGTTTGCATATACTGCTCATTGCCTAACAATACTGACAGGTATTCCCGCGCTTCCTGGGACAGCCCGGCGTTTTTCCACGATTGAACGAGCGATAAAGCGTCCAGTTCGCGCACGGCCGCTGTTTCCGGTTGGACGCTAAACAGATCAGCTTTTTCGGCCGCGCTCATGTTGTCCAGGATAGCCCCCATCGATTCCGCCCACAATTGGCCGGGCGACTTGTTCGCCTCTTGCGGGGACAGATCATACCGTTGGGCCAATTCGGCCTCATCAGCGACACGCACTTTAAGCCCGCGAGCGACGGTGTAGGCCTGGGGATTGTAGCCGATGAACGGCCGCAGCGATAAGCCGAATTCGGCGACATAATGCCTGGTCAGGTCATGAACCTGGGGAATACGCATCGCCCCCGCCTCGCCATACAAGTCGCCCTCAAAGCGCAGGGTCCGCGCCCGGCCGCCGATGTGGCTGGTGTCCGCCTCCAGCACCAGGCAGTTATGGCCTAACTGCTCCAGTTCATAGGCGGCGCACAGTCCGGCCAAACCGCCGCCAACAATGATGACGCGCAGCGGTTCACCGCTTGGAGCCAGGGAGCGCACCCGGCTTAACAGCGGAAGGCCGGCCGCGGTAAGGGTCAGCGCGCCCAGGCTTTTTAAAAACGCCCGGCGGCTGATCATAATTGATGATGCGGAACGGTTCACGGGATTATCTCTCCGATGGACTAAACCTGCTGCAAAGAATATGGAATTTTACTTTTTCTGAATGTCCTGCGCTAACGAAAACTGAATACGATGTGAAAAGTTGCCGTCTGGGGCAAAAGATGGCAACTTTAGAGGGTAGATTAAGATAGAGACAGAGATTGGCGGAAATGGCAATGAACCGGCGGGAATTTATGAAAGGTATGGCTGCCATGCCCCTTGTGGCCATGCGCATGTCGCCGGCGGGTCGCCGGTTGCATCAGTTAGCCGGGCAAACGGACCCGTCCAGGCCCAATGTGCTGATCCTGGTATTCGACACCTTTTCCGCGCCGCATGCCTCCCTTTATGGCTACGGCCGGGAAACCACGCCCCACCTGTCGCGCTTCGCCGAGGGAGCCAATGTTTATCACAACCATGTCGCGGCCGGCAATTTCACCTCGCCGGGGACGGCCTCGCTGCTAACCGGAACATATCCCTGGACGCACCGGGCGATGCATCTCCACGGTACGATTAACCCCCTACTGGCCGGACAAAACATATTCCAGGCTTTTGATGAAGGCTATTACAAAATCACTTACACGCATAATCCGCTTGTCTCCAGCCTGCTATTCCAGTTCCAGGGTGCGATTGACCAATTGAAGCAAACCCGCGATCTATGTCTGGCGGACTTTCGCTATACGGAGCGTCTCTTTGAAAAAGATTATACGCCTTCCCTGGTGTCCGAATTTCATATGCGCCAGGGCGCTCAAATTGCCGGGTCCTTATTTTTATCGCTGGCCGATATGGTGCAGAAAGTGATCGTGAAAAAGGTGCTGGCCGATCAGCTTGACGGCCGCTTCCCGCGGGGTGTTCCGCTCAGGCCCCATTCCTTTTATTTTGTGCTGGAGGATGTCGTTGATTGGCTGCTGGCCGAACTGCCCCGCTTGCCCCAACCTTTTTTGGCTTATATTCACCTGCTGCCACCGCATGGACCATACACCACCCGGCGCGAATTTACGGATATCTTTACTTCGGATGGCTTTCAGGTTGCACAGAAAGCCAAAAATTTCACCGACCAAGGACACAACCAGGGGAACTTAGACCAACTGCGCGCCCTTTATGATGAGTATATTCCTTATGTGGATGCCGAATTCGGCCGATTTTCCGCCGGTTTGCAGGAGAGTTCCATCGGGGACAATACCCTGCTGGCCGTGACCTCCGATCATGGGGAGTTGTTTGAACGGGGCATCTTCGGCCATATCACGTCCGCACTGTACCAGGGCATCACCCATGTGCCGCTGCTGATCAAGCGTCCCGGCCAAGCGGAGCGGTGGGATATTCACACGGCGACAAGCTGCGTCGATCTGCTGCCCACCTTACTGGCCGAAACCGGCCAGCCCATCCCCGACTGGTGCGAGGGTCAAATTTTACCCGGTTTTGCAGCAGGTGCGGATGATCCGGACCGGCCCGTGTTCAGCGTGGAGGCCAAGGGCAATGTCAAGTTGGCGCCGCTGGATAAGGTCAGTGTGTCGATGATCAAAGGGGACTATAAGCTGATTTACTATCGCGGTTACGGCGAGGGGGAGGAACAGATGGAACTGTTTAACCTGGCCGCGGACCCCGGGGAGTTGGATGATCTATCACAAAAAGAAACGGCCGTCGCCCAAACCATGCGTGACGAACTGATAGATTATCTGGAACGCTTTGATCGCGTTTAAATGATCAACACTTTTACAAAGAGAAGATTAATTGGACGCTGATTCACGCGGATGACGCAGAATTATTTATTATCAGCGTAAATCCGCTCTCGTCCGCGTCCCCAAAAATATCAGATCCAAACATCATTTTCGGCCGTCAGATCACCCCCGGTATCTCCCGTGTTGATCACCCCGCGCGGCTCAGCCAACAGAATATGACACTCCTTTTCGGCCACAGGTCGGTGTTCTACCCCCTTGGGCACGACAAAGAGTTCACCGGCCGATAAGGGGACACGACCGTCGCGAAATTCGATCACTAAAGAGCCGTTGATGACCATAAACAGCTCATCCGTCTGATCGTGTTTGTGCCAGACGAATTCCCCTGCGACCTTGGCCAGCTTGAACTGCACATTATTCATCTCAGCGATGATCTTGGGCGACCATTGATCATTGAATTTGTCTAATTTTTCCTGTAAATTGACCGCTTGAAAATTCATTTTTTACTCCAAAATAGATTAAATCACCAACTGCAAAATCCACAGCGCAACCATGCCGGCGGCGACCGTCCAGATCAAGTTCTTGGAGAACCAGGCCACCAGGATGGCGATCAACCCGGCCAGCAGGCGTTCATTGCCCAGGGAAATATCGAGTACGCCGCCCGGCAGCACCATTTCCGGCAGGATGATCGCCGACAGGACGGCCGGCGGCACATAGCGCAAGGCACGCTGAATGTTGGGACCTAACGTCACCTGTCCGGACAGCAGGATCATGGACAGGCGAATAGCGTAAGTAATGACACCCATGCCGATGATGACCAGCCAGAGATTCATGAGGTCCCCCGCTCTTGAAGGTTTTCTACCAGGATGCCGGCGATGATCCCGCTGAAGGCGGCGGCCATCAGACCCAGGCGATAAGGCCAGGCGAAGGTCAGCACAGTGACGATGCCGGCCATCAGGGCAGCGGCCAGGTTCGGCCGTTCGCGACAGAGAGGTACGACCATGCCGATAAAGGTTAAAGCCAGTGTGAAATCAAGCGACCAGCTTGCCGGAACCTGGGTGCCGAAGAAGACACCGGCGGCCGTGGAAAGCTGCCAGGTGATCCATAAAGTTAGTCCTGCACCGGCCCAGAAATAATGTTTATAGGTTTGGGAAATGGTGCTGTCCTGGTAATGCAGCGCCGTGACGACATAAGCCTCGTCCGTCAGCAGGTAAGCCAGGAACCATTTCCAGGGCCGGGAAAGATGGCGCGCGTGGGGGGCCAGCGAGGTACTGTAAAGCAGGTGGCGCAGGTTGACGATGAAGGTGGTCAGCCAGATGACGGGAGGGGGCGCGGCCGCGCCGATGAGCTGCGCGCCGATGAACTGCGCCGATCCGGCGAAAACGATGGAAGATGAGGCGATGGCGATCACGGGCGGGAGGCCGGCGGCGATGGCCAGCACGCCGTAAATCAGGCCGAAAGGAATCACGCCGAAAGTGATTGGAATTTCGGCCTTGATGCCGGCCAGGAATTCGGAGCGGGGAGAGGTTTCGCCTCGCATAGCCATTTAAGAAAGTCATCTCCACTAAGCGACAGTGGATCATACTCGTTTTTATGCGTCTGGCGAGTTGGGATCTTTAAATTGAAATATGTTGCCCTGATTATAAATTCTCAAGTTTTTCAACTGGCGATTGGAAAGAACTGTATTGTCAAGCAGGATCATTCAGCAAGCGTATAGTTGTCATCTTGTTCAAACCATGCTCGAATGGCTTCGCCTTCCGCTATTGCCTCTGCCTTATCTGCTGGACCCAGGCGTAGAGCAATACCTAATTCCAAGAATCGATCCTTCAGCTCCAATTCGTGCAAATTTAGTATCTCGGCCGCTTTTCCTAAATTGATTTCCTTATCAAGGTAAGCGCTCACAACGAGAGACCATGCCAGGTCCGGGTTATTTTCAATCATATGCTGCAGAGCATTATCCACTAGCTGAGGCTGCTCTTTATGTAATTTGCTTAAATGGGTAAAAGGCCAGTTTGCTGACCACATTTTTCGATTGCCTATTGAAAATGATTTTATCAATTATACCATACAATATTTGAGGCATTTGAAGATTATCATTTTTCAGATCATACAATTTTGATCCATGACATATGACGCCGGATTGTATGATTTCCGGCACTGTTATCAGGGGATCGGCCGTGTCATAATAAGACCAGGATGCATGAATTGGCCGTTACGGAAAGTATCTTAACCATCGCCCTGGATCATGCCGAAAAGGCCGGGGCGACGCGGGTGACCGACCTGCACCTGGTGATCGGGCAACTATCGTCGATTGTCGATGATTCGGTGCAATTTTACTGGGATATTATCAGTAAAGAGACGATCTGCGAAGGGGCGACGCTCCATTTTGAACGCATTCCGGCGCAGATGAAATGCCATGATTGCGACGAAATTTACACGATCCACAATGGCCTGGAGGGATGCCCATCCTGTGCAGGGTTTCATGTGAGGGTGCATGCGGGTGATGAGTTTCGGCTGGATAGTATTGAAGTAATTAATAATTAATTATTGAACTGATGAATACTTCGACGAGCTCAGCACAAGTTGTTGAATGGTTAATTTAACCGCGATATATAGTAGTGGCGGGATGGCGTGGAGAGAATTGAGAGGAAAACTATAGGGTTAAAAACACGCCATCTCGCCCCAAATGGAAATTTTTATGGAAAAGAAAACCGTTCCTGTTGTTGAAGAAATATTGAGCGCCAATGATCGTCTGGCAGCGCAGAACCGGCAGCTTTTAGACGATGCGGCCGTTTTGGGCATGAACATCATGGCCTCGCCCGGCGCGGGCAAGACCAGCGTCATCCTGCGTACAATTGAGGCTTTGAAAGCGGATCGGATGTTAGGCGTCATTGAAGGAGACACGGCGGCAGTTACCATTGACGCCGACAAGGTGATCACAGCCGGCATGCCCGCAGTGCAGATCAATACCGGGGGACAGTGCCACCTGGATGCGGTGATGCTGGCCAAGGCACTGTCCGCGCTGCCGTTGGAAACCCTGGATTTGTTGATCGTAGAAAATGTGGGCAATTTGATCTGCCCCCATTCTTTTGCCCTGGGCACCCATTTCAACGTGGTCATTGCCAGCGTGCCCGAAGGGGATGATAAGCCCTATAAGTATCCGCAAATTTATCGCGGCATTGACGCTTTGATATTAAACAAAATCGACCTGTTGCCCTACATCGACTTTGATGAGGCTTATTTCCGCCAGGGCATTGAGATGCTCAACCCCGGTGTGACTTATTTCCCGCTTTCATGTAAAACAGGGGAAGGGGTTGAGGAATGGACGGATTGGCTTATGGGGCGCGTGGAACTAAACCGGAATGGTGGATAGATGCGTTCAGAATAGGTGCAAAAGGCGCGAATTGGATTTCGCGGTTACAGAGGTGTAGATTATGTGTTTAGGTGTACCAGGAAAGGTCATTGAAATTTATGAAACCAGCGGCTTGAAGATGGGCAAGGTTGATTTTGGCGGGGTGGTGCGCGAGACTTGCCTGGCTTATGTGCCTGAAATCGAGGTCGGCGACTATACGGTGATCCATGTAGGATTCGCCATCAGCCGGCTTAGCGAGGAAGATGCGCAAGCCACGTTGGAAATATTGAATGAATTGGGCGGGGTTGAGGAAGAGTTGGGGCTGGAGCCGGGTGAGGCTTTGGAGTCATGAAATATGTCGATGAATACCGCGATGCCGGCCTGGTGCGCAAGACGGCCGCGGAAATCAGGCGCACCGTCACCCAACCCTGGACGATCATGGAGATCTGCGGCGGGCAGACGCATGCGATCATGCATTTCGGCATCGACCAGCTTCTGCCCCCGGAAATCGAACTCGTGCATGGTCCCGGCTGTCCCGTTTGCGTCACCCCCCTGGAACAGATTGACAAGGCGCTGGCCATCGCCGAACGGCCGGATGTGATTTTTACCTCCTATGGTGATATGTTGCGCGTGCCCGGATCAGGGCGCGATCTATTTTCCGTGCGCGCGGCCGGTGGGGATGTGCGCGTCGTTTATTCCCCATTAGATGCGGTCAAAATCGCCAGGGAAAACCCTGATAAAGAGGTCGTCTTTTTCGCCATTGGCTTCGAGACGACGGCCCCGGCCAACGCCATGAGTGTGGTTCAGGCTAAAGCACAGGGGGTGACTAACTTCACTATTCTGGTTTCCCATGTGCTGGTTCCCCCGGCGATGCAGGCCATTCTCAGTTCACCGGACAACCGTGTGCAGAGCTTTTTAGCCGCCGGGCATGTCTGCGCGGTGATGGGTTATTGGGAGTATCCGCCTCTGGCTGAACAGTACCAGGTGCCTATTGTGGTCACCGGTTTTGAACCGCTGGACATCATGCAGGGCATCTTGAAGACGGTGCAGCAGTTGGAGGAGGGGCGTGCGGAAGTGGAGAATGCCTATGGCCGTGCCGTGACCTTTGAGGGTAACCAGCCGGCGCAGGCGGTGGTCAACCGGGTGTTCGAGGTGTGCGACCGTAAATGGCGTGGCATCGGCTCGATTCCCCAAAGCGGCTGGCGTTTAAGACCGGAATTTGCCGATTTTGATGCGGAAAAGCGCTTTGCCGTTGGCCAGATCCATCCTGAAGAATCCCCGCTTTGTATATCCGGTTTGATCCTGCAAGGGCTTAAAAAGCCGGATCAATGTTCTGCATTTGGCCGGGAATGCACACCGGAACATCCTTTGGGGGCGACGATGGTCTCCAGCGAAGGAGCCTGCGCAGCTTATTATCGCTATAAGCGGGATAAAGTGACAGTCACTTAATCGTTAAACCTTTGAGGCATTGCTAAAATCAAAGCGACGGTCACTTATTAACTTATGCGCGATCATTTTGGCTTCCTGGCTCCCTATTACGACCGCATATTTAGCCCACCCGATCCGGCCAGACTGGTGCAATTGCTCGATCTTCCGGCCAGGGGCCGGTTGCTGGATGCCGGCGGCGGCACGGGCCGCGTTTCGGCGCAGTTACGGCCTTTAGTCGATGAGCTAGTCGTCAGCGATCTGTCGCCGCAGATGCTGACCCAGGCTACAGAAAAGAATTTGTGCTGTGGGGCGGCGGTCGTGCAGACCCTGCCTTTCCCTGCTGAGACCTTCGAGCGCGTGCTGGTGGTCGATGCCCTGCACCATTTTGGCGACCAGCGCGGGGCTGTTGCCGAGTTGGTGCGTGTATTGAAATCCGGCGGCCGTCTGGTGATCGAGGAGCCGGACTTGAACCGCCTGCCGGTTAAGATCCTGGCTTTGATTGAGAAGCTGGCGATGATGGAAAGCCGTTTTTATAGGCCGGCAGAAATAGCGGCGATGGTTGCCGCACACGGGCCGGCTGTGCGTTTAGTGATGGACGGCCGTTTTGCGGCCTGGGTAGTGGCCGATAAACAGTAAAAGGTTATGGTGAGCGATGAGTGAAGGAGAAATCATATATATTGAAAGCGCCCTGTGCCCCGTACCCATTCGCGACCGCGGGCATGTGATATTGGGTCATGGCAGCGGGGGCAAGCTGTCGCAAGATTTGATCGGCGGCCTTTTCCTACCGCCATTCGACAATCCGGCGCTGCGGGCGGGCAATGATGCCGGGGTGGTCGATCCCGGTCCGGGGCGGCTGGCGGTGAGCACGGATTCACACGTGGTCTGGCCCCTCTTCTTCCCCGGAGGCGATATCGGCCGTCTGGCTGTCTGCGGCACAGTCAATGATGTGGCCATGATGGGTGCACGGCCGCTGTATCTAACCGCCGGCTTCATTCTTGAAGAAGGGCTGGAAATCGGCTTGCTGGAGAAAGTGGTGGAGTCGATGCAGGCCTCGGCGGCCGAAGCGGGTGTGCAAATCATTGCCGGAGACACCAAGGTCGTGGAGCGAGGAAAAGCGGACGGGCTATATATCAACAGTTCCGGTGTGGGCATTTTGCTGCCAAGTTTGAATATTGGCGGGGCGATGGCTCAACCGGGCGATGTGCTGATTCTCTCCGGACCTATCGGCGATCATGGCATCGCTGTGCTGGCCGCACGCAACGAATTAGGGCTTGAGACGGAAATCTTGAGCGATGTGGCTCCCTTGAACCACCTGGTAGCGGCGATGCTGGAGGCTTCGGACGCTATTCATGTCCTACGCGATCCCACGCGCGGCGGCGTGGGCAGCACATTGAATGAGATCGCCCGCCAATCCGGGGTAAGCATTACACTCCAGGAACAACATTTACCCATCCGGCCCGCGGTACAGGCGGCTTGTGAAATGTTGGGCTTTGACCCATTGTACATTGCCAATGAAGGGCGGCTGCTGGCCGTCGTCGGCCGAGAAGACGCGGAAAAAGTGTTAGAGGCCATGCGTGGGGTGCGCTATGGTGAGGAAGCAACGATTATTGGCGAGGTAGGAGAACGGCCGCAGGGACGAGTGCTCTTGAAGACCGCCTTCGGCAGCACGCGCATTGTCGATCTGCTGCTGGGGGAGATGCTGCCGCGAATTTGTTAGATCTGTAACGCAATCTGCCCAAATTGTGGCTCAATAAATCGTAATTAGGCGGATTGGGTTACGTGTGGAAGACGGCCGTGCGGTTGTTCATGAATTCTGCTCTCCAGGATTGAGCTGTTGATCTCTCAGATAATCAACCAGCCCCTCAAACCCCAAAAGATAACTGCGCCAGCCAAAGCCGATGACAATCCCTTTGGCCAGGGGAGAGATGTGTGAATGGTGCCGAAAGGATTCGCGTGCATAAACGTTGGAGATATGCACCTCAACGGTGGGAATGCCCACAGCGGTGATGGCGTCCGGAATGGCCAGGCTGGTATGGGTATAGGCCGCGGCATTAATCAACAGCCCATCGCCCCAACGACCCGCTTCTTGAACGGCGTCGACGATCTCGCCCTCGCTGTTGGACTGAAAGATCCTTAATTCCACATTTTCCTCGGCGGCCGCGTTGGCCAGACGCTGGTTGATTTCGGCCAAACTTTGATTGCCATATACCCCAGGTTCGCGTGTGCCTAAAAGATTCAGATTGGGTCCGTGAATGACGACGATTCTCATGGTGGGTAGTCCTTTAAATAATGTGACAGTCACTTTCAAAGTGACTGTCACTTGAATACATTAAATATGGCATATTCGTCCGGCAATTGCAAAAATAAGACCAGGTAAGTAACCGTGAAATCCATTTCACGCCTCTCCGGCGGGGATATGAATCCTCGGTTACATTTACCCATTAGCCATTAGACCAGCAGCTTAGGTATAATACCGGCCTGATACTTGTATATTAAGGTGACAGTCACTTCAAAAGTGACCGTTGCATTAGGTTTGTCAATTTTTTCTGTGGGACAACTAGAGAAACAAGAAAATAAAATTGACAAACCTTTCGAATATTAATTTAAAGGGTTTGTTTTCAATGTCGGAAAAAGAAAATCGGATGGTGACCAACTGGTTGTGGGTGGTTTGCGCTTTGATCATCCTGATGGTGGTGGTTGGTGGGTTTACACGCCTGACCCGCTCCGGGTTATCTATCGTGGAGTGGAATCCCATCTCCGGGGTCATCCCACCCATCGGTGAGGCACAGTGGCAGGAAGAGTTCGCCAAGTACAAATTGACGCCCGAAGGATCGCAGGTCAATAAAGATATGACCCTTGAGGGTTATAAGCGAATATTCTATGTAGAATATATTCACCGCCTGATCGCCCGCTTTGCCGGGCTGGTCGTGGTTTTGCCCCTCCTTTATTTTATTTGGAAGAAGGTTATTCCCTGGCGTAAGTCGGGTGTTTATTTGTTTATCGCTTTTCTCTTCGGTTTCCAGGGTTATATGGGCTGGTATATGGTCAGCAGCGGCTTGCAGGATGTGCCCGCGGTCAGCCATTTCCGGCTGACGATTCATCTGCTCCTGGCCCTGTCTCTGCTGGCGTTAACGCTCTGGATGGCCTTCAATCATCATTATCGCTTCCCCAGGCGCATTTCCGGCGTAAGGAAGACGGGTCCTTATTGGTTATCTATTGTGTTGATTGGCGTCCTGGTATTGCAAATCTCTTATGGCGGGCTGGTGGCCGGTCTGAAGGCGGGACATGCGTCCAATACATGGCCTTTGATGTTTGGTTATCTCATTCCTCCCGGTTTGTTTTCCGTGGTCGAACCCTGGTGGCGCAATTTGCTGGAAGTGGCGGCGACGGTTCATTTTTTGCACCGTTGGTTTGCATTCGTCGTATTGATCGCCGCTCTGGTGTTGGCTTACTTCACACGCAAGCGGGGGTTTTCGGCCGAGATGCATAAAAGTGTACTCTGGCTGATCGGGTTGACCGTCCTGCAGATTGCCCTGGGTGTTTTCACGGTGTGGCTTAATGTTAATATCGTCATCGCCTTGCTGCACCAGGCAATGGCCTTGAGCCTGTTCATCCTGGCCTTTTTCATTAATTACCGTATCGTGCATGAGCCACTGCCATATCCTGGCACTCTGGAACCGCGCCTGGAGTTCTCCGCCGGGGATTAAGAGAGGGGTTGCACAGAGGGCGGGGAGAAGGGGCACGGAGATGCACGGAAGTTTATTTAATGACTCCGTGAAGCTCTGTGCTATTCTCGGTGGAACTCTGTGAAATAATTACAGGGATGATTTTATGAAGCGGCTTTGCCACCATAGTTTGGGCAGGCGAGCCATTTTGCTCCATTTACCGACGTAGGCGCGGCGGCTGAATACATCGTAGTCATGTTTTTCGATATCATCAAGAATAGCCCGGTAAAGTCCGGCGGCAGCGCTGATGGCGAAACGGCCGTCCGGGTTCAATAACGCGATTCCCGGCCATGATTCGGCATAAAGTAGACGATTGCGATCAATTTGAAAGCGCATGAAATCACGCCATTTTTCCGTCACACGGCCGTCG
>JANQGC010000169.1 GCA_028277515.1 Anaerolineae bacterium
AACGATCACGCCGACGGCCACCCTGACTCCCACACCATCAAACACACCAACGATTACCTTGACGCCCACGGAAACCCTCACACCGTCGATCACACCCACACCCTCGAACACACCCACACCAACCTTGACACCCACGCCCTCGAATACGCCCACCATCACGCCCACACCAACGATTACACCCACGCCGACCAACACCCCCCTGCCGGGCATGGGCGAAGAACTGCTAGTTTATGAATGGGACCGCGAGGTGGAGGAAAAGCACAGGGGCTTCCCGCGCAACCAGCCACCCCTCAACAACTTTGACTGGATCCATCCGGTCAACTACGCCGGTGGAACCATGCACTTTTCCGTGGAGATTTTCAGCCAACGCGTCCCCCAGGACATGCGCTTGCAATTCTGCATCTGGCAGGAAGAGGGTGGCGACCCCCTGGCCATTGAAAACTGCGGCCCCGAGGAACCGGTATCCGGTGTGCCAGGAACGACCGTCACCTGGTCCAAAAAGGTATCCAATCTGTGGATGAAAAATGGCGTGCCCATCGAATGGTGGCGTCCTCGCTTCCGCACGGCCGTAGCCATTAAAAACAGCGATGGCGACCCGGTCAGTGACTTCAATGATTGGAACTGGAGTGGTGAAGACCCGGCAGAATGGTATCCGCTGGACATGCACTTCGTAGTCGTTGTCGTCGCCGACGGCGCTGTTTTCTCCGGCTGGGAAAATTATCTCGAAAATTAAAATCGCCTGACTACGACTTGCCCGCGCTGCGCCAATTGCTCTATCATTCAATCCCGTGGAAGAAATCGGAGATAATTTATTGGGGAACCCTTTATGATGAAATCATGGCAGTTCGGCCGTTTCCTGGCCCTCATCACTCTACTCACAATTACCCTGGCTTTCGCCTTATCATTCCGGAGCAACGGCCGCACGGAACAACTCCTGGCCCAGGATCAGCAAGCGAGCTATCTACCCGTTATCTTTGGTGAACAAGAGAACCAGCCGCCACCAACAGCGACCGCCATGGCCAGCCCCACGCCGACCTTTACGTCTACGCCCAGCAGCACGCCAACCAACACACCGACCCCTACGCCAACCAGCACGCCGACAAACACAGCAACCCCGACCAACACACCAACCCCGACACCGACGCCGACGCCGACCAATACACCGACTCCAATCCCCTGGCCTGGCAGGGGACAGGAGATGGTCGTCTTTGAATGGAATGGTCCAATCACCGAAGCCCAGAAAGGCTTCCCCTGGCGCCAGCCGCCAAAAGCGAATGGGGATTGGACCCAGGACCCGAACTATGCTGCTGGAACACTCCATTTCTGGGTAGAGATCCGCAGCCAACCCATGCCCCAGGATATGCGCTTACAGTATTGCGTCTGGCAGGAGAAAGATGGGGATAAATTTGCCCTGGAATCCTGCGGCCGATCGCAGGATGTAAGCGGAACGCCAAAATCAACCGAAATGTGGCAAACCAAAATCGAGAGTATGTGGATGAAAGATGGCAACCCCATCGAGTGGGATCGTCCCCGCTTCCGCAACGCCCTGGTCATCAAAAACAGCGCCGACCTTCCTGTGAGCGATTTCAACGAATGGGACTGGAACGGCGAAGATCCGGCAGAATGGTATCCCCTGGATCTGCACTTCATCACCGTGGTTGTCCCCCCCAACACCCAGTTCTCCGGTTGGGAAAACTACATCAAGCGATAAAATTCAAGGTAGGGGCAGGGCCAGCGGGAATGGTTATCCAGGAGTCCTACATTCTGCACTACCGCTGGCCTTGCTCCCCTATAAGCACGGATGATTTGAAAAATTCTCGTTTTGATTTTATCGGTTAGTTCTCCGGCGCAGTTCGCCAAATGTGATCAACCGTTTTTCTTCCTCATCCCACAAGGTCAGGTTAATCGTCTTCAAACTGGAAGCAAGAGTCAGCGTGGTCACATCTTGCAATTCGCTGTTCTCATTATAGCATTCCTCCAGCTTATAATTGGGAATGCGCGGGCTGAGGTGGTGAATGTGATGAAAACCGATATTGCCTGTGAACCATTGCAGCAGCTTTGGCAGTCGGTAATAGGAGCTGCCCTCCATCGCCGCCGCTTCATAACTCCATTCGTTTCCTTCTGCCCAATAGGTCTCTTCAAACTGATGCTGGACATAAAACAGCCAGGTGCCGACGGCCGTAGCAATAAAAACAACCGGCAAATAGATCTGTAGAAACGGCCGGAAACCAATTAACAAGCTAACGACGACAACAATAGCTAACAAGGCCAGGTCATTATATAGAACACCCAATCGTTCCTTACGTTTGGAAATAGGGCTGGGGAAACGATATAAAACTAAAAAGAGGGCCATGGGAACAATCAAGAAGAGAGTAATCGGGTTGCGATAAAACCGGTAACGTAGTTTTTTACTTAACGAAGCCTCTTGGTACTCCTTGACAGTCATCGTAAAGACATCATGAATATCGCGCCGGTTCAAATTGCCCGCCGTGGCGTGATGGATAGCGTGACTTTTGCGCCATTGGTAATAAGGCGTCAAGGTAAAAACACCGCAAATGGTGCCCAGGCGATCATTGGCCTTGCGTGAAGAAAAGAAAGAGCCATGACCACAATCATGCTGGATGATAAAAATACGCACCAACATGCCCGCCGTCGGCACCGCCAGGGCCAATGTCAGCCAATAGCTGACCTGCAGGCTCAGCACCATAGCGATCCATAAAATAAACATCAGGCCGAAACTATTCACAACCTGCCATACACTCCGTTTGACTTCCGGCGACTGGTAGGGCTTCACCAGGGACTTCCAGGCCATCGTTCCGGATTTACTTTTCTTCAAGGTTGCCTCAACGGTCATGTTCAAAAACTCCTCTTTAAATTATTAGCGACTGCTTCTTTAAGCGGCCGTTTTTTCCTACGCTTTCTGCGATCCAGCAGGGAATGACATCCCCACACATTTATTATAACCCTATAAACTTTACCAGGTTATGGGCATTTTAGATTTCTCATTTGAGTGTGGCAAGCAACTGTCTAATGCCTCCCCCTAAACGATGGTCCAATCAAATCTCTCTTTTAAATCATTAAGATGACTAAAAGGCACATGGCCATCATGTTGTAGCCTACCGACCACAATCCCTGGGGCGATCCCTATCTCCTCGGCAAAACGGCGCACGGCCGTTTTGCTAAAATCTTCCTCAACCACAAAACGCCCATAAGCGGCCGGGGCAATGAGCTGAGCCGCAGCGAACTTATTAGCCTCTTCTTCTACTTTGTCCTCTTCTCCATCAACGAAATCAATGAATACATCTCGCTTGCCATGCTTAATAATATGCCCTGCTTCATGAAAGAAACTAAACCAGAAATGATCATTTGTTTTATAACGTAAACTAAGCTGGATCAGAGCCTTGTTCTTGTCCAGCCAGCGCGCCGCGCCGCTGACTCGCGCCCCCTTTATCTGGGGAACAAATACGACGGCAACTCCCACTCCAGCACATAAGTCAACCAGCTTGTCCTGGAAAATATGCGGCGGTTCACAGGTTAAGGCACGAATTTTCCCACTTAAAAGACGCGAAAATAAGGCTTTATTATAAAGATCACAAAAAAGTTCTTGCGCTTCCAATTGTCCCTGGCGCAACCAAACCGAAAGGGCGTGGGTACTACTTTCAAATGCGGCCGTCTTACGGTAGCGCACAAAGTTGCTTTGATAGACGATTTCCCAATTGTTCGGCTCGGCAAGACCCATAAATTGTAGCAAGGCCACCAATAATTTTGCTTTATTGCCTGTCTTCGGTAGCAGTCCCTTATTTTGCATATCGCGCACAGGAAAATTATCTAGCCAATCTTGCTGCGATCGCAAGGCAGCATCGGCCGTTTGGCGGGCCAGGTGCTCGCGATAAATGCGTTCGCGATTGAGCCAGAAGCTGGCCGGTGCTCCCAAGACGCGCTCTAACTGCATGGCCGTTTCCGCGGTCAACGCTTTCTTACCATGAATAATTTCATTGATAGTTTTAATCGGCCGGCCCGTCCTTTGAGCCAGCTCTGATTGCGTCATTCCCCGCTCCTCCAACAGTTCAAGCAATGTGTCTCCAGGCGGAGTTACGAAATCTGCTTCTAATATACTTGTTGAGTTAACCATGGTAGTCCTCCACTGCAATGATATGAATAGCCGTAACTGCCGTCCAATTAATTCCGCCATCTTCTTTACTGGGAACCGGTTGATGATCCGGTTCAAAAATGAGCCGGTAAGGATGCACCAAATCTAGTGCGAATTGGCCTTTGCGATTTCCTTTTAATTCATGGCATCGCCCCGGTAACGAGCGCATCATCGCCAGATTCTCAGCCGCTTGCAAATCATCAAGACGCTGCCGAACCCGGCGTGCTCCCTGTGGTCCATATTTTTTCACTAACGCCTTTTGGGTACGAAATACCTTAGCCAATCTTTTATTGTCAAAGGAAATCTCCAAATCAACCCCCCTTAAAAAGTTTAACCTTAAGGGTTAAAAGAATTATATCATACATAGTTATATCTTTGTCAAATTATTATCTATCTATTAAAAACGTCAGAGTTTATTGGTTGAAGATATTATCAGTAGAATTGGTCTCTAGCACATTTTTCTCTATATTTCGCCCCTTTGCACGTAGTCTCTACCGGTTCTTCAAATTATTTATTATTGGATAATTGCGCCCACATAGAAAAGACCCTGGCACATGAATGCGCCAGGGTCTTTTTGTTGTCAGCGACCAATCACTTTTGAAGTGCCTGGTAGCTTTTGGTTCAATATGGAGTGCTAACTTTCTACTCGGCCGTCTTTTGCTCTTTGCGCACCTTATCAACCTTGCGGCTGAGAGAGATGATCTGTTTGCTTAGATCTTCAATGTCGGTACGGGTGGGGACATTAGCTGCACCCAAAACAACTTCACTGGCCTGGACATAGGTCTCACCAATGCGATTGCTGACGCCTTTACCCATATCCTTGACCTGCTCCTGCCGTTTCTCGGCTTGAGCATTCATTTTTTCGCGACGGTCCTGGGAGACCTTCTCGCCTCGCTCAATAAGTTTACCGGCAAATTCATTGCCGTAGTTCCACCCTTTCTTCAGTTCATCTTGAACCAGGGCTACACTTCCTAAACCAGCCAAAAAGGTTTTATGTCCCATGTCAACGACACGATTGACAAAATTGACACTCTTTTCTTGTACTTCTTCTACACGGTTAGTCATGTTGTTCACCTCGAAATTTTTTTAATTTGCCGGAAGTTTATGAAACTCGTAACCGCGAAATCCATTTCGCGCTCTTAGAGTGGAGAATGGAATCCTCGGTTACGTCTAAACTTATTTTATGAAGTTTACTTAAAGTTCCAACAAAATGATATGTTTTATTTCACTATGACGCATCGCGTCACTTGATAACGCAAATTATAACGCATCGCGTCATGAATGTCAAGCTCCATTATCAATCTGGACCAATTTTGAAGATTGGTCCGGTTTTTCATCCTTTTTCGCAAATTAGAAACCAGGTCTCCATCGGCCGTTTGCCCTTTACCTCAATCACCCCCCTTGGCTCACAGACAAAGTCATCCTTAATCAGATCATAAACCTGCCGCGTGATCTGGATCTGCCCAGGACTGCCATGCGACTCCATACGGCTGGCCACATTAACCGTATCCCCCCACACATCATAATGAAATTTGGTGTGCCCGATGATCCCGCCTATCGCCGGGCCGCTGTTCATTCCAATACGAAACTGAAGCTCCCTGGTCCAATCCAGGCGCATGTGCTCTCTAAAATCGCGCATTTTCAGGGCGGCGCGGGCCAGGGCCTGGGCATGATCATCGCGGGGCAGGGGCGCGCCGGAAACGACCATGTAATTGTCGCCCATCGTGCGCACCTTCTCTAAACCAAACTGATTGATCACCGTATCGAAGTAACTAAATGCATCGTTAAGCATATCCACCATCATCACCGGGTCAGTTTCCTCACTGAGTGGGGTGGAGGCCACCATATCGGCGAACAGAACGGAGATCATCTCAAAGCGTTCGGCGATCGTCCGGTTTTCCTCCTTGAGGATATCGGCGATCGAAGCAGGCAGCACATTGAGCAGCAGCCGTTCCGACTTTTCCTGCTCCCGGCGCAGCAATTCGGTGGCGTAATTACGCTGCTGGATATAAGTGCGCGTCATGAAAAAAATGATGGTAGATAGGATAACCACATTCAGGACAAAAAAGGTCAAGATCAACCAATTCGGTAAACCATTTTCGCGGCGCACCAGCGGATCGAGCAGGGCAGCCAGGACAAAAAGAAAAACAAAGCCCGCAAACCAGCGCCGGGAAAAACGGGATGGTGCGTACATCAACTTGCCGATCGGACTCATGATCGCCGCCAGGATGATGGCGCTGGAATTAACGATGCCGCCCAGGAGTAAAGTCAGAAAAAATGGCAGAAAAAGCGTGCAGACGATCTGGATCGTGGACAGCGGCTCCCGGCGTCCCGTGCGCCGCAGATGGAGCAGCCCCGCAATGGAAATGAGCATATAGGCAAAAGTGATCACGCCGGCCCATAGCTCTCCATAATAGATGTAAGACGACCCCCAAACGAGCGAAGCCGGCAAAACAATGACTGTCCCACCGACCAGCAATCCTTTTTGCACCTGCTTTTCCAGCGGGTCATCAGGCCGGGCTACATAGCGGCCGATCGCCTGGGCATACGAACTGCCAACCCACTCTAAGGGAGCAGAACGAAAAATTTCCATCAAGCAATAAAGCGGGACTGCAAGCGCATGATCAAGCTGACCAGCAGCAAGCCAGCCAGGCCGCTAAGCACAAAAAAAGTATACCAGTTGAGCAAGCCCGCCGCGCCTAATTCCGCCTGGTGCCAAAACAAAGCTACCAGCATCAGTCCATACCAGATGGCGATGCTTTGCATGGGAATACCCCAGGCGCTCCAGCGTTGGTCGGATGCCATGGCCAGCGCGCCCACACCCAGGATAGCGTGAAAGCCGGCCATGACCCGCGCCGTCAGCGGCGTGAGGGTCCAGGGCCAGATAGTGATCAATAGATCTGGGTAAATGAAGGCAGCAATTGTGGCCAGGAGCAAGACCAGCCCGGCAGCACCCATGATCTGTCGCAGCCAGCGCGGCACCAGCCGCTCGCCAGGTTCAGGCAGGCCAGGATCACGCCGGCGATTGATCAACCAGACCAGGGGCACAAGCAAGGGGGTCACGATATAGATCACCAGCCAGACCCAAAAAGGCCAGTTGTCGGTCAGGAACTTATCCCAATGCAGCAGCGTTGCCAGGAGCATAGCAATGGTAAACACGGTCACAGGACCAAAACCGAGGTGCACCCTGTGCCAGCGCGGTGCCGAACCGCTCATCGTGATCGAGCTGTTACTGTGATATCCGGCACCAATGTGTACCTGGTATCGCGAGCGGCCGTAACCTACCCGAAAGAAAAAGTAAGCACCGCCGATATAACCCGCGCCCATCAGCGCCGTCGTCAAACGAGAGGGTATCTGCCAGGCGAACCACTGTTCCAGATGCTGCCCGTCAACATATAGGATGATAAAAGCGGCGACCAGAAAGGGGATAACTATCCAGGCCACCCAGCGCGTGAGCGGCAAAATGCGGTCATCCTGGCCGGCGGCCGTTTCCTGAAAAGATTGTTCAACCATACCAAATCTCCTTATTCAACTATTCGCTCTCACCCACTCCAACCCCGTACAATAATACGTTACGCCGTCAGTACAACCTTGTCAAGAAAGATGCGAGCTCAATATCTTCCTCTCTCAACCCACCGCAACCAGTAGCAATCCCACTGTCACCACCCCAATCCCGATCAACTTCGGCCGGTATCGCGGCTCGCCCTGCAGCGTCATACCTAAAAATGCACCGATTGGGATGCTTAACTGGCGAAATGCAGCCACATAACTGACATTGCTGGCGTAGGCCATTGATGCTAGAAACAGTCCATAAGTCGTCATGATCACGACCCCAGTAACCAGAGCAGTGACCATCAAAGAACGCCGGCCCAACAAACGGCCGAGATGACGTCGCTCCGGGCGGAAAAGCAAAGTAGCCAGACCGAGCATAACGGCCGTGCTGATCATCTGCAAGGATATAAACAATAGCGTCGCTTCCCCGTTCGACAAGGGGGTTCCCGGCATATGTCGCAGCTGGTGCAGCGCCTGGTCATCGATTAACGTATACGCCGTCGTACCTACAGCGGCAACCAGGGCCATCACCGTTACCCAATCCGTATAGCGACTCAGGCGGACAGCACGAAATGCCGGCAGTGGCAGCACAATACAACCAAACGTGATCATGCCCATGCCCAGAAGCGCCCCGCCACCGATCGCCCCTCCCTGACCCAGGATCATCGTCAGTGCGGCAATGAGCAAAACCGGCAAAGCGCGCGCCAGGGGATAGGCCAGGGATATATCACCATGCCGGTACGCGCCGGCTAGGCCGGTGAAATACACCGTTTGAGCCACACCCGTCAACAAAACCAGCCGCCAAACGGCCGTCGGAATCTGCCCCAGGAGCGACCATTGCCAGATCAGCACGGGCACCATGATCAACGCTGCGGGCACGGCCGCTAAAAAGAAAAAAGCCAACGAAGGATCACGTCGCTTGCTGGCAAAGTTCCAGCCGGCATGCATAAAAGCGGAAGTCATGACCAATAGCAGAGCAATCCGGCTCATAAACAGATGGTATCCCCCAGCATTACAATTGCGCAAATTCAGACCATCTCAATCTCTATCTTAATTGACCTTGACCTCATCCAGACAACCTGGACAGGATCAAATCCCGCAAGCGACAGCGATTGCGAAAGTGACTTTGCATCCACACCCATTAACCATTAATCCTTCATCAATTCACCCATTAACCATTATTCTCCCCTTCCAATCCCTTGCCCAAACTCCACACCCCAACTACCATTACTCGCATGAACTGCATCTACTGCGACAAAATCAGTGCAAGCGATCCCCAATATAAAGGAAGAGAAGCCCAATTCGACCTGCAGTCGGCCGCACCGCGCTGCTCATGGCACTGGCGTTTCCATTGCGCCTACTGTGGCGAACCCTCCCATTTCATGGCCCTGGCCTACTGCCCCGCCCAGAACGCCTTTTTCTGCCTGAACTGCGCCGGAGAAACCCGGGAAATCGCCGAACCCTTTTGGGCCTGGAACTACTACTTCACCTACCGCTCTCCCTGGACCGGGCAGTGGCAGCCCGCCCTGGACCGCCTGGAATTTGAGCGACGCCATCCCCTGCAAAATCGCAAAACATCCTCCAGAGCGTTGGCTGTCCTGGACCACCAGACCCAATTCGTGCGCTATCCCATTAAACGTCTGCAATGGAAAGCTGAGCATAGCGTTGACGATGCCGCTGCCCGTGCCAACTGGAATCGCAATGCTGATCGCTGGGATGCCATGTACGATAAAGATGGCGACCGCAACCGGCGCTACATCAGCGACGAACCTATGCTGGCTTTGCTCGGTGAGGTTCAAGGGCTGAAAGTGCTGGACGTGGGCAGCGGCAACGGTTATTTATGCCGCAAGCTGGCCCGGCTGGGTGCGAATATGACCGGCGTGGAGTTGTCCGACCGCTTCCTGGCGATGGCCAGCGAAAAGGAAAGAGCACGGCCGTTGGACATCACCTATCACCAGGGTTCCGCGTCAAAAATGGATTTCCTGCCCGCCGAATCCTTCGACAAAGCGGTCAGTAACTACGTGCTCATGGATGTGCCCGATTATCAAGCCGCATTGGTCGAAGTGCATCGTGTCCTCCGTCCCGGCGGAATATTCGTCGCCGTGATCAGCCATCCCTGCTTCACCAGCGGCCCCGGCGGCTGGGTTATGCCCGCCCCGGACACCCCGCGCCGCGAAGACTGGCACGCCTTGCAGGTGGACAGCTACTTTCAGCGCGGACCGCGCCTCACCCAATGGGGTGAATTCGATCCCGTGCTGGGTTTTCACCGGCCTCTACGCGACTATTGGCAGGCCTTCCGCGCAGCCGGCTTCATCGTCGAAGATTTTGAAGAGCCAAGCATCAGCGAACGCGGCCGTCGCGAGCTGCCCCCCTCACGCGTAGAATACAGCCTGCGCATCACCTATTCCTGCATCTTCAAGCTGCGCAAGTAAATTTCCAATTCATCGAAATATCAAGTTACTCGATAATATAACCACGCTGTGACAAGCTATGAATCCAAGCTGTGACATCGGCGCTTTTGACATATACTCCTGGAAAACCTCTAGAGGTTCATCGAAATCGTCGAACATTCCCAAGATAGCATCGGCCGCCCCACCCAGGCGCCGTTCCTGCTGTGCTTCCGGCAGCACAACCAGCTTCACTAGCGGCTTATCTCGCTTGGCGATGATCACCTCTTCCAGCCTCTATGTACAAGCAGAGGTTTGCCTCCATTGCGGTGAACGTTTCTATCCGCAAGAAACCGTGCGCCTTTTTGAACAAGTACGTGCCAAGTTGGGGCGTCAAGAACTGGATGACTTTCAACTCCTGGGGAAATCATTTACATTGCAGGAAACGGCCGATTAACACCCACAATTACCAATCATCAAACAGTCCCAACTGTACCGCCCCATCGGGGTTCAAATCAACCCGCCGCGGCCGTAATTTCCCCTCATCCACACCCCCCTGGTTGTTAATCGTCTTCACAATCTTCGGCAGCGTATAACTCTCCAGCTCCTCCTTAATCTGCTTCGTATTAAAACGCAGCACCTTCCAACCTGCCGCCTCCAGGGCATTATTGCGCAGATTATCCTCGCCCCCCTTCTCCGGATTGGCGTGATATGCGTCGCCATCCGTCTCGATATCAATGTCCGCATGTTCACAGAAGACGGCGAAATCGAGCGCGAAATTTTGCTTGCCCACTTTCGTGAAAAACTCCCGTTCGGCCGGGATCTGCTGCCGTTTCAACGCCGCCCACAAACGATCCTCCAGTGGGCTTCCCGCGTATAAATCATTAATTTCCAGGGCATTGGCGAACTTATGCCAGGTCGTAGGGATAAAGATAATGCGCCGGTAGCGGCGACTCAGAATCGGCCGTGGCAACTTCCGTAAAGGCTCAAAAAACAACTGGTAGTACGTGCGGCTGCTCTTGTCATTCTCCGGCTCCGAAGGGAAGAGATGGCGGCGCATCACCTTACGAATATCCAGCACCCGCGCGTAATAATGCACGCCATGCGCCTCCTTCCCAAACGTTTTGGTCATATAGAAAGCGATCCACTCCGGTGGCCACGCCTCGCGCAACCACTTGCCCGCGCTGCTCACAGGGATGCGATACCAGTGGTGGCGCTCCGCAATCGCCCAATCCTTCACATCCCTCATAATGGCTACTAAAACCTCACCGCGTCTGCTCATAAGATTCTATCGTAGCCGAGGATTCCATTCCTCGCCAGTCCTGCCGCTTAAGAGTGTAGCGCGAGCTTTCCAGCTTGCGGCTAAAAACCTTTCGCTAGAGGACAGGCTTGGAGTGACGAAGTCAGAGTCAAGTTTCAGCAGTATGTTACAATACAAGCCGAGATTGGTTCAATCGAGAAAGATTGAACCAATCATCAGGCAGGAGGAGGGTGAAATGGATCATCCATTTGAAATTGGCAAGCAGTACAAAAATCACATCGGCCGTTATCAGGTCTTAACCATCGAGCCGCCGAAGATGTTGGTCCGCTATGATGACGGCCGTGAACAGATCCTGACCATTGAGACCCAAGCCCGCATATGGACCAATATGGCCATTGATGAGCGGGCTGCCAGGAAAAAATCGGGGCGTCCCAAAAAATCGAAAAGGAAGCGTCGCGGCCGTGCCTGGAGCAAGCGCGGACATAAATTTACCGGGCTAAAAGAGAGCGACTTCAAGACCAGCATCAGCTATACCACCTGGCGCGGCAGGCAAAGTTTAGGCGGATTAGTAGGCTTGTTACTGAGCGAAGCCACCAGGCAATTCTACCAATCCTACGCCGTCGCCCGTCGCCCCCAGGTACATATCTATCTGCCCGACCATTTCGACACCAAAAACGGCTATCCCTATGCCAAATTAGAACTGCGCCTCGATGAAACAGCCGCCTATACCCGTTTCTATGTGGAGAAGGGAGACGAGAGTAGTAAGATGAATAAAAAATGGCACTGGTATAACTTTCTACATGCCCTGGAAACAGATAAAAAATTACAGAAGCAGATCTTGCAGGCGATGATCGATCATGACCTGTACTGGAACATTGAGCAGTGGCACGATGACATCTACAATTGGACCAATCTCACCGGCGTTTCCTCACGCTTCCCCTTATTCGCTAAAATTTTGCGACAAGATCCTTACCGATTCCAGGGCACTTTCCTCATCCTCAAACAGATCCGGATCTTGGGCAAACACCTGCTCAGCTATTTCCCGCACGGGACGCTGTCCGTCCATCAGATTCAGAATATGTTGCGTAATTTTACCCTTCTTACTCAATGCCGGTTGGTGAGCCAGGTCACGGCGCGACATTCTTTCGATGGAAATCGGCTCCCCGAATAGGGTCGATTGTTTAAATTGCGCCCGCACCCTGGATGGGTCCCCTTGTTCAACGATTTGGGTATCCCAGCGCCATACATAACTGTCGCCCACCAGGTTGGCCTTGATTTGCATCGCCACAACGTCCCCGGCGAGCAAATCAACGGGTTGCTTCCAGGGTATGAAACTATTGCCATAGACCAACTCCGGCTCCCGCGGGTGGGTAGAATATCCGATATCCGGAGCCAGGAGGGCATCAAACCACATGGTGAAGCCATGCACGGTGACATCCTTTGCAATTGGCCACCGTAATTCTCCACTAACGTTCGGCTGATTTATTTGGGAGTAATCGAGCGTGGCCCATAACTGTCCGGCGCTGACGATCTGCTCCTCCTTTATCCGTTTGCCCATCCAATAGTTACGCAAATATTTTTGCGGCGCGCTCAAGTCAAAATCATAGGTATTCCCTTTCCAGGGCAAAACCGCTTCCTCAAATAAATCAGGCGCGCTGACCAGCGCCGCCCAAATACGGTCCTGGCGCGGGATCAAGACACCACCGGGCGCCAGCAGCCGTTCCCGGGCATCAATGATAGAAGGGATATGCTGGGAAAAAAGGGGCACTTTGCCCCGCAAATCGGAGACAATGACCGTCACTTTCTCCGGCAGCATTACATCGGTGGACATCTCCTGAAAAAAAGTGATCTTGCCGGAAAGGCCATTGCGCGCGGCCGTTTCTCGCGCCACAAGAATCGCATCGGATGGCTCAATAGCGTACACATGGCGCGCGCCCAGCCGTGCGGCAACCATAGCGAAAATGCCCGTCCCCGTGCCAATGTCAATAACGACACTGTCTTCATCAATGACCTGCTCCATCGTCTGCACATAGGCATCAGAGCGGATCTTATCGCCAATCATCCTGCCAAATGAACGTATGCTATACAAAAGAATCTCCTAAACACGTAAGAAAAATGACAGGCACTTTTTAGGCAATACTGCCTCAAGAAAATGAGTTGAAGTGCCTGTCATTTAGCTAAAATTATTTTTGAAAACACACCACTAAATCAACCTGGGGCCACATCCTCCAAGATAACTCGACAAATCCTGGGCATTTGGCTGAAGCCACTGGGATAGCTTATTTTGCGCACTGGAATCTGCCGGACCAATTGCGACACCAACTGGAAACGATGAGACTGCTCATTTTTGCTGCCGCTGCGATACTCGAAAAAACGGCGTTGCAACAATTCAATCACGGCCGTTGTCGGCGGCACAGCCGAAATCCTCACCGACCGATCAGGATCTTGCGGCAAGCGCTGCTGCGGCAAGTAAAAGCAGGCCATAGACTGCGCGGCGGCATGAAACTGGCCGAAGCCGGCCGGCCCGACCGGAACCCGGTGCTTATCAATCAGGGGGTGGATGCGCTCAGTGGGCGGAGCATGATCCAGGATGCGGTTGACGTCTTCCGCCCAGAAACGCATCTGCGGATAACCGGCATGGGCGACAAAGCCTGCGGCCTGTCCCTCAATATGCAAAATATCATCGGTCAGGAGCGGCAACCCCATCTGCATCATAGCCGCCGCCAGGCTGCTTTTGCCGCCATGATTGGCGGCCAGGAAAGCAACGGCGCGACCATCGACGGAGACAGCCGACGCATGCAGCATCAATCCGCCCATCTTTTCTAACCAATAAGCAAGCACGCGTCCCAAAAAGTGAATCTCCACCAAATAAGCGTAGTCTTCATCCAGAACATGGCAGACAATCTGGTCCGCCCAACAATAAAAATCGGCCACATCGCTAAAATGCAAGACATCAAACTGCTTCGTCTGGTAGATGGTCAAGATAGACCGGCCGTCTGCCAATATATAAGGGCTAACAAAGGAAGGTTCGCTCTTCTGCCACTCGCCATCAAACGGGGCCTGGTCAAGGCATCTGAACACCAGGTTTGCCGGACCTTGGGTCTTTAATATATGGTTGGCAAAGGGGAAGTCGGAGGCGATCCGCAGCCCAAAAATTTGATAGACGGGAAAATCATTCATCACGTCCCACCGCTACTCAAAAACAACATTTTTTGTAAGTCAGGCATCCTGGATGCCGGTCTGTCGGGGCGCATTTGAGCATGCGCATTTACAACCGTTTCTTTCCTCATTGAGCGGCCTGCGGCCCTGGATTCTCTCGCTAAACCGTCCATTCCAAAAGATCACGGGCCAACAAATCGTCCACAAAACGGTCCAGATCAGCTTCCAGCCGGGCCGGCTCAACCGCATATTCAGCGCCTAACGCCTCCAAGACCTGTGCTTTATTTCCATATTTGAAGATCGCTTGCCACATCGCCTGGCCCACTCCGTCAAGTTGGAAACAGTGCTCATTCTGCACATGGGCAATACATAGCCGGCCGTCAAATTCAGCGAAAATGACGTGAACGCTCGGTTGCAAGGGACCTTTACCCCTGGCCTGCCGTTTCACCGGCAGAAGCGGCGGGGCATCTATCGGGCGATGTTCGAGGCAGTATGCGGGCGGGACGATAGGCCAGCCATCCTCTACACGCCGGTTCGCGGGGTTCCAGATGGAAATATCCGGTTCTCCCCAGGAAAAACAGACATGTTCCGTCAACCCGTACCAGTAGAAAAAATCAGGATCGGCCGTGTATTTTGTCCAGTTTTGATGCCACCTATCATAATCCTGGCCAAGCATTTCCGCTCCCTTATCCGGCAAATCCTGCCCGCTGACACAGGCCAGAACGCGCTCCTCCCGCTGCTCAATGGCGGATCTCAACTCGGGGTTTGCCAGCAAAGTGGCAAATACAACCGTTTGACCGGCCTCCATTTCCCGCAGCCACATTTCCGCCGTTAAAGCCGGCCAGAAGGCATCCGGCAGCGGCTGGCTGCCCCTTACATACTCCTCAAAGTGATGACGCAACACCTGTTCATCAGCGTACCCGTAATGAGCTAAACGGCTGTCCCGCAACAAATTCCGTATCGTATCCGGCTCACGTTCACGCAAGGCCCAGTGGGCCAGAGGGGCGGGCACGATCTTTCCTGACTGGCGGCGCACACCCTCCGGCATAATGCCCCGCATGGCTTGCTTAGCCAGCGGCTTATAATCACCTGGTTTGCTCAAGACCTGCGGCGGAACCGATAAGACAAATTGCATAATTCGCCGGTCACTCCACACCTCCGTAGAGATCAGGCCAGCCTGGGCAAACATTCTTTCCATAGAAACGCTCTGCCTGAGTTCAAAGGGATCGTTCAGCCATTCATGCCGCTTGCGGCGCGCCAATCCCTGCACATGGGTTTGATCATTCTTAGGCACCAGGCGCCCCTCCAAATTGACGTGCCGGGCAAACTGAGCATTCATCCAGGGCGGAAATGGTGATTTCCCCCTCCCTCTATTAAATCCAGGTAAAACTTTTGCCCTTTCACTTAAAAAGGAGCGCCAGTAGGGATACTTATTGCGCGGCCATAGATAAGCCAGCAATGGCCAGGCCACCTGGCTCAAAAAGGTGGTGGTGATGCCTTCCTCACTTTGGCGGTTCATTAGACGCAAATTTTTCCATAATGCGCCCAGGGAACCGCTGAGAAAGAGATCAGGATTCGCTGAAATGTTACTGACCATGTGATCCCCATACCCGCCACTGAACATATTTTTTACGCCATCCGCGCCGGCCCGCTCAAGCGCAGCCTGCATCAGCGGTTGAAACAATCCCATGATGGGATCGTCGTTGTCCGGTCCCAACTTTGGATAATCCTTTAACGGCCAATGGTCTTCCGCCACGATAGCTGTGACAGGCAGATGAAAATAGGCAGCCAGGGGATCACTGATATGGCGTTCATCGCTCTCTGTAAATTTCTGGAAGGCGAATGAATAGGCCCTTAAGGACGTGCAGCCGGAATCAGGCTCATGCTGGTGCAGCCAACCGGCCGTCGCCGCCACACTGCTTGAATCGACACCACCGCTCAGCAGGATACCGGCCGGTTGATCGCCATGTAAGCGACATCTCGTCGCCTCTTTGAAAATCTCGCGGAAATGAGCGACATATTCGTCATCATTACGGTAACGAATCGGCTTTTCTTCAGTGATGTCCCGATAGCGCCAGACCCAATGTCCCGTTGCTTTGACCAGCAGCGCATGCGCGGGAGTGAGCTGGGAAATTCCCCTATAAAAAGTCTCGTCCATTTGCCCGCCACTTGAGGCGAGCCAGGACCCTAACAATGGCTCGTTTATCTCGCAGGGAACATCCGGCGCGGCCAGGATCTGTTTTATCTCCGTGGCCAGCAATAGACAGCGGCGTTCTACCCGGTAATAAAGGGAGCGCATAGCCAGGGGATCACGCGCGGCAAAAAGCCACCGGTTTCTTTTATCCCAAATGGCAAAAGCAAAATCGCCAATTAAATGGCGCGGCGTGTCGATGCCCCAGCAGCGATAAGCGGCCAGCATTAAAACGACATCAGAAACATCCCGCTTGTGCAAGATTCCTTTGTTGAAAAGTGTGCTGATGAGATCGGTCCGGTTGTCAATGCGCCCATCCAGCGTAATCATTAAGTCCCCATCCATACTATTCAGGGGTTGTTTTTGCTCCTGGCTTGCAGGGGATGCGTGTGACGCCAGGTGGGCGAACCCTACATTGTCATCGATCTGGTAATGAACCCCCGCGGCACCCCGATACGCTGCGGGCTGGGTCATTGATGAGAGATCGGCCGTTGTGACCGGCCGGCCATCAAAATGGACAACACCGCATATCCCACTCATAAATTTTGCTTAACGGGAAACACCACTCACTCGATGGAGATCAACCCTTTTTGTTCCAGTCTCTGCACAAAATCAATCAGGTCTTTCTTTAAAGTCTCTGGTGGGGCATCATATTCCGCCAGCAAATGATCATAAGCGTCCTGAATAGTCTCATTCGAGGTAAAAAGCTGCCACATGCGGGTTCCAACATCATCAAGACTAAAATAATTCTCACTATTGAGATCCAAAATTACCGCCTCATCTTCAAGCTCTTGCATCAGGATATCATCGTCCACCGTCACCCGTTTGGTAAAAATCTCGTTCATATCTTCCTATGTTAAACTATTTGCACAAAAATTTGACAACTTTTCACTTGAATAGTGATGAAAACCATTTAATAAAAAGTTGTCCAATTTTAGGTAACACAATAATAAATATCCGCAATTATTAATCGGATAGAAGATTCTCAACAAGGATCCTAGCGCCGGGGAATTTGCTAGTGAAATATAACGGTTGGGTTGCTGAGCTGTCATGTAGGGCGATTTGGTCAAATCGCCCCACAAATTAAGCCGCCATTCTGCGTCTGCGCAATAAGATTATCGTGCCCAGGGTCAAGGCGATAAAACCAAAGCCAACAACGGCCGCAGGCAAACCCTGCTGCTGCACCTCCATCCCCTGGTTGGTGATCGCCAGCGCCTGCGAGACATCACAAGAGGCTTCACTGGCACCAACATCAATCACACTGCCGGTTTCTATTAAACCAAAATCTGAAATGAACTCTAGCCGCAAAGCCACAACTGAGGCCTGGGCACTCGTTGGTGCAACATTCTCAATAATTTCCGGCCCTATCGTCAAGACAGCCACATCGGTAGTTCCGACGGTGACCGTCACCTCTGTGCCTGGCGTGTTTACAGTGATTTCCTGGCCTTGCACATAAAGGTCCACAAAGTTGTAATCCGCCATTGCACTTTCATTGCCCACTAAATCATCACACAAAACATCTGCGCTGGATGTGATCGCAGCAGCCGTAATGATTTCCGTCGGCGCGATGGCCAGGCCGAGAGATGCGGAAAGGTCTTCGATCGAAACGGCCGAATTGGCGCTGACGTCAAACCCGGCGGCCGTCGATTCCGTATGCGCTGTTTCAGAAATGACGCCCGTGCTGATCAGGCCGGCCCCACCAGGACCTCCATTAACCCTCATTTCATTAATGAAGCCCCGACCCGTCGTAAAACGGGTGGCCAATGATTCCGACTCGCTGGTCGAACTAATCGCCGTTGTCCCCAGAAGGACTGTTTCAATATTGGCCAGGACATCGGTATCCGTATCGTTGCCCGGGTCCGTCGTGTCTGTATATGATTCACTGGCGATGAGTTGAACATTAGCGTCGATCAGGGCGCTTGCTTCTGTGACGCTGACCCCGACCCCGCTTCCTCCTGTTTGCACGGCACTGACCGTACCTGTGATTCCTGCCGTTTGCTGGCCAACCAGGACACCAACCGTTACAGATGAAATATTTAAATCGGCAATGAGGCTGCCATTGACGGCAGTCGCCTGGGCTGACGCGCTGAAAGGATCGGCGGGATCAGCCAGAGCAATAGTAAATATTAGCAATGACGCGGCAATGGAAACTGCCATTGCAATTGCTATCAAACGACTCTTCATAATTGTCTCCTTTGATAACCAACTGACAGTTAGCTATATTGATTGCTATTAATTTCGTTTCTTTTTATTCAATTTTTGACTGGTGCTCAGCGTGGGCTTTCTGCATAAACATTGCCCGGCAACGGCCGGTTAATGATTTGCCCCGGTTCGTAATTGGCTAAATTTTACAAACAACACACATTTTTTATACCTCTTGATTGTATTGTAGAGGCTGAAAATCTATTGTCCAGAGCCAATCCGTGAATATTATAACCGTTTTGTAACCTTACTATTGTGTTACCTAAAATTTGACAACTTTTATTAAATGGCTTTCACCCATGTATCAAGTGCAACGTTGTCAAATTTCCGTGCAAATGATTAATGTAACCATGTGCGCTGCGACCGGTCTCCCGACCGCGTCGCTTTCCTTTCATGAGAACTCATGCAACTGAACTTAGTACTGATTGAGCCAAATTAATCGGTTGCTTTTTCAAAAAACAAGCTAAGCGGATCTTCTTCATACTCCCCAAAGTGAGCGATCTCGTAGAAGCCGAATTTTTTATACAGGCCGATCGCTTCTTCCTGGTGGATACCTGTCTCCAGACGCAGCAAGGGTACGCCGTTCGCCTTCGTAAACGCCTCAAGATGGGTCAGGATCGCATTCCCAAGCCCCAAACCGCGAAACCTCGGCCGTACATACATGCGCTTGATCTCCCCATATGCCTTCCCATATAGCTGCACACCCCCGCAGGCCGCTGCCTTTCCATCAACGCGGCACACGAAAAAGTCCACCCCCTGGGCAATGAGCTTTTCCACACTGTAGCCATGCCGGCTCTCGTCCGGGTACTGCGGGCTTAACAGCGCTTCCAGCTCCAGGATCAAAGCCTGGGCATCGGCCGAATCCGGCCGTTCTCGCCTAATCTGCAAATCCGATTTTGAAAATCTCGAATATTTCCCCACGCTATCAAAACCTCACACAACTAATAAATCAAAATCGAATATCGGAAACATCAACCAGTTCATCTACAGGCGTATTCACTCCTTCAATAATCGATTCACCCATGCCTGGAATAGAAAGTAAATCAATCGTCTCCTGAATTGCCCGCCAGTAAGTTTCGGAATTCAATACGGCACTATTTCCCTGATTTCTGATCATCACCGGTTCGTGCCCATCACCAATCTCATTTAACAATTCATCAAGTCTTGATTGTGCTTCATTTATTGTTATTGATTTCATAATAGACTTTACCGGGTGCCAGGCAATTTTGAATTGCCTGGCACCTATGTAAATTTAATTCTCCGCGATCATCCGTTCTTGTCCGCGTCCCACTTTGCCTTCAATCCTTCTCAACTGTTAACTGTTTTACTGTTAACTGCCCTTGGCGGCATATAGATCTCAAACAAAATCCGCGGACAAATAAAGATGGAGTGTGGAGCTTGCATCTCTGCGCGATCCATGATGCCCAGCCTTTCGTACAGGCTGAAGTAAAGATTGAGTGGATGGGCAGTGGTTAAAGGGATCACATCGTGCCAGATGCCATAGCCACCGATCCGGCCGTCCAGCCGGTAAAAATAGCCATCAACGGGATGGGTCAGGATGAGCCGCTCCGCTACGGACAAGTCGGCCGGTGTCCCACTATCCTCAATCTCGATTTCGGCCGTACACCACTCCGAATCAATCCGCATCCGATAACTCTCATAGATAGCATTTTCCTCATCATAGCGACAGTCCATCCGGTAATCGGCCGGATACCAGGGAATCCGCCACAAGAAGCGGGCGATATGCACCACCCGGGAGCCTAACGTCGTGCCCAGGAACCAGACCACCGGCTCGCCGGTTTTCCTGTCCAGCACATAAATGCGGTGGTTCGTCTGCGGAAAGCGGAACTGAAGCCAGGGCAGCAGGCGATAAAAAGCAAAATCAGCATCCAGGAAAGGAACCACGCTGAGCATGGCCAGCCGCTCGCCACCCAGGTCAAATTCCATGATTTCAAAGCGTTCCGTGGGAATAAAAGGTTCCAGGCGACCTTTCGGCACAGCGTAATTGATCAGGGCGAAATGGTCAAGGTGGGAAGAGACGTCGATCCGTCCCGCCGGCCGTTTTTGCAGTCGTTTTTGTAGCAACGTTGCCTCATGCATGGGCTGTATCATACCAACACCCAAAGTGACAGTCACCTTGGAGGTGACTGTCACTTCGAGTAGAATTCATTTAAGAAATGGCCAAACACATTTTAGTCGTCGACGATGATGCCCTTTTGCGGCGCAGCTTAAGCCTCCAATTAGAGCAGACCGGTTATCGGGCCAGCACGGCCGCCTCGGCGGAAGATGCCCTGGCGCTCATTAAGCGGGATAAACCTGACCTGATCCTGCTTGACGTAGGTCTGCCGGGCATGGATGGCCTGGATGCACTCAAACGCTTCCAGCAAGACGACGATATCCCGGTTATTTTTGTCACCGCCCGCCGCCGGGAGCTGGACACCATCCTGGGATTAGAGCTGGGCGCTGACGGTTATATCACCAAACCGTTTAATCCGGACGTTTTACTGGCCCATGTCAAATCCGTCCTGCGCCGCAGCGGCCGCCAATCGGCCACACCCCATCGCCTTGAAAGTTTGACCGTCGGTGATATGACCATTAACCCCGCTGCCCACACGGCCGTTGTCAATGGCCATGACGTCGAATTAACCGCGCGTGAATTTGCCCTGCTGCATACCCTGGCCCTGGAAGCGGGCCGCGTCATCCCGGTCGACGACCTGATTACCCGTGTCTGGGGCGCTGAGTTCATCGGCGAACCACAGGTTGTCTACGTGCACATCCGCTGGCTGCGCGAAAAGATCGAGGATAACCCCAACAAACCCCAACGCATTGTCAATGTGCGTGGGGTGGGCTACAAACTGGTACCGATTTAAACTTAAGTATTAAGAACAGAATGAATGGATTGAAGGAAATCCGAAACAGCTTCAACTTTTAGTCAAACTTATTATGAAGACTCTGCGCAGTCGTTTCATCCTCAGCCATCTCCTCCCCATACTGCTCACCGTGCCCCTGGTGACCATCCTCCTGCTGTACCTGTTGGAGACGCAAGTTCTGCTCACCGAAACCTCGGAAAGTATCAGCGACAAGGCCAACCTGATTGCCGAGACGGTCAACGGCCGACCGGAACTGCTGCAAAATATCGCTGAGGCAGAGGGCTTTCTCTCCAATATCACCATTTTTATCGAAGAGAGCGTGCTGCTGATCGGCGCGGATGGCCAGTTGTTGGCGACATCGAACGAAATTCCCGGAACAGACGGAGGAGACATCACTGGCCTGGCCGGCCTGGAAACGGCCGTCGGCGGAGAGGATAGCCTGGTCATCACCTACAGCTTGAGTGGCCGGCAAACCATCGCCCTGGTTCCGGTGAAGGATATCAACGAGCAGTTGATCGGCATTGTCGGCGTCACGGAAACCATCTCCGGAGCGGCCGGCCAGATCCAACGCTTGCGCCTGTTGATCATCGGCCTTCTGGCCCTGGAACTGCTATTAGGCGGACTGATTGGTTTTTGGCTCGCTCGCCGGCTGGAAAAGCCGATCAGCGGCACGGCCGAAGCGGTCGTCGAAATCGCCGGCGGCCGGCGCGCCGACCCGCTGCCGGTCAGAGGGGCGCAGGAAATTCAAGAACTCTCCCAGGCCGTCAACACCCTTTCCCAACGTCTGCGTCTGCTGGAGGATTCAAGGCGCCATTCGCTGGCCAATATCGTCCATGAATTAGGCCGGCCCCTGGGCGCCATTCGCTCGGCCGTTCATGTCATGCGCGATGGAGAAGCGGGGGAAGACCCGCAGATTCGCCAGGAACTTCTGGGCGGCATAGAACGAGCGATAGAAAACATGCAGCCCTTGCTTGATGATCTCTCTCAACTGCATGGCCAGGTAGAAGGAACCGTGCCGCTTCAGCGCCAGCCGATCAACTTGAGCGAATGGCTGCCGCCATTATTGCTGCCCTGGCGCGCGGTCGCCCAGGAAAAAGGCCAGCACTGGCAGGCCGATATTCCGCCCAATCTGCCCACGCTTGCCATCGATCCCGGCCGTTTGGGCCAGGCTGTGGGCAACCTGCTCAGCAATGCCATCA
>JANQGC010000361.1 GCA_028277515.1 Anaerolineae bacterium
ATTTAGGGGGTCCTGGTATGCCCGATTATCAGATTGTGGTCAATTGGCGGCCATGCGCCATGTGCTTTGGCGCTGTTCTATGGTCAGGCGTTCGCTCAATGGTGATTGCCGGTGCCGGCCCGGAGCTTGAAGAAATTACCGGTTTTGATGAAGGTCCTGTGCATCCTGAATGGCGGGAGGAACTTGAGCGCAGGGGGATTGAGCTTATCGAAGATGTGCTGCGCAGTGAGGCAATAGAAGCGTATCGCGAGTATGCGAGCAGCCAAGCCTTTGTTTATAATGCGCGGCTAGGTTACGGCGAGTAACGTCATGATGGATTTGGTTCGGCCGCCTTTTCCGGCACCGGCCGGCTGAACAATTGGTCGACATCTCCGGACTGCCCATTGTTTATTATCGGAAAAGGCTCTTCACCGGTGACCAGTCGTGCGCCTCGATGGCGGCCGAAGTAATTCCAGGCCCACTGGATAAGCACCAATATTTTATTGTCATAGGCAATTAAGTAGCGAATATGGATGAAGATCCAGATCAGCCAGGCCGGGAAACCGCTGAATTTAGCATAGCCCAGATCGGCGACGGCCGCGTTGCGGCCGATAACGGCCAGGCTGCCTTTGTCAGTATATGCAAATGGGGGTAATAATTTGTCCTTTCGCCGGGCGCGCAGCAATTTAGCCACATAATCTCCCTGCTGCATGGCCACCTGGGCCACGCCGGGCAGCGGCTCGCCGGAGGCGTCCTGGAAATGGGCCTGGTCTCCGATGACGAAGATGTCCGGACAGCCGGGCAGGGAGAGGTCAGGCTTAACTTTCACCCGGTTGGATTTATCCAATTCAACACCGGGAATAGCGGCCAGGGCTACGCTCAACGGAGATGCTTTGACGCCGGCCGCCCAAAGAACGGTCTTCGCGGGAATGAATGTTACCTCTTCTGTGTCTTTGCTCCGCGCCATGACGCCATCTTCCCGAATGTCCGTGATGAATGTGTCTTTCATTATTTCTACATCCAGGTCGTGTAGGGATTTTTCGGCGGCGGCCGATAGTTTTTGCGGATAGGGTGTCAGTACGCGGTCCATTGCTTCCACGACGATTATCCGGGCATCTGCGGGATTGATACGCCGGAATTCACCGGACAAGGTGCTGTTGGCCAGTTCACCCAGCGCGCCGGCCAGTTCGATGCCGGTTGGCCCGCCGCCGACGATGATGAAGGTCAGCAACGCCGCCCGTTTTTGCGGATCGGGTTCGCGCTCGGCCGTTTCAAAGGCCAGCAGAATGCGCCGGCGAATCTGGATCGCATCTTCGACGGTTTTTAAGGATGGCGCCAGGTCGGCCCATTCTTCGTTGCCGAAGTAATGATAGCCAACGCCGGCAGCGACGATCAATGTATCATAGGAAAGACAGCCGTCGCGCAGGATCACTTCTTTTCTTTGCGGATCGATATCGACCACCTCAGCAGTCAAGGTGGTGATGTTCTTGGCCTCTTTGAACACAGCTCGTAAAGGGGCAGCGATGTCAGCGGGAGAAAGCCCGCCGGTGGCTACCTGGTAGAGCAGGGGCTGAAACAGGTGGAAGTTGCGCTTATCGATCAGCGTGACGCTGACCGGCGCTTTGCGTAATGCTTTGGCCGTATACAAGCCGCCAAATCCGCCGCCGATGATGACGACATGGGGCAGATTTGATTGTTGGTGCTTTTGGTTTTTCATTGTTGTTTTCTATAGGTGTCGATAAATTGATTTTTTCACTTGCTTAAAATGTTTTTATGATATTTGTGATAATATTCACGATTATTCCAATCTTATAACCTGACCTTGAAATGATCAATAAATTTGGCCGGATATTATGGGTTTCTTATGCTTGATCTGATCAAAGGTTCGTTGTGGGTCGGCGACCGTATTTCGTAGATTCTCTCATAAGAGTCAAGAGGAATTTACTGAATTTAGACTATGAAAACTCGGGTCGAAGATAGTATCTTGCCTAAATATAGCCCAAGACCAAA
>JANQGC010000031.1 GCA_028277515.1 Anaerolineae bacterium
TAAAAAGGCATATGCTGATTACCAGGGACACTCATTGACACCTGATCAGGAAAGGATGCTTATATTTGCCAGGAAGAGAAATGGATTTACTGGTTAGAAATTTTGTAAATGCTTTTGAGTTAGATACCAGCGTGAAAGCCGTATGATAAATTTTCGCGAGCAAGGCCCGTTATGGCCGGTGGCCGGGGCTAGAATCATGATTGGCATCCTTTGGCTTTATTCACTGCGCTGGAAACTGCCGCCTGGTTTTATGTCCGGGGAAGAGCGCGGCTTGCTGGAATGGCTACAGCTAGAGGTCCAATATCCGGCTTTTGAATTTTATGGGCAGTTTGTTTCCTCCGTTGTCATTCCCAACTTTACCATTTTCGCCTGGCTGATCTTTTTAGCTGAACTAATAGTGGGGCTGATGCTTTTAACGGGCACGTTTACCCGGTTGGCCGGCCTGCTAGGCTTATTGATGGCTATTAACCTGGGCATTGGCCTGCTGGAGGTTCCCGGCGAGTGGCCCTGGTCATATGTGATGCTGGCTATGTGGCAGGGCGCTTTCATGATCATGGGCGCCGGGCGTGTTTTTGGGGTTGATGGCTGGTTGTTAAGGCGTTATCCGGAAAGCGGCCGGTTGCGTTGGCTGGCTTGATTTACTAAATGTGACAGTCGCTATTAAAGTGACTGTCACGTCTTAAAGATAGGAGAGTATGCATGGAGCAAAACAAAGATGTAAGCCGTCTGCGAACGGCCGTGGCTTTACTACGCATCACCCTGGGGGTCATCCTTTTGGTGACCTGGTATGATAATTTACGCGGTGGGTTGTATACGGCCGATGGGCTAACCGGCTTTTTCAACTGGTTGTTTGATGCTGAAAACGGCAACGGCAGCAGCTTGCTGTTTGTTAAATCTTACCTGGACACGTTTATTGTGCCTATTGCCGGCCCTTTCGCACTGTTTCAGTTGGTCGCCGAGTTTATCATGGGCCTAGCCTTACTCCTCGGCGTTTTCACCCGGCTGTTCTCATTGGCGGCGATGTTCTTCTTCGTCAATTTGTTTTTGAGTTATTTTGGCGGGCATGAGTGGATTTGGACCTATGTATTGCTCTTTATGTCAGCCTTGACGACTTTTATTGGTGTAGCCGGCCGGAAATGGGGCATCGATCGCATCTTGTGGCAATCACGCGGCGAGCCGCGAATTCCTTTAACCTGGTAAGCGCCGACTAATGGATTTATTAATAGCCGGCACCGGCTTTTTCTACATCATTTTTTCCGGCGCGTTGTTTATTTTTGGCAGTAATTTTATCTATTTTTCTATTCGCGCCTGGCGCGAGAGCAAAAAACCGGTCCAAAGGCCGCCAACTTTAAAGTCCTGGCCCAGGGTAACGGTTCAGCTACCGATTTTTAATGAGATGTATGTGGCCGAACGGGTCATTGAGGCGGCGGCCAAATTGGATTACCCGGCGCACCTGCTGCAAATCCAGGTTTTAGATGATTCAACCGATGAAACGGTGGCCATTGCTCGCCGGGCAGTTGAGAGGGTGAAAGCACAAGGGGTGGATATCGAACATCTTCACCGGGTCAACCGTTCAGGGTATAAGGCCGGGGCGTTACAGGCCGGATTGGATACGGCCAGTGGAGAATTTCTGGCCATTTTTGACGCCGATTTTGTGCCACCACCGGATTTCCTCAAACAGGCGATCCCTTATTTTGACGCGGCTGATGTGGCATTTGTGCAGACCCGCTGGGGGCATATCAACAAGCGGTATTCCTGGCTGACTTATCTGCAATCGCTGGCTATCGACGGGCACTTCATGGTTGAGCAGTTTGTGCGCAGCCGGGCCGGTTACTGGTTTAATTTCAATGGCACGGCGGGCATTTGGCGGCGAGAGGCATTAGATGATGCGGGGGGTTGGACGGCTGATACATTGACCGAGGATCTGGATCTCTCTTACCGGGCTTATTTACGAGGCTGGCGCGGCCGTTATGTACGAGATATTGTCGTGCCCAGCGAGCTGCCGGTCAGTTTTAAATCCTATCGCCGGCAGCAGCACCGTTGGGCACGGGGCAGCATGGAATGTGCCATAAAGTTAGGTCCCCAGGTCTGGCGCAGTGATATTTCACTCATGAAAAAAATCCAGGCTACCCTGCATTTGAGTGGCTATACGGTGCATCTGCTACTTTTTGGTCTAACGTTGATTTATCCACTGGTGGCTATTTTCACCGTGCAGTACGTTCATCTATCGACGCTTTATGGCCTGGCCTACCTGTTTGCCTTCACATCCATCGCGCCGACGCTTTTCTTTATCATGGGCCAGCAGCAGTTGGGACGGCCGTGGTGGCGTCTATTGCCGAAGATATTGGCCATATCCGTGGTAGGTTCGGGCCTGATGCTGAACAGCGTGCGCGCGGCCTGGCAGATTTTGCGCAAAAGGGAAAATATCTTTGAACGCACGGCCAAGTTTGGCATCGAACAAGAGCGGCAAAAATGGACCCAAAAACGATACCAACTGCAATTTGATTCTATCGTTTACCCTGAGTTTTTCCTTGGATTCTACAGCCTGTATGTGGCTTATATGGCGGCGACATACCAATCATGGGGGATTGCCCTTTACGCGTTGATGTTTGGTAGCGGCCTGGTTTTTGTTGCCGGAGTCACAGTTCATGAAGGATGGGTTATTTATCGCGACCGTCGGGCGCGGGCAGCCCAGGTGCAGATTGAAAAAGAACAGGCATTGCAAGCGATTGGTGAAAGGGGAGCGACGGAAAAGCCGTATTGAGTTCAGGGATGAGCCGCAAAGCCTTAATAATAATGGCCAAACAGCCCTACCCGGGACGCAGCAAAACGCGTTTGATGCCGGCACTCTCCGCCGAAGATGCGGCGGCGATATATGCTTGCTTTCTGCAGGATATTGTCCAATTGGTGCAGTCGATGGCGGATGTCCGGCCATTTATCGCTTATGCGCCGGATGATGAGCCAACCCGCCAGTATATGGACCGGCTTGCGCCTGCTATTTCAAGTATTCCACAGAAGGGTGAAACGCTAGGAGACCGACTGGATTTTGTTTTGCGGATCTGTCAGGAACAGGGCTTTGACCAGGTGGCGGCAATGAACAGTGACAGCCCCAATCTGCCGCGCTCTTTTCTACATCAAGCGTTTGCAAGGCTGGACGATCCGCAGGTGGATGTGGTGCTTGGTCCATGTGAGGATGGCGGTTATTATTTAATTGGTTGGAAACGGCCGCATCCCCGGTTGGTACGTGAGGTAGAAATGTCCACCGAAAACGTGCTGCAAGATACATTGGCCATCGCCGATGAAGAAGGTCTGCGGGTTGCTTTGTTACCCACATGGTATGACGTCGATGAAAGTGATGATTTGCTGCGCTTGAGGGCGCAGTTGGATCGGGAACCGGGCATGGCCAGGCATACAAAAACGTTTTTACGACAAATAAATATTGGGCAGGATTCTTCCGAGAACAATGGTTGAGCCGCTTGATTTTGATGTGGATGCTGCGGTTATTATCCCGGCCTTAAACGAGGCGGGAAATATCAGGGACCTGGTAGAACAAACCCAAGAGCAGCCGCGCGTGCGCCGGGTGATTGTGGTTGATAATGGTTCAACGGATGGCACGGCGGAACTGGCACGCGAAGCGGGGGCGCTGGTTGTCGCTGAGCCGCGGCGCGGTTACGGCTATGCAGTAGCGGCGGGAACGGCTGCTGCCTTGGAACATAATGCAGCTATTTTGGTCACTATGGATGGGGATTTTAGTTCGCTTCCGGGGGAATTGGCGCGCTTGCTGCGGCCGATTTTGACCGGCCAGGCGGACCTGGTGTTAGGCTCTCGATTAATAGGAGAGATTGCGCCGGGAGCGATGCTGCCCCACCAACGCTTTGGCAACTGGCTGGCTTCAACATTGATGAGCCGTTTGTATGGGGTTTCGGTGACTGATTTGGGACCTTACCGGGCGATTCGAGCGGAGATGATGCGCCGCCTGGATATGCAGGAGATGACCTTTGGCTGGCCGACGGAAATGATGGTCAAGGTGGCGAAGATGAATGGCCGGATCGTTGAAGTCCCCGTAAGCTGGCAGCAGCGGCGCAGCGGGCAATCCAAGGTCAGTGGCACGCTGCGCGGGTCCATTTTGGCGGCGTATTATATTTTAGGAGTAACCTTGCGCTATGCTCGCTAAGTTTTTGCGCAGTCTTGGCCATTATCCGGGGCGTTATCACCCCGGTCCATTAAATTGTATTTGCGATGTGCCTGGGCTGAAAGTTGGCCATATTACCTTGATCGAAGGGTCTGATATTCGTACCGGGGTGACGGCGGTTCTGCCTCACGATGGAGACTTATTTCATGAATGTGTGCCTGCCGGGTTGGCCGTCGGCAATGGTTTCGGCAAGATGGCCGGTGTCAGTCAGATTAAGGAACTGGGTGAGTTGGAAACGCCGCTTTTGCTGACCAATACATTGGCCGTACCCCGGGGTATGGAAGCGATTATTGATTGGACTTTGGGCAACAGTGGTCCTGGCGAGATTCGATCGATCAATGCCGTTGTCGGCGAAACAAATGATGGTTATTTAAATGATATCCGGCAGAGGCGGGTTGCGGTTGAACATTGCCTGGCCGCGATTGAATCGGCCGTAGCGGGCCGGGCGGTTGCAGAGGGCGCGGTAGGGGCGGGCACGGGTACGGTCTGCTTTGGTTGGAAGGGAGGTATCGGCAGTAGTTCCCGGATATTAGATGCCGATTCCGGAAGATATTCTGTCGGCGCGTTGGTGCAGACGAATTTTGGCGGCGACCTGCGCATTTTCGGCGTCCCCGTTGGCCAAATTTTGGGCGATGGGCAGTCACATTGGAAACAAGATGGCGGCGGATCAATCATGATTATCCTGGCCACGGATGCGCCAGTTTCTAGTCATGATTTGCATCGCCTGGCCTGGCGAGGATTTGGCGGATTGGCGCGTTGCGGGTCGAACCTGGCGCATGGATCAGGAGATTACGCGCTTGCTTTTTCAACGGCCGAAACCGTTCGCCGGTTAAAGAAATTTGACAAGAGGACCAGGACATTGGAGGAGGTCTCACCAGACATATTGTCCCGCTTGTTCCATATGGCGATCGAAGCAGTGGAGGAGGCGATTTATAATTCCTTATTCGCTGCGAAGAGCATGAATGGCTATAAAGGCAGACGGGTTGAAGCTCTGCCTAAGGATAAAGTAGGAGAGCTTCTTGCTCATTAAATGTAAGTGAGAGTAGAGAATATACATGGGACTTTACTCCCTGTGTTATATTTCGCCCGGCTGATGGATAAGGACCTGCAATTTAGCGATAAATTTAATATCACGTACACAGGACACTCTACCGTGTTGATTGAAATGGATGGTCTGCGATTGATGACAGATCCGCTGTTGCGATCGCGGGTGGCCCATTTGGGCCGGGTGGTGGATCTGCCTGTGGTTAAAGATTGGAAGCTGGACGCGGTCTTGATTTCACATTTACATTTTGATCATCTTGATTTACCATCTCTGCGCAGTTTGGGTTATGGTACACATTTGATTGTGCCGCATGGGGCCAGGGATTTCATGAAGCGCAAGGGTTTTCAAAATGTGGAGGAAATTAAGCGGTATGAAATGACGCGCGTTGGCCCGCTGACGATTTTAGGCACGCCGGCCGAGCATTCGGGAGAACGGCCGTTATTTGGCCCGAAGGATGCACAGAGTCTGGGTTTCCTGATTCGTGGCAGCCATGAAGTTTATTTCGCGGGGGACACGGACCTGTTCCCGGAAATGGAGGTGCTGAGCGATGACACGGATGTGGCCCTCCTGCCGGTATGGGGATATGGCCCGACGTTAGGAACCGGGCACCTGGACCCGTTGAGAGCGGCAAAAGCATTGCCGGGCATCGATCCGCATATTGCCGTACCCATTCATTGGGGCACTTACTGCCCCATTGGCATGTTGTGGTTACAAATGGCTTTTTTGCATTATCCGCCACACTCGTTTCAACGATATGCCCAGCGGATCGCGCCCCGTGTGCAGATTGAGATTTTGGCGCCGGGACAATCGTTGGCGGGAGAGAATAATGAGAATGGCCAACGACGGCCGACGGCCGAAAGGTTAGAGAGCTGGCATCGGAGTAGGATTTTACAGTGGGATGCCCGGCGATATCGACGGTGGAAGGCGAATGAGGATTAAATTGTGGCGCGAGCTTTCCAGCTTGCGGCTGAACAACCTGGAAAGGTTGTTCTACTAGGAGACAAGTTCCGGCGGGAAGAAATCGACCCGGTTGAGGTAGGTTAAGCGGATCGCTTCCGGCCAAAAGTCAACCCGGCTGATCGCGCCGTTGTTGCTTTTGATCCAGATATGACGTTCGCCCACGCCATGCGAATAGGTCAGAGTCGCCCCCAACAGTATCGAAAATAGAGATTGGATGAACCCGCCGTGGGAGACGATGGCCACGCGGTCTTCCGTGTCGCCATGATGTTCTTCTAACCAGGTAAAAAAGCGTTTGGCGCGTTGCATGGCTTTTTCCTGGTCTTCGTACTCACGATTCCACCATCCTTCAGCACCGATATGATCAGGCAGGATGAGGTGGGGGTGGTTTGTTTGAAAATGATCTCTATCCGGTCCGGGAAGCCCTTCCGGTTCCTGGGTTTCCGTGTTCTTAAGATAGATGCCGCCCCGTTCATGGATGTCTTCAAGGGCGACCAGGGGCAGGTCCAGGGCGCTGGCGATGTAGGTTCCGGTTTGTACGGAACGCAGCATTAAGCTGCAATAAAGATGGGTGATGCCGAAGCCTGTGTCGGTTGTTCCGTCCGGTTTGGCGACTTCTCCTTCGGCCAATGGCTCGGCCAGGAAATCAGCCAACACTTGCGCTTGTTTGTGACCCAGATCAGTCAGGACCGGATCGGCGGAACGGCCGTTGTCGGATCCGGTTCGTCTCCATAAAGCGTTGTTTTCTGATTGGCAGTGGCGGATGATAAATAAATGCATGGTGTTAATTTTCCCATTAGTTGACAGGTATGGGGTGATCTTAATGATTACCGGTGATTTGGCAAGTTAGTGGGAGCATTATTTGATGATTCTAAGCTATAATATTTTGCTTTGATGAAAGTGTCATATAGGAGATGGTTATGGGTGTTAACACACAAGTTATTGAATTATCGACGAGAGGCAATGCGGATATTTTGGATATTACATCACATGTGAGCCGCGCCGTTCATGATTCCGGGTTAACCGATGGAACAGTCACCATTTTTTGCCCCTCGGCAACCAGCGGGTTGACCACTATTGAGTATGAATCGGGCTGTATCTCTGATCTGCGCCGTTTGTTTGACGAGATTGCAAACCCGGATCGGCCATATGCTCATAATGCTCGCTGGGGGGACGGCAATGGCCACAGCCATGTACGGGCCGCGCTTTTAGGACCATCATTGACAGTTCCCTTTGTCGATAAGCAGCTCACGCTGGGGACCTGGCAGCAGATCATTTTTGTGGATTTTGATAACCGGTCCCGACAGCGAAGTTTGATAGCTCAGGTAATGGGCGAATAAGTGGTTACCCAGGATAAATATACATCTGCCGCCCCTGACCGACCGCGAAGGTACGACCATCGGCAGCCGGCTGCACAGCCGCTACATGGTTGGCAATGATTCACCGTCGGCTCATTATGAAGAGGAGGAAAAACCTTTTTGATGAGACGAGCTACCGAAATAATGATCCTTATGCAGAGCAGGTGGGAAGGGAAATTTTAGATCTCAGTGATGCGGTCGTGATTATGCCGAGGAACCCCCTCATTGTTGGTGAAACTTATACCGCCCAGGTGACGGTTGACGGGAAGGCATTTACCTGGCAGTTTGGTGTGCGAAAAGGACCGGATTAAGTCTTTGGTTCTAGTTTCGGCAAAATGAAAATCACTAGTGATCACGAACCATCGTTAAGCCGATTTGTACGTTGCTAATCTCAAGCAAGCGGAAAACAGAGTAATTTGGGATGAGGTACACTTAATGGCATTGATTGGAAATCAAATTGGTCAGAAAAAAATTCGATTTCAAACATTGCCAGGGGTGAGTTTGTGGCTTTGGGCCACCATGTATGATATATATAATTGCGGGTAAAGTAAGCAGCGTTGGCTTGTGCCGATAGTTTGAAGCAGGCGTAATCCATTGCGGGAATATTCTTCTGAACAAAAAATGAGGGAGCCTTTTCACTTTCCATCAGTGAAACCCCGGCCATGTACATAATCGGGCGTCCCGGACAGTATTGAGAGAACATCATAATCCCATAGTAATCTCTATTTTCGGATTCTAACATCCCGGACTGAATTTCATTTCTTAACAAATTCCATAATGCTGAAATAGCGCTGTTTGGATCAAGTATATCTATTTGGGCAGCAATTCCGGCTATTTGTATGGACGGTATTTTTTTTGCTTCAGGTTTTAAGGCAATGTCTCCGCTTAAAAATTCAAGATATTCCGGTGTGAGTCTGGTCATAAGTTGACGTTGGTCCAGACATTGCTGCGATTTGACCTGTCGAGGTTGTAGATTAAACATACGTTTAAAGGTGCGGGAGAAGGTTTCCGGCGCATTGAACTGAAATTTATATGCAATGTCTATGATTTTCTCATCCGAGTCCAATAGAAGCCGTGCTGCTTCACAGAGCCGGCGACGCATCAAATAATCATACGGAGAATGACGCGTTGCCCGGCTAAAGGTGCGGCTAAAATGGTACAATGAAAAAGAGACAGACTCCGCCACATCCGCAACGGTAATTTCTTCTGTCAGGTGGTCTTCAATAAACTCTATGGCCTTCAGTATTAAACCGGTGTCAGACATAATCCCATTTAATCAGTAAAACATCTCAAACCAGAAGCTTATTTGATGGGGACATATACATCAATTACCGAATCGGCCAGGTAGTCAACACCTTTGAACCGATGGTCATAGTATTGAAAGTTAAATGAATAGGCGGGTAAATAGCCAGCTTGAGGCATCCACTGCTGGTAAATCATATGAGGCCAATCGCTGTTTATTTGTTCACCTTCCATGGTAAAAACAGCATATTGTGTGGCGGGAAGAGCCTTTATAACCAATTCTACCGGCACATCTTTAATGTGGATAATTGCCGCGCCTACAAACACCTCAAACTCACCTGTTACAGTTGTATCAGAGTGATGCAGATGGACTTCATAAAAAGCGTCTTTTTCAGCAACGATGAGATTTAAATCCGAGGTATGCTGTTGCATAAATGCAATAAAGCGGCGCCATAATTTTCCAATTTCATTTTCTTCACTCCACGGGTCTTTTGTCTCAAACGGATTTCCAAAAAAGCTAAACCCGGCCAGCATCATCGCTTCTTTTTTGATGATTTTTGGATTCATGCAATATCCTTGGTTTGGGAAAAATTTAAGAATGCCTCCCCTGCATCGTGTCAGGGGAGGCAAAATCCTTATTTTTTATTGAGCATTTTCAAATTCCGCCGCCCAATTGAACTCCGCTGAATCTTCAATCCACTGCGGCCAATGGCGACACCAATCCGGAACAGACAGCTCTTTCATCCTGTCCGTTGCGGGATGGTATGGTTTGATATCAAGAATGGGCGTGCCATCTTCTGCATCAATGAAAGGTACGTAAATTTTGCCGTTATCGTAATCAATATGCAATACCGAAACAACGGTAAGAGCAATAGGATTCGGTCTGAGAGGCGAGCGGGTGGCGAATATCCCCATTTCAGCCGGTGCGTTTTTATAAGGTCTTTCGCAGGTCAAAATTGCTCTTTGTTCTTCGTTATCAAGCAAGTTGGCCCACCACAAAACATTTAAGCAGCTGAAGCCGTTTAAGCCTGTTAAGGCCGGGATATACGCCTTATCCAATTCGAGATAAAATTCATTTTCTGCCGTGTGTATTTGTCCAATAGCCATTAGCTTAAATCCAGTTTCCATTTTGTTACTCCTATTATTTAACGTTTGATTGGTTGTACAACTACGTTAAATATAAAGGGAAAAACTGTTTTCTGCTTGACTCTGCTTGCGCTGTTATCGGTCATATCAGACAGAAATTATTATTATCTTGATCAATCTTGCTATTTGGGTGCAATATCAGCGATCAAATGTTAGGGGTGCATGGATGGTCCCAATTGTTTCCAATGTCATTAATGGTTAGATAGTTTCCAGGTAGCGTGGTGGTTGGCGTAGTTTGGTTGCTTGCTCAAATGCATAGGCCAGTTTGATCAGGGTTGGCTCTTGTCGCGCTCCGGCGAAGAAGGAGATGCCAACCGGCAAACCTGAGATGAGACCGGCCGGAACGGTGATGTGCGGGTAACCGGCCACAGCGGCCATCGCGCTACATGTAATCGTGTAGTGGTCGCTGTTGATCGGATCGATGTACCATGCAGGCCCACCGGTGGGAGCGACAATAGCATCAAGTTGGTCTATTTCCAGTGTGGCATCAATGCCTTCATCGCGGCTGAGTCGCATGATCTTTTCCTGGATTTGCCGGTATGCCGGGCTTTCCAACGATCCCATTTCCAGGGCTTGCAGCAGGCGCTCCTGGCCGAAATATGGCATTGTCTGTTGGGCATTCTCGTTGTTGAAGTCAATCAGCTCCTGGATGGAATGGACGTGGGCGCTGGAATTGACTCCTGAAAGGTAATTTTCCAGGCCCGCTTTGAATTCGTAAAGCAGACGCGTTAATTCCAGGTTTTTAACTTCATCCACTGCGGCGATTTCCACCGGATCAATTATCTGCGCCCCGGCCGATTCGATGGCTGAGATCGCGCTGTCAATCAGCCGGTCGACATTGGGATTGGCCCCAAAGAATTGGCGGGCAATGCCGATGCGCGCGCCTTGCAATCCCTGGGGATCGAGATATTGGGTGTAGTCTTGCTGACCCTCAATGGCGTAACTGGCCGAGTCTTGTTCGTCACTGCCGATCATACCACCCAAAAGAATGGCGGCGCCTGTTACTGTCCGGGCCATAGGTCCGGCCGTATCCTGGCTGTGTGAAATGGGAATGATGCCGGAGCGGCTGACCAGGCCGACGGTAGGCTTGATGCCCACGATGCCGTTGACGTTGGATGGGCAAACGATGGATCCGTCGGTTTCGGTTCCCACGGCGACGGCACATAGACTGGCAGCGACAGCGACGGCCGATCCGGAGCTGGAGCCACAGGGGCTGCGGGTCAGGGCATAGGGGTTGCGCGTTTGTCCACCCTGGCTGCTCCAACCGCTGGTGGAGTGGGAGGAGCGGAAATTGGCCCATTCGCTGAGGTTGGCTTTGGCCAAAATCACGGCGCCTGCCTCGCGCAGCCGGCCGACGAGGAAGGCATCCCGGTCAGGGATATGTCCCCCCAAGGCCAATGAGCCGGCAGTGGTGGTCATGCGATCGGCCGTGTCGATATTACCTTTTAAGATGATAGGAATGCCGTGTAGGGGGCTTCGTGGCCCCGATTCCTGGCGTTCCTGGTCCAATGCTTCGGCGATGGTCAGGGCATCCGGGTTGATTTCCAGGATGGCGCGCAATGCCGGACCCCGCCGGTCGACTAATTTGATGCGGTCGATATAGGCCTGGGTAATTTGTCTGGCGCTAAGGTTTCCGTCAGCCATGCCGCTTTGCAGCTCGAGCATTGTTGTTTCTTGAAAGTCGAAGAACATGATTCCTCCTTGATTTTATCCGTTTTCGATAATATTTTGAATATCAATTTCACCTTGAATGATCTGTTCTTTTTGCTGTTTTGACAGCTTTCTGAACGCCGCTTCATATTTTAATGCTTGCGACCGGTTACCAATTTGGCGGCTGTAAACCAGGGAGAGGGTTCCTTTGCCGCGCAAATAGCGGGCCGCTTTTTTGCCACCTGAGGTGTGCTCAGCAAAGCGACGCTGGACATCATTAGTGATGCCAGTGTAGAGATGGCCATTTTCCAGGCGGATTATATAGATGAAATAGTCTGTCAAAGACGAGCTTACTGCTGGAGAGGATGGGCAATCAATCAAATATTCCACCTAACAGCGCGGCGATACCACCCAGGATCAAGAATAAGGGCCACATCGTTCCCCAATCCAGGCTAAATAGAAAGATCACAGCGACCAGGGTAATGCCCAATCCACCGATGAGCGACCCACGCGCCTGTTTGGACCAATGACCGTCCTCCTTGCGTGTGCGCCAGGCGTTGGCGAAAGTCATCAAACCGGGGATAAGGATGAATACAGCCCACCAGTTGTGGAGATAAAAGTCCGTTAGGTTGCCGACTAAGAAAACAAGTCCAATAAAAATCAGCGCCAATCCGAAAACCCACTTGCTGTTATCGTCATCTTCGTTTGTTACGTCTTGGTGCTCAATAGCGGTCGGCTCCGATTGCCAATCCAGCTTCTCTTTTTCTTCATCTTTCAAATCTTGAATTGGGTCGTTCATTGAGAATCTCCTTATATAGTGCTTGATTATGAAGCTGCCTAATCTTAATTACGTGAAAGCTGTCTCTTAAGTTGTAAAAGGCTGTATCTTTACATTGTATCATGGGCCGATTAATCTTCTCTTCTACGATTCAGCGGGCAATATTCGGCCGATGCCTGGTGAGGGTAGGATTCGGCCGTTATCGTAGACGATTCGGCCGCGCAGAACAACCTGTTTAACTTTGCCGACAACCTCCATCCCTGCAAATGGGGTCCAGCCACATTTAGTAAGCATTTGATCGTGTTTGATGACGTAAGGAGTCATCTCAACCTGGACCTGGGTATCTTCCTGGTGGGGCAAATTGAAGATGCGCCGCGGGTTGTGGTGCATCAATTCATGCAGCCGTTTTAGGGTTAGTTTGCCCTGGGAAACGGCGGTGAGCATCAAGGGCAAGGAGGTTTGAACGCCGGGCACGCCGGGCGGTGACGCGTCGCTGTTTTTTTCTTGCAGGGTGTGCGGGGCGTGGTCGGTGGCGATGCAGTCAATCGTCTCGTCGATATGCTCCCAAAGGGCAGCAACGTCGTCCTGGCTGCCCAGCACGGGGCGCATGTCGCCAAGAGGGCCTAAGCGGTGCGCATCCTCTTTTGTCAGAAATAAGTGATGCGGCGTTACTTCGCAGGTCACCGGGAGGTCGCCGGCTTTAGCGTCGGCGATGAGTTCAATTTCCTGGCGGCGGCTGATGTGGCAGAAATGTACCGGCCGATGGTAGGTGGCGGCAAGGCCGATGCCGACGGCAACGCTTTGTTTTTCGGCGTGCATGGCGATCATCTTATCTTTCGGCCAAAGTTGAAAGCAGGCGCGCATGGTGGGCAGATCATCAACGCGCAAGGGACCAAATGTATCGTTCAGATATATCTTGAGGGCCACAGCATCTTTAGCCAGGGCAGGCAGCTTGTCGATGTCTTGCGCGGCGGCCCCGGCGAAGAGACCCAGATCGCAATAGGCGGTTTTTTCGGCGATATTTCGTGTAGACATCAGATGTCCCGGTGTCGTTAAAGGCGGTGTGGTATTGGGCATGGCCAGCAGCATGGTGATGCCGCCGGCCAGGGCAGCGGCCGTTCCTGTCGTAAAGTCTTCTTTGTGCTCCCCGCCGGGAACGCGCAAATGGGTGTGGACATCAATGAGGCCGGGCAGGGTGATTTCATTCATAGATTGATCCTTTGTTCGCTCATTATCAACTTTTTTTGGAAATGGTCTTGCTGACGGGATGCATAACGCGCAATATAAAAAGAGTTACCAGACTAGAGAATAAAGCAAGAAGATAAGCCTGCACGCCTACGGCCATGCCGACAGCGGCGACCATCCAGATAGTTGCGGCCGTTGTCATACCCTTCGTATGTCCGCGCGTCTGGATGAAAGCGCCGGCGCCAAGGAAGCCAACACCGGTGACAACCTGGGCGGCGACCCGGCCTGTGTCCTGCGCGCTCGATTCTCCTAATGGGAACCCGCTGATTGAAATGATGGTGAAAAGACAGGCGCCCATGGCGATCAGCATGTTGGTGCGCAGCCCGGCGTCATGGCCGCGCCATTCGCGCTCCAGCCCAAGCAAGCCACCAAGAACGGCCGATAGGAACACCTGAAAGAAGCTCTCCAACCCAAAATTTTGCATGGTGATCATCCAACCGGGTAGTTGTTCGTTCATTTCTCACCTCCGGCAAATTAGATTTAATCCCCCATCTCCATTTCAAAGATAACGTATTTACCGGCTATGGGTCAAGTCCTACCACGCTATCGGGTGTAGTTACAAATCATACACAAAAAGTAACCACACCCCGCGCCATCTGCTGCTAATGACATTGTAGCGCGAGCTTTCCAGCTCGCGGTTGTAATGCAAGAAGCCTTTTTTTGCTTGAACAAATTGGGCAATTTGTAGCGCGATTTGGCAAATCGCGCTAGCCGATTTATCAAATCGGCCTACATTAAAGTTCCTTTGTTTCTGTACTCATAGGACATCGTTCGCGATGTGGAAATTCTCGAAATGAGGAAGGCTTGACGAACGGTCGCGGAGATAATATAATTCTTCTTACCCCTCCCCCAGGGGGGTGGGAAAAGGTGATACATGAACGACGCAACTAAAAAAGTGGTAAACCAGCGATTAGCCAGCGCCGCCGGTCATATTAATGGGATTGCGCGGATGGTTGACCAGGATCAATATTGTATTGATGTGATTAAGCAGATCCAGGCTGTTCAGGCGGCTCTGAATAAGGTCAGTACGATAATTCTGGATAACCATTTGCATACCTGTGTGACGACGGCCGTGCGCGGTGATGACCCGGATGAGCGCGAAAGGGTTTTAGAAGAGGTCACCAGCGTGTTTGCGGTGACGAATAAACTGTAGCGTGAGCTTTCCAGCTTGCGCAGGGGACAAATCAGGCAATTTGTTTTACAAGTAATAAGGAGTAATCAATCATGGCAACAAAAACTTTTGTGGTGCCCAATATTAGCTGCGGGCATTGCACACATACGGTGGAAATGGAAGTGGGTGATCTTGCAGGCGTGACCCAGGTGAAGGCTGAACAGGATAGCAAGCAGGTCACAGTCGAATGGCAGGAGCCTGCAACGTGGGAGAAGATTGAAGCGCTGCTGCATGAGATTAATTACCCGCCGGAGCAGCTTATACAGATTTGAGAGGCGAGTGAGCGGGCAGTAAATAGTGATCAGTAGACAGTGAATCAGTAATCAGGATGGGTCACTGTCCACTGCTAACTGCCCACTGCTAACTGTCCACTGTCCCTAATTGACCTGTTCAGGAAGATATGTATGAATAAACAAGTAACGCTGCCTGTATTGGGCATGACCTGCGCTAACTGCGTGGCGGCGGTGGAGCGAAATTCCAAAAAAGTGTCCGGCGTGACGGATGCCAATGTGAATTATGCCAGTGAAAAGGTCACGTTTAGCTTTGATCCCGACGTGGTCAGCGCCAGGGAAGCAACCGCGCAGGTGATCGAAAAGGTTGAGCGTGCGGGCTATAAGATTCCCACGGCTACCCTGGAACTGCCATTGCTGGGCATGACCTGCGCCAACTGCGCCAATACGATTGAACGGCGTTTGAACAAGACGGATGGTGTGCTGGAGGCAGCGGTCAATTACGCCACTGAAAAGGCGCTTGTCACCTATGCCCCCGGAGCCGCAAGCCGGGCGGACCTGGTCGCGGCCGTGCGTAAGGCCGGTTATGACGTGGTCGAAACGGATGCGGGAGAGGAGCCGCAGGATGCGGAGGCGGCAGCGCGAGCGCATGAACTGCTCCATCAGCAAACGCGCCTGGTTGTCGGGCTAATTTTTACCGTTCCCCTATTTTTACTAAGCATGGGCCGCGATTTTGGCCTGCTTGGGGAATGGGCGCACCAGCCGTGGGTCAACTGGCTGTTCCTGGCGCTGGCTACGCCGGTGCAGTTTTATGTCGGTTGGGATTATTATGTCGGCGCTTTTAAGAGCCTGCGCAATGGCAGCGCCAATATGGATGTGTTGGTGGCGATGGGTTCGTCGGTGGCCTATTTGTACAGCGTGGCCGTGCTGCTTGCCCTGACCCTGGGTTCAAGCGCGCTGGGTATGCATGTCTATTTTGAAACTTCGGCGGCGATCATCACCTTGATCGTCCTGGGCAAACTGCTGGAAGTGCGGGCCAAGGGGCGAACCAGTGAGGCGATTAAGAAGCTGATTGGTTTGCAGCCTAAAACGGCACGTATTGAGCGTAACGGTCGTGAAATGGAAGTGCTAGCCGAAGAAGTCGTCCTGGGAGACCGGGTCATTGTGCGACCCGGTGAAAAGATACCTGTTGATGGCATTGTGGTTGACGGCCAGTCATCCGTTGATGAAAGCATGATCACCGGCGAGAGCATGCCCGCGGCCAAGCAGACCGGGGATGAGTTGATCGGAGCGACGATCAACAAACAAGGGATGCTCATA
>JANQGC010000035.1 GCA_028277515.1 Anaerolineae bacterium
GTCTCCATTTCCTTTTCAACACCGGTATGTAGGAAACCGATATCAGGAGCGACATTAATCACCGTTTCACCGTCAAGTTCCAGGAGTAAGCGCAAAACCCCGTGCGTACTAGGATGCTGCGGACCCATGCTCAGCAGAAGATGCTCTTCAGCATCTTCAATATCCATGCCTGTGCCCACTTTAGCTCTAAGCTCTTCGACAGTTAATTCTTGAATGGTATCGTTGCCGGAGGTAGATTGGGTAGTTAAAGTTGTCATAGATTTCACTCCACGTATAGTGGTACTATTCTTTAGGATGTGGTTTTCGAGCCATTATTTCCTCCCAATTGAAGGAAAACTGCACCTCTTCGTAGCCCAATGGGTAATCTTTGCGCAGTGGATGGCCTTGCCAATCTTCAGGCAGGAATAGGCGACGCAAGCTCTTATTGCCTTTGAATTGAATACCCATTAAATCCCAAACTTCCATTTCTAACCAAGTGGCAATCGGCCATACGGAAGCCATCGTGGCCGGCCCTTTGTCAGGGTCCTCAACTCGAACGCGTAAACGAAGACGATAGTTAAACGGGATCGAATGAATATGATAATTTACAGCGAATCGTGGAAATTCCGGCAGCAGGTCATCGGCGGAAATATCGGATAAAAAGTTGAATTGTAGATCGTCGTCATCTCGTAAAATTTGACAGACTTTCTTAATCCGATTCAGTTTAATATATAATGTTCGTTCACCTCGAAAATCTTTAACTTCTTCAATTGCATCACGAACCGCGTCATTAATCTTATCGACAACGAGTTGATCCCGTTCCATCAGGCCCAATCCTTTATTCTCTCTCCGCGAACTTTTTCATGCAGTGCCATGATGCCATCGATCAAAGCCTCCGGCCGAGGTGGACACCCGGCAACATAAACATCGACGGGAACAATTTCATCAACACCCTGTACAATGGCGTAGTTATTAAAGACGCCGCCGCAAGAGGCACAATCACCCATAGCAATGACCCACTTTGGCGAGGGCATTTGGTCATACAAACGACGCAGAACAGGGGCCATCTTTCGCGAGACACGCCCCGAAACAATCATCAAATCCGATTGGCGGGGAGAAGGCCGGTTAAGTTCCATACCAAAACGGGAGAGATCATAATGAGACGCCTGGGCGCTCATCATCTCAATAGCGCAACAGGCAAGGCCAAACAAAATTGGCCACATGGCATTACTGCGCCCCCAGTTGACCAGGTCCTCCAACCGATAAGTAACAACTCCCATATCCCCAAGTTTTTGTTCTAATCCCATTCGAGGACTCCTTTCTTCCAGACCCAAACATCGCCTAGAATGAACATAAACATAAAGACCAACATAGCAGCTAACCCAAACATTCCCAACTTGCGAAAGGAGACTGCCCAGGGGACCAATAAAATGATGTCGACATCAAACAATATAAATAGCACAGCAATGCGATAAAATTTCACCGGCAGGCGACGCTGTGCTTCACCTATCGCCGTCATTCCCGATTCATAGGGAGCTAAAGCACGGCCTGACGTCCGTTTTGGACCTAAATTCACCGATAAAATCGGCAGCAAAACAGCAAAGAAAATGGCGATGCCCAGTAAAACAGCGATCGGAAGATAAGTTATTAGTAACTGGTCCATAATTTAATAATAATTATTAAGCGGTTGACGTAATTACGTATGTGCATTTTATCACAAGCAAATTTCCTCGCAAAGTGCAAACGTATCTAGCTCAAGTAATCTCGTAATGACTTACTACGGCTGGGGTGTCTTAATTTTCGCAGCGCTTTGGCTTCAATTTGGCGAATTCTTTCGCGGGTTACACCGAAGCGTTTACCAACTTCTTCAAGGGTGTGATCTTTGCCATCATCCAGACCAAAACGCATTTCCAGCACTTCCCGCTCACGGTCGGTGAGATGACCTAAGACGTCGTGGATTTGCTCGCGCAGCAGCTCTTTGGAGGCGGCATCTCCCGGTTCAAGAATGCTCTCATCAGGCAAAAAGTCTCCTAGTTCAGTTGAGTCATCATTGTTCCCTACAGGTGTTTCCAGGGACATGGGATCCATGGCAATGCGCAAGATATCGCGAATTTTGCTGACTGCTGAGCGCCATTTGTGGTTAAGAACGGGATCGATGGGTTGATCGTTCGTTATAGCCGTTTTTATAGCTGCCGATTCCTCAGGGGTGAGGTAATCCAATTCCAGCGCCAATTCTTCCACAGAAGGTTCATGTCCCAGGTGCTGGACCAGGTCGCGCTGTACCTTGACGATTTTGTTGATCGTTTCATACATATGCACGGGAATACGGATGGTCCGTGCCTGGTCGGCAATCGCCCGGCTGACGGCCTGGCGAATCCACCAGGTGGCATAGGTGCTAAATTTGTATCCTTTGGTATGGTCAAACTTTTCTACGGCACGCAGCAAGCCGACATTACCTTCTTGCACCAAGTCTAGCAGATGAATGCCACGGCCCATATATCGTTTGGCAACGCTAACCACCAGGCGTAAGTTGGCCCTGGTCAGGCTGCTTTTAGCCTCTTCAGCCAGATGGTAAACCATAAAGGAATTGTATTCGAGGGTGACTTCGCTTTCATCCACCCAACTGCTAAAGAGTTCCACGCTGGGAATTTGTTCATCCAGCCGGTCTTGTTCTAAGATGCGCTGCACCAATTCATTGGGCAGCAGATACATGGAGGTAAGAATGTTGAAGACGAAGTCAGCGAGATCGGTCCACCCCTCGTCCTGACCCCAATTGCCTCTATTAAGATATTGGCGTGTATAGGATTCATCCGCCCCACGCCAATCTTTGCGAAGCTGCCGCGCCTCCTCTAACATCGACACAAACTCAGGGGGTTGCACGCCTAAGATTTGACTGGCCTCAGCCGCGCAGTTCCAATTTTCATACAGTGTAGCGTAATTGGCGACCATTGCCCTGGCACGTACAAGGTCGTGATCATCATTATCCACTTCTGCGATGGCATCTTGCGTCAGGCGTTCTAACACCTTGGCGGCCAACATTTGTGTCGCCAACCATATCTCTTGCTCTGAAGTTAATAGAGGGACACGGCCGATTTCCTTCAGGTAGGTATGAACAGGATCATCTTCAATAACATAAGATTGCAGATCCTCGGAAACATCAGGTGTTTGCAATTCCTCATCAATACTTTCCAGCAGACCCATCGATTCGCCCGGATCATTAAGCATCTCACCACTTTCGGAAACGATACGGATATTCAATTTTTGCAGCCGATTATAAAGCAGCTCCGCCTCATCATCGCTGGCCGTCGCTAAAATAGCCTGCACATCGGCTTCATCTATGCGCCGTGATCGACGGGCTTCTTTAACCAGCGCCTCGAGATCAAATTTATTAGAATCCATACTATTTATCTGTTCCCTGTAACCTTGCCCTTAACCGGCCGCTGCTCTGCGCGTCGCTGGCCGCTGGCCGAAAGTGCATCTTTTGCTTTATTGATCCATTTCACCGTTAATAACAATTCATTAATGCGTGACCAATATAAGCGGGCCGGGTTAGGTCCTTCCTTTTCCAAATTCTGTGCTTCACGGATAAGCTGTTGCAGCTGTTTAATCTCAGCCTTAGCCTTTGCTAATCTTACATCCAGTACAGACATTGCTAACCGATCAGGGAGTCGCGGATCATGGCTATCCGCAGAGATAGGTAATGCCAATAACGTTTCCATCCGTTCCAACAATACAGGATCAAGACTATCGCACATTTCTTTTATCGTGACAACCGCAGCTTGATCAGCTCGTTCATAGATGAGATCCAATATCATGCCGTCTTCAGATATGTCAAAGTCTTGCTCGCTCAAAGGAGCCTGTTCCTGCCGCATAAGCCCCTGGTTTATCAGAATGATCAGGCGAGGCTGTTCCAAACATTGGCGCAGGATATTATTAATGCGTTTGTCACTGCGCAGAGACATAAAACCATTCGCTGTCTCGGTCTCTAAACCATTCTGTGCTACAAACGCTTCTTCAGGAGGCGGTGGCGGCATATTGGCCGGCCGGCTGCGCGGAGTCTCTTGTGGCAGCTGCACCATGCGCAATGTCCGTTCGTCGACACGCAGCGCGCGGGCCAGCTGCTGTCTATAATGCTCTCTTTCCACGGGGTCGGCGATGTCTTTAATCAGGGGTAGCACTTGTTGGGCGACGGCCGATTTTGCCTTGGCATCACTTTGGTCCAGGTTCCGCGTGGCCACCTCAATGACATAAGCCGCAATCGGCTTGGCTTTGGCCACAAGCTGCGGCCATTGTCCAGGATCGCTGCGGATAAGCTGATCCGGATCGTATCCTTCCGGCAAAGTCACAATATGGATATCGGCCTTCAACCGCCCTTCATGCTGCACCAATCCTCGCGCATCAAAGCGAATTTCATAATCATGATCCAGGTTTTCCCTGGCCACCTGCAAACTGCGCATGGTTGCGTTCATCCCCGCCGCGTCAGGGTCCAATGCCAGGACAAAACGTTTGCTATATCGTTTTAAGAGACGGAGTTGGTCGCCGGTCAAAGCAGTTCCCATTTGGGCTACCAGATTTCGATATCCAGCCTGCCATCCTTGCATGACATCCATATAGCCTTCAACGATCACAACCTCGCGGGCTTCACGGATACTGCGTTTAGCCATGTCTAAACCAAACAGTATACGCCCTTTGTCAAATATTGCCGTCTGTGGTGAATTCAAGTACTTGGGAATACCATCTTTTTCTAATGTACGCGCCCCAAAGCCGATGAACCGCCCTTCTACATCCCGTAGCGGAATCATCAGCCGGTTACGAAAACGATCGTAGCGTGTTTTACGCTCCGGATGCTCCGTGAGTAACCCGACTTCCAATAGTTCTTCATCGCTGTAACCTTGCTCGTTGAAGTGGACACGGCAGGCATCCCACGAATCTAGCGCGAACCCTAAACGATAAGTTTCAATTGTTTCTAAATTCAACGCCCGGTCTTTAATATAGCGGCGTGCTGCTTCCGCCTGGGGAGCATGTAAGAGTAATTGGTGAAAATAGTCGGCCGCCGTCGTCATTAAGTCAACCAGTTTCTCTTCCGTTTTGCGCCTGCGCTTAACTTCCGGGTCCGGTTCCTCCAACTGCACACCGGCACGCTGGGCCAGGTTTTTCAAGGCCTCCTTGAAATCCCATCCTTCTTTCTTCATCACATAAGAGAAAACATCCCCACCTTCGGAGCATTCGCCAAAACAATGCCAGGTCTGGGTTTCCGGAAAGACGTAAAAAGCGGGCGTGCGTGTATTGGAATGGAAAGGGCAAAAACCGGAAAAATTACGCCCTGAACGACGCAAGGGAACCTGCTCAGAGACGACATCTACAATATCAAGTCGGCTTTTAATCTCTTGCGTTACGCTCATCCCGTTTGTTCTTTTTCCTTCTAAATCCTACGTATGCAGGTAATGGTGGATGACAATAAATTGCGGCTCGATGTGATTGAGAATTATACTCTATTTATAATGGATTTCCGATTTCTTTAAGGTGCAAAAAACCCGGCTTTCGCAGCCTGTTTATGAAAACAAACCATAAAAACCGGATGACTGAAGGGTTTCAAATACGGCTATTTAAAACCCTTCCAGTTGGGAAAGATCGGCAATGCCATCGGTTAATCCGGAGATATGCTGTAGCAAAGCCAGACGCTTCTCACGGACGGCCGGATCCTCGTCCATGACCAACACTTGCTCAAAAAATTGGTTGATTGCCGGCACCATCGTTTGTAAAGCGTTCACGAAAGTGGGCAATGTCCCATCAGATTCGGCCGCTGCTTGCTCATACGCCGCGTACAACGTCTGTTCAGCATCCAAAGCCAGTTCCCGTGCTTTGAGATTGTAAGAAGTCTCCAGGCTGCGGGTGATGCGCACACACCGCGCGTAAGCATTGAGCAGATCCGCCCAGCCTTCTTGTTCTGTAGCCTGCTGCAACTCGGCCGCTGTAACTATCGCCTTGAATGGATCGTGTCCTGATTCAGCCAGGACAGCTTTGATGACGGGGGCGGAAATTCCTCGCTCTCGTAGAACCACTGCCAACCTACCCTTGATGAACTGTAAAACGTCTTGAATCGTCCGTTCATCGCTGGAAATTGGCAGAAGTGATGCCGCAGACCACAGTCCTTCCCGCAGATCAAAGGTCTGCTCATTGGCTGCTAAATCCTCAATAACATGAATGGCCGCGCGGCGCAATGCAAAAGGATCATTAGACCCCTTAGGAGCCAATCCGGCAGCAAATAAACCCATTAAGCTGTCCAGCCTGTCGGATAGAGCCAGTGCTAATCCCGGCCGCGTTTCGCTGACCATTTCATATTGTTCAGCGATGGCTTTCACCACCCCCTCCACTTCGCCGCTCAGACTGGCGTAATGGCCGCCCATCATGCCCTGGAGAGAAGTCATCTCCACCACCATGCTCGTTGCCAGGTCAGCCTTGGCCAAAGAGGCAGCGCGGGTGGCCAGTTTAATATCTTGCGCATTGAGATCCAACATGGCCGCGACTTTTGGTGTTAACTGTTCCAGCCGCTTACTCTTATCCAGCATCGATCCCAGTCTGGCTTGAAACGTCAATGTATCCAGCTTGGGCAAGAAATCGACTAGCTTATGCCGGGTATCCTTGGCATAGAAAAATTCCGCATCTGAGAAGCGAGCGCGAATCACGTGCTCATTACCGTTAATGACAGTTTCCAAATGCTGGTCATCTCCATTGCGCACGGCGATGAAATACGGCAGGAGCGCTCCTTTCCGGTTGTAAACTGGAAAATAACGCTGGTGTTTGCGCATGACAGCCACCAAGACCTCATCCGGTAGCTTTAGATAACGCGCTTCAAAACGCCCGCGAAATGGCGTCGGCCGCTCGACCAGGTTGGTCACTTCAGCCAGCAAACCCAAATCTTCGGGAATTGTGCCCCCCTTTTCAGCAGCAAGGGCCATTATCCCGCGCAAAATCTGCTCGCGCCTTTCCTCAGAATCAAGGATGATATCGTGCTCTGTTAACATCCGGTTATAACTTGCGGCATCAGGTATGGAAATTTGTGGAGAATCGTAAGGACGCAGGCCGCGGCTAATGCGCCCGCTGTTCACGCCGGCATAGGAAAAGGGAATAACATCTGCGCCAAATAAGGCAACAAGCCAACGTAGTGGCCTGCTGTAGCTGACATTTGAATCGTTCCAGCGCATCGCCTTCTCGAATTTGATTCCCCCAACCAGTTCGGCCAGGTTTTCCGCGAGCACTTCGCCGGTAAGTCGTCCTTTTTCGCGCACAACAGCCGTCACATAACGACCACCCTTCTCATCCACAATTTTCAAATCAGAAACATTGACACCTCGGCTACGCGCGAAACCGGTAGCAGCCTTGGTTGGCTCTCCGGATTTTGTATAGGCGCGGTCGGCCGGGGGACCTTTGGCTACCATTTCCAGGTCTGTCTGGCGCGGCTCTAAATCCGTAACAATTATTGCCAGGCGGCGTGGTGTGCCATCAACGGTGATATTCCCATGTGCTAAGCGTAAATTATCCAGGAATTCAGGCACGGCCGTGCGCAGTTGGCGAACCGCTGAGGTGAGATCGTCCGCCGGCAGTTCCTCACTGCCGATCTCCAGCACAAAGGTTTGCGGCCGTTCGGCGGTCGTCCACGAAGGTTTAGCCACTGCTGCGCGCTCCATACTCATCTGCCAACCTGGGACATCCATAAATGGATATTCCAACCGTTGGCGCTGTTCAATATACGCTTCGGCGACCTGGCGCGAAATATTACGCATGCGGCGAAAATAATGGGCGCGTTCCGTGACGCCGATCGCTCCCCGCGTGTCCAAAACATTAAACAGGTGGGAACACTTGAGATTATAATCATGGGCGGGAACGATCAGATTCGCTTCCAAACAACGGCGTGCTTCGTTTTCATACGTGTCATAGGTTTGCTTTAAGGCATCTACATCGGCTACGTTGAAGTAATATTTACAATGCTCGATCTCCGCCTGCAACAAGACATCTCCATATCCGACACCCGCGCCAAAATCCATTTCCCAAACGCTGTCTTTTCCTTGCAAAGCCAGGACGATGCGATCCAGACCGTAAGTTATCTCTACAGAAACGGGATCAAGCTCAAGTCCCCCTGCCTGCTGGAAATACGTGTATTGGGTGATCTCCTGGCCATCCAGCCATACTTCCCAGCCCAAACCCCAGGCACCCAGGGCCGGACTTTCCCAATTATCTTCCACGAAGCGAATATCATGCTCCCGCAGATCGATGCCAATTGATTCCAGGCTTTTCAGGTAAATCTCCTGCGGATTTCCAGGATCGGGTTTGAGGATCACTTGCAACTGGAAATGCATCTGCATGCGGTTAGGATTATCACCGAAACGACCATCATCCGGACGGACGCTAGGCTCGACATAGACGACCTTCCAGGGCTCCGGGCCTAGTACCCGCAAAGAAGTAGCCGGATTCATCGTACCCGCGCCGACCTGTACATTATATGGCTGTTGGATCAAGCAGCCCTGCTCTTCCCAAAAGTTCAGCAGGCGCATGATTGTTTTTTGAAAGCTCAGTTTTTCACTCATTAATATTCCTAAAATTGTCACCGACCGGCAGGCAAATAGCATACAAGACCGACCTTGCATGTAAAAATTATCCAACCGCCGATTATAACATGAGCCAATCTATTTGGTGAGGCGGCTTGAATTTAATTTTCAGCGGGGGTAAATAGGGCCGCCTCGCGACGCAGGCGATTCAGAAACTCCACAGATTTCAAATCCCGTTCCAACGTATATTTAATGTAATCATGCATCACATGCTCTAATTCTTGTTTGAGCGGCGTTTTCAGCCGCAGGTGACTGACCACATCCCAGGAACGGGTCTGTAGATATCGTAAGACTTTGACGGCGACGGCCGATACCGGCAGCGCGTTACGATCGGCTTCATAACAGTCCGGGCAGAGGACTCCGCCCATCTGCACGCTGAAAAATTGATCCTGTTCTTCGACGGCTTCTTGGCAAGAGACACATTGGAACAAGCGCGGGTGAAAACCGGCCAGGGCCAGCAATCGCAGTTCGTAATAGCGAGCGGCCAAAAAGGGGGAATCGGCCGTTGAAAACCAGCCCAGGGCATCGACCAACAAATCATAAATACCGATATGCTGATCTTCTTCCACTGTAAAACGATCGAGTAACTCAACAGCATAGGATGCATAAGTCGCCCGAACCAGATCAGAGCGCAGGGGAATATAAGAATCAATCGCCTCTGCCTGGGTAATAATATCCAGGTTGCGTCCTTTCGCGATAAAAAACCGGCTGCGCATGAATAACTCCACATGCCCCGTCTTACGACTTTGCGGCTTGCGCGCTCCTTTGGCAATGGCCTTTATTTTGCCATGTTCGCGGCTGTACAATGTCAGCAGGCGATCTGCCTCGCCAAAATCAACGCGGCGCAGGACCACGGCCTCACTGCGATAAGTTCGCTCTCTACTCATGTTCTAAGTTTACCATGTCCTGCTGTGGTCCTGAGCTTTCGTCGAAATGGACATTGGCCGGTGCGCTATCGCGCGAACCTGTCGTAAAGTTCCAGGCGTAATTGAAAGACCTGCCTTCATATGCCCCGGAAATATAAACCTTGATCATTGTGTTCTCCGGAAAAGCGACCTTGGGGAGTATTTGAATTCCTTTATGGCCGGCGTCTAAATCTGTATTGGCGATGTGCGGGATTGATTTCCCATCGGCCGTACTTAGACGCGCTTCATACAGTTCCGGTTTTGGCCCAAAATAGCGCCAGTTTAACGTAATCGGATAAGGGGATGCCGGGATGTTTCTTTGGCTTGGACCAGGATATTGTACCGGCCAACCCTTGTATCTTTCATCGGCATTAAAATCACAAGTTGATAGCACATCAATGGCCGCGCCTCCCCGCTGGCCGTCCGTGGCATAAAAACCGTAACCAAAAATGGTTGTGGTTGGGTACAGCATCCACAACCGGTGGGCAACGGAAGTGCGCCAACTGTACAAAGCATCCAAAGGTTTCCAGGGGTTGCTCGGACTTTCCGTGCCCAGCCACGCGTTTGCTTTTTCGGCACACTTCTGACCGCCATCTGAATAATATGGCATCTGCGGATTCTGTTGGTGAGTTAGCACATTGTTTTCGGCCATATACCGCGCATGTTCAAAGCAGTTGTCATTGAGCTTTGGATCATCGACGGCCGCCGGAACACCGGCATGGTACCTCATATAATTTAAAAATTGCATGACTGACTCAGCGCCAGTAAACGGATCGGGTGTCGTGGCGATAACCGGTAGATGAATGACGTAATCATTCCTCGAAGCAGCAAAGAGGGATGCGTTTACAGAGGTATTTGGAGTTCCAAACAGCACCAAAGCAAAAGCAATGATAAGTCCGGACAGCGGCAAACGCCGTCGTTCCCGGCTAAACATATGATTTTTCCTTCCTTTTCTTCCCAACGGCTTTCATTGAGACATGGTGCTCAGTTGCAAAATACCTCTGCCGCGTAGAGGAATGTTGGAACATAATGCACAGGCGAAGCAGTTTTGGCAACCGGTAGCCGCCAATTAGAGGGGGATTTTCACCAGATATTCATAAGGAAGGATAAAGTGTGAGGATTATTAAACGACGGCCATCGCGCCCCCACGCCGGTTATCTCCAGCGCCATGTAAGCGGCTATCTATCGTACGGGACACGCTGTGCGCTCCACCAAAATAAATACTGCGAGACTGCCAGCGGTTGATCGCGTAGCCCATCCCTTCTAACTGGTTCACAGCCTCTTCATCATAGCCCGCCTCACACTGCAACACCCCATGCTCAATATGCACGCGCGGTGCGTTAACCGCCTCATGCAGGCTCATACGAAAGTCCAACAGATTACTCAACACCTGCATGATAACACTGCGAATGCGAATGCTGCCACCACTGCCAACGACAACTCGCGGCTGGTTCTTCTGGAGCACGATGGCTGGGGTCATCATCGTCGGAATACGAACGCCGGGCGGGCGAGAGTGAAAACCATCCGGGTGTAAATCTTCTTCACCTAAGATGTTGTTAGGGATAAAACCGGTTCCGGGAACGACAAAACCGGCCGATTCACCCGCTGTTGTTGTCAGGCTGACACTCATCCCCTGCCCATCGATCACGCTGAGATGGCTGGTGTTGGGTGGGCCATCCGCTTCTGACGGAGCGGGAGAAAATTCTGGCCGGCTCAAAATTTGACGTATTTCTCCTTCAAAGTGCATGGCGTTTTCTTCACTCAAGAATCGACTTAAGGCCTCCTTGGGGGGCACAAGCGCACTCAGTTTTTCCCACATGGGGCGGGCACGCGAGGTGGCGGCCATGACTTCATACAGCCGTCTCAAATGTTCAACCGATCCATGTTGCCATCTGCTGACATTGAACCGGGCCAACAAGTTCATGGTGAAGGCGGTCAAGACACCGCCGGTCGAGCTTCGAGGTGGGAGGAGAATTTCAAAATCCCGGTACGGTACACGAATCGAAGGCATCTTGAGCACCTGGTAGTGCTGTAGATCCTCAGCCGTTAATAAACCACCATGCGCCTGCTGGTCGTCCAAAATCGCCTGCGCCAGCCGACCATTACGCAGCACCTTTTCTCCGTCTCTGGCAATTTCCTGCAAGGTTTCAGCCAAACCGGGGACAAATAACTGTTCTCCCGCTTGTATCATACGGCCGTCTCGCAGAAAAATTTCTCGCATCCCGGCTGTGTTGGCGTAGAGCGGTGTCAACAACTTACAAGTATCAGCTTGAAATGGGGCAATTGCCAGCCCATCTTGCGCCAGTTTAATCGCCGGCTCCAGGAGTGTTGAGAGGGGTAAACGGCCGTAATCTTCAGCCATACGGCATAAGCCAAAAATATTTCCAGGAACAGCCACCGAAGCCCTTCCCAGGTGAAAATTTTGTGTGGTCTCCCCAAAGTCAACAGTTACTTCATTAAAATCTATGTCTGATGATTTGTCGAACGCATGACCGAGGCCGGGCGTATTGCTGAAGAAATCATAAACAACGGACTGGCTATCCTTTGGATCATAAATATGGGCCAAACCGCTACCCCCCAGATGCACAACGCCAATCTCTGCAATGAAAGAGGCAAAAGCAGCCGCAACAGCAGCATCAACCGCATTACCACCACGTGCCAGCATGGAAATCCCCACGGCCACTGTTTCCGGTCCCCCGGCGGCCACAACCCCGTGAAATTTATTATCCTGACTAGATTGCTGTTCAAACTGCATTCGGATAGTTTACCAAATTAATGACAAACGACACTAGACAAGGTTGATCCCGGCAGACATAATGAATAATAAATGTCTTAGACCGGTATGGTGATTATTATGAACACATCTTATGAGCAGCAAGTGGTACCTTTATCATCCGAACTTTCTATTTGGGATCAGGTCTTCACCGTAGCACCGTTGGTAGTTATCGGTACAAAAGAAGCTGACGGCCGCTATAATCTTGCTCCCAAACACCTGGCCACACCATTGAGCTGGAATAATCATTTTGGTTTTGTCTGCACGCCGAGCCATTCGACCTACCACAATATCAAGCGGGAGGGTGTATTTACTGTGAGCTATCCTCGACCCACCCAAATGATCCAGACCAGCTTAACCGCCACCCCCCGAGAAGAAGATGGTGGCAAACCCGCCCTGGCTTTGCTGCCTACATTCCCTGCAAAGAAAGTTGATGGTGTATTCATTGAAGATGGCTACCTTTATTTTGAGTGCGAATTAGAGCGAATCGTTGATGGATTCGGCATAAACAGTCTCATCGCGGGCGAAATCACTGCCGCCTACGCTGCCCAGGATTCACTGCGCAGCCCTGATATCGATGATATTGATTTGCTAGCCGATGCGCCGCTGTTAGCCTATCTCAACTGGGGCCGCTTTGCCCGTATCCGGGAAAGTTTCACTTTTCCATTCATGCGTGGATTTAAACGCTAAGGACACTGTCAGATAACCATGAAGCCGGCCAAATTGATAACAGCTTATTTACGAGATCAGCGAGAAGAGATGATTCAATTTCTCTCCGAGCTTGTTCGGGCGGAGTCGCCCTCCACCAGCCCGGAAGCCCAGGCAGCACCATTAGCTCTCTTATGGGATGCATTGAATGGCTTGGGTTTTACTGTTCGTATCATTGGAGGCCAAAAAACGGGCGGGCATTTGCTGGCAGAGCCAGCAGAAAATGATGCCCATCAAAGTGATGGATCTCGCCAACTGCTTATCGGCCACTGTGATACTGTTTGGCCTATCGGCACGCTCAAAGAAATGCCCTTGCAGGTCGAAAATGGCCGGATTCGTGGGCCTGGCGTCTATGACATGAAGGGTGGTCTGACCCAGATGATTTTCGCTTTAAAGACTTTAAATGTTCTGGACTTACGGCCACGGTTGGCTCCTGTCATTTTTGTAAACTCAGACGAGGAAATCGGTAGCATTGAATCTCGATCTCATATCATCCGCCTGGCCCAAGAAGTCCAGCGCGCTTTCATTTTAGAACCGGCTCTAGGATTAGAAGGCAAATTGAAAACAGCGAGAAAAGGAGTGGGCATATTTGAAGTGATTGTGCACGGCCGCGCGGCTCATGCCGGGTTGGAGCCTGAAAAGGGAATCAGCGCCATATTAGCTCTTTCCCATGTCATTCAAGATCTTTATTCCTTGAATGATTTAAGCAAAGGCATTACCGTCAATGTGGGTACGATTGATGGCGGTTTGCGCACAAACGTCATTGCGCCCCAAAGCCGGGCCGCCATCGATGTGCGCGTGCCGACAATGAGCGATGCCAGGCAAATTGAAAAAGAAATTCTGAATCTGAAATCACCAATTCCCGGCAGCAGGCTTGAAATTAATGGGGGCTTCAACCGTCCCCCCTTGGAAGCAACGCCATCCAATCAGGAGCTTTGGCAGCGTGCTCAAGGTATCGGCAATCAATTAGGTATTCGTTTACAAAATGGAATGGCCGGTGGTGGGTCCGATGGCAATTTCACAAGTCAATATACTCCTACATTGGACGGGCTGGGGGCTGTGGGGGATGGTGCACACGCCCAACATGAATTTCTTATTGTAGATAAGATGGCGGAACGCGCAGCCTTGTTGGCGTTATTGATGTTAACATCTTAAGTAGTTTTGTATCAGGTTTGTCGATTTTTTCTTTGGAATTCCCAAAGGTACAAAAAAATAATAATTGACAAACCTTTAGGAGGAATGATATGAGCCGTTATTTCTTCTCTTCGATTACCCGCATCACCCCTCTGCCCGATCTCCCTTTTTCTGTTGAACCTCTCCCACGCGAAATGTGGGCCGGGGGCGACTACATCGCCGGTGAAGTAAACCACCGACCCAGCCCTCTCGGCCGTGTAGAAGTTAGAAGCGGCCGAACAATTGAAGTGATGGAAGGTCACATTATCATCGGTGCTTTCGCCCGCCGCTATGCCACCTTAGAAACGGTCGGTGATTGGCGCGAGATTGGCGAAGATTTGCTCATGGATTGTCTAGGAATGGGTGGGGTGTTTGGCAAAATGACTTCAATTTCTCCCTTCTTGCCTACCCCAATCCCTTTGACGTATAAAGGACATGTTTTAATTCATGGAGAAAAATGCCGCATGCAGGATTATGTGGCCCAGCTGGCTCCACGGCCTTTCTTGCTACCGGTCATCATGATCATCGGTACATCCATGTCCGCCGGCAAGACCACAGCAGCGCGCGTCATTATTCGCCAGCTTAAGGATATGGGCTTGAAAGTTGTGGGCGCAAAATTAACCGGGAGCGGCCGCTATCGCGACATTTTAAGCATGAGAGATGCCGGGGCTGATTATATATTTGATTTTGTTGATACCGGGCTGCCAACCACTGTTTGCCCAAGCCGGCAATATCAAGAAGCCCTGGAACGGCTGCTTGCTCGCATCTCGGTCGTTGACGTCGATGTCGCTGTCATTGAAGTCGGTGCTTCTCCCTTGGAACCCTACAATGGAGACATCGCTGTGAAGCACATCTCGGAAAATGTGCGCTGGTTAGTGATGTGCGCTTCCGATCCTTATGCTGTGATCGGACTTATTGAGGCATACGGCCGTACGCCAAACATGATTGCCGGCGTTACTACCAACACTGAAGCGGGCATCGAATTGGTTACTAAACTAACCGGAATTAAAGCCTTAAACTTGCTTGATCGTGAATCTACGTGGGAGTTACGCCAATTATTGCGGACAGCCTTAACGCTTCCATTAAGTTCATCGAGCTAACATTTGAAAGCCTTCGGTGACAGTGCTATAAATTAGGGTTTGCACTTACCAGATCAAAGTTAAGGCATAAATGTTTGAATGTCCAATCAGGAAACGATAGTAACGTTAGAAAATCATCTCCAGCAAGAGCTGCCCGCCAAACTGGATTACTTACAGCAGACGGTCAACATCAATAGCTTTACTGCCAATCCCATAGGCGTTAATAAGGTTGGCGATCTTACGGCCGAAGCCTTTGCCCAATTGGGATTCACGGCCGAGCGGGTGCAGGCTGCGGATTATCTTTATGGCAAGCATCTGATATTAACACGTCATGGCCAGACAAAGGATGGGCGACCAGGTCCTAAAGTTGGTTTTATCTCCCATTTAGACACCGTCTATCCTGCTGCGGAAGAATTAGACAACAATTTTCACTGGCGCATCTCCGGCAGGCGTATCTATGGCCCTGGCGTCTACGACATAAAAGGCGGGACGATGATGATCTTGTTACTGCTTTCCGCCCTCCAAAAAGTCTATCCTGAGCTTTTTGATCAGATCACCTGGGTCGTGCTTCTCAATGCTGCCGAAGAAGCGCTAGTGCCTGATTTCGGCCGATTATGCCTGAGCAACCTGGATGGTAACACATTAGCCGCGCTCGTCTTTGAAGGAGGTGTATCCTACGGCAAGGATTACAAATTTGTCACGTCGCGTAAAGGAATGGCGCGCTATCATATCACCGTTGAAGGCAAGGCTGCCCATGCGGGCACATCGCACAATCATGGGGCCAACGCCATCTTACAAATGTCAGAAGTCATCCAGCGTGTGGCCCATTTCACCAATTATGAACAAGCTATAACCTTTAATGTGGGGACGATCTCCGGCGGGACAGTCATTAACCGCGTGCCTCATCAAGCCAGCGCCTTCGTAGAAATGAGGGCATATTCTCCATCCGTTTTTGCCTCAGGTGTAGACAGAATGGTTGCCTTAAATGAATTCTCTTCTGTTCAAAGTGCCAATGGCGGCTACCCCTGCAAAGTAAGCATCAACTTATTAGGGCAATGGAAACCTTGGGCTCCTAATCAAAAATCTGATACATTGCTCAACCTGTGGCGAGAAGCAGGGAAAAATCTCGGTATCGTCATCGAAGGGGAAGCAAGAGGCGGATTGAGCGACGGCAATTGGACCTGGCAGCAGGTCGCTACCCTGGATGGATTAGGGCCGGATGGTGGAAATGCGCACTGTTCTGAACGTTCTGAGGACGGGAGCAAAGATCAAGAATATATATTACTGGACTCTTTCATTCCTAAAGCGCTTCTCAACTGCCTGGCTATTACGAAGTTGGTAAACGAACATGCAGCAATTCAATCCAATGGCGCTTAGCCAGGAAATCAAGATCTACCTGCAAGAACATTTACCGGGCTATATATCCATGCTGGAACAGATGGTTGGAATTAACAGTTTCACCTCCAACCCTGAAGGAGTCAATAAACTGGGTCAACTGACAGCCGATGATTTTGCCACTTTAGGTTTCAAAGCAGAAAGCATACAATCAACCAACCCCCTTTATGGCCGGCATTTGATTCTAACCCGACCCGGCCAACCACAAGGCGACCAGCCGGCACCCAAAGTGGGACTGGTCTCTCATCTTGATACCGTCTTCCCCGAAGCGGAAGAAATACAAAATGATTTCCGCTGGCGGGTTGAAGGAGACCGTATTTATGGACCAGGCATTCTGGATATAAAGGGGGGTACGGTCATGATCTACATGGTATTAAGCGCCCTTCATGATCTTTATCCCGAACTCTTTCAGTCCGTCACCTGGATTGTGCTGCTTGATGCCTCGGAAGAAACAGGCGGGAAGGATTTCGGCCGGCTGTGTGTTCAGCGGTTGGGATCAAACCCATTGGCCTGCCTGATATTTGAACCTGGGAGCTGGTCTGGCAAAAATCCCCAACTTGTTGTTGCTCGCAAGGGGATGGTTGTCTATCGCATCGAAGTGGAGGGAAAGGCGGCTCACGCCGGCAGCGCCCATGATAAAGGAGCCAACGCTGTTTTACAAATGGCAGATATCATAACCCGTATTTCTCACATGACCGACTATGATCGCGATTTGACCTTTAATGTTGGAACCGTGGCCGGAGGCACTGTCATCAATCGCGTGCCTCATTTCGCCTCAGCCAGTATCGAAATGCGTGCTTTTAACATAGCAGTGTACAAAGAGGGCATCGCTAAAATGCTGGATCTCAATCACCTTTCCACAGTCCGTTCGGCCAATGGCGGTTTTAACTGCCGGGTTCAAACAAAGGTTTTAAACCAGGTGCTGCCTTGGTCGCGAAATTCTAAAACAGATAACCTCTTTCAGGTCTGGCAAGAAACGGCAAAATCGCTAAACCTGAAAGCTATCCCTGAAGAACGTGCGGGACTGAGTGACGGCAATTATTTCTGGAAAGATATGCCCATCCTGGACGGTCTCGGCCCGGCGGGCGGCAATGCCCACTGCTCTGAGCGCAGCCCGGATGGAAGAAAGGACCAGGAATACATCATCCATTCATCCTTTGTGCCCAAGGCACATCTGAACACCCTGGCCGTCATCCGGCTCGTTTCGCGAACCCTTGATATTTAATATTTGGCAAACATTTCTGCAAAGTCGGTGAATTTCGGCAACCAGTACCAGGAGATACACATGCCTTGGATTAAGGTCTATTCGTTTGATGAAGCAACCGGTTTCTTGAAAAAGCAATACGAAGCCGCCATAAAGCGGGCAGGCCGAATTTGGCATATTGCCTCAATACTTGAGGTTATAAAAGGAGAAAGCTAATGCGTATTGCCTTGATCTCTGATATACACGGCAATCTCGTTGCCTTGGAAGCAGTTTTGGCCGATCTAGAATCTGAAGCACCGGGCGCCGTCATCTGTCTCGGAGATGTTTTGGTGACCGGTCCCCAGCCCCACCAGGTACTCGATTTATTGCGCGAGCGAGATTGGCCAATCGTCATGGGCAATACAGATGCCTGGGCATTGAATCCAACACCCTGGGAGGACACTGATGAGGATTCGCGGCGCCTGGAAGAAATCGAGCGTTGGGGAGCGACTAGCTTACGCGAGGAAGATTTAGCCTTTATCCGCACCTTCCAACCAACGGTATCGCTCGATCTTGGGAAAGGTATTCGTTTACTCGCTTATCATGGTTCGCCCCGTTCCAATACAGATTTTATAGTTCCAACAACATCTGAGGATGAATTAAAGCAAATGCTTGCCGGCCACCAGGCAACGGTCATGGTCGGGGGACATACACACCAGCAAATGCTGCGCCGCTTTCAAAACAGTTTACTGGTCAATCCGGGCAGTGTTGGTATGCCATATGAAACGGTTGGTGGGCATTCACACAATCCGCTTTGGGCTGAATATGCCCTTGTCACACAGCAGAATAGCCATCTGTCTGTACAATTTCGCCGGGTGCCCATAAATTTAGAGTACTTGACGAAAGCTGTTAAGCGTAGTGACATGCCTCACGCCGATTGGTGGCTGAAGGATTGGCGCTAAAGAGGAGATCAAATAATGCAAAATTTCGACTGGCAGCGACTGCTGGCTGATTGTGTTGATTTTACACAACGCTTAATTCAAACTCCAAGCATGTCCAAAGAAGAAGAACGAATTGCCCAACTGATAGCCGAAGAAATGCGCGAGTTGGGATTTGCAGCGGTCCATATCGATGGAATAGGCAATGTCAGCGGCCGAATCCGTGGGGAAGATCCTGACCTCGGTGCCCTGGTGCTCAATACACATCTTGATCATGTTGATCCCGGGGACCGCGATTTGTGGCCCGTGCCTCCTTTTTCCGGGGAAATCATAGATTCGCGCATTTTAGGACGGGGAGCCTGTGATATCAAGGGGCCATTGGCCGTACAAATCTACAGTATGGCGGCCATGCTGCGCGCCGGGAAAAGGCCGCGGCGCGACGTCGTTTTTAGCGGGGTTGTGCAAGAAGAAATCGGCGGAGCCGGTGCTCAATACTGGGTCGAAAACCTCGATTATCCGGTGTCATTGGTCGTTTTAGGTGAGCCGTCAAATAACAATATAGCTCTTGGCCACCGGGGTATTATTCAAATTTGGGTAACTTTCAGCGGCCGTTCCGTGCACGCCAGCTCCCTCTCTGCCGGCGAGGACAACCCTAACTACGCCCTGGCTTCGTTGTTAGAGAAACTGCAATCCGCCCAGGAGGAATTGTCTGCCCATCCACTCCTGGGTCCCACCTCCATTTCGCCTACAATCATAGAGGTTGACACAACAAGTCCCAACGTCACGCCGGCCTGGACCCGCGTCTTGCTGGACATTCGGACGGCTAGCGAGAGCAGCAACAGCTTGCAGTCCTTTATTCAGCGCCTCGCGGGTGATGCCACTTACGACATCACCGATGCCTGGTGCAGCACGCCGACGCCTTTACAGAATTCAGACGATCCCATTTTTGGCTTCTACACCCCCCCGGAATCCGATCTCGTTAAGCGCGTTCATACGGCCATCAGCGAAGGGATGGGTCGCAAACCTGAACTGACCAGCTATCAATTTGCCACGGACGGCCGTCTCTTTGTTCCTTTTGACATCCCCGTCGTCGGCTACGCACCAGGTGAAGAAGCCCTGGCTCACACCGTCAAAGAGAGCATCTCGATCCCGCAGATGGGCGAAGCCTTACGTGGATATGTGGGTTTATTACAGGCATTTTAACCGCTAAGCACAATTGGGGTATGATCCCTTGATGCGCAAGCATGCCTTTCTGATCCTGATCATCCTGATCTACCTGGGCGTGGGAACACTTTACGTGATCAATACTCCCGCCTGGCAAGCCCCGGACGAACCGGCTCACTATAACTATGTACGCCAGCTAGCGGCGGGGCGTCTGCCGGTCATTGAGCCTGGCGACTATGATCAAGCATACTTAAATGAAGTTGTTTTCATTTCCAGCTTCGCTCCCCAATACTCGATTGAACCCATCGAATATGAAGATTGGCAGCCTCCGCTTTACTATTTGCTGCAAACGCCCCTGTTTTTGCTGAGCAGCGGCTCCATAACGGCTTTGCGCCTTTTTTCCTTAATCCTGGGAGCCGGGGTCATCATCCTGGCCTATGCCACCGTTTTACGCCTCGCGCCCGAAGAGCCTTGGCTGTCCATGACCACGGCCGTCTTTCTGGCCTTCCTGCCGCAGCACATGGCTATCCTCGCTTCGATCAACAATGACGCCCTGGCTGAATTGATCATTGCCGCCATTCTATTTATGCTGGTAGTGATTGGACAGGCCGACGGGGTACGGACCAGGGACACCATCATTTTAGGCATTTTATTGGGCGCCGGATATGTGACCAAAGGCACTGTCTACCCGATCACGGCGGTTGTCGCCTTGTTGCTGCTCTGGCGCTTTTGGGGGCAGTGGCGGCGCTTGCTGCGCGCCGCAATTCTGGTTGCTCTCCCTGCCTTACTGCTTGGCTCCTTGTGGTGGGGGCGTAACATTCTTGTCTATGGAGGCTTGGATATACTGGGCAAGGCCGCCCATGATAGCATCGTCGTTGGCCAACCGCGAACGGCCGATTGGATTACCCAATATGGTTTGCTGGGTACGGTTCAGCGGTTTATCAACACGACCTTCAATAGTTTTTGGGGCCAATTTGGTTGGATGACGGTACCCATGACCTATCCTCCCTGGCTCTATCCCTTGTTGTGGCTGTTCAGCGGTTTGGCCCTGGCCGGTTTGATAACCCTGGCCATCCAAAAAAGACGCGACCTGCGTTACTATATTCTGCCTTTGTTGATCATGATTGTGCTGCTTGTTCTGACATCAGGGGTGCATCTGGTTTACAACCTGACCTTTGTCCAGCACCAGGGACGCTATTTATTCCCGGCGTTGATTCCAATTGGGTTAGGAATTGCTGTCGGGTTAGGTTTGTGGTTCAGGCCGGTGAAAAAGCGCTGGCCTTTTGCCGTCTATCTTATTCCTCTTGGCCTGGCCGCGGCACTCATTGCGCTTGATCTGTTTGCCCTGTACCGGGTGATCATCCCCGCTCTGGGCTAAGTTAATGTGGCGCAAATTGCCTAAATTGCCGCTAAATAATATTACTCTTCGCTCGCACGGAGACAAGGGTCCAGGTTAAGGTTTCGGCCGACAAGAGGATTTCAAACACACGGCCCCCTGGCATCATGATTAACAGATGCCGGCCCGCTTCATCCAGCCATTGGCGTCCCGGATCGACAACATGCCAGCGATCGTCCACCTGGATGCGCCGCACCCTCACCTGACCATCATTGCCAAACGTGCAATCCACACCTATTGCTTTGCTCATCCCCCTTCCTCTTTCCATAATTTCCCCAGTTTGCGATATTTCACCCATTCATAATAACCCATATATAAACTGAGGCGCAGGCCGTGCCATCCATCTTTGTACCCCTTTAAGCTAACAAAACGCCACCAGAACTGCCGCCAGGGTTGAAGAATATACTTATGCGGTCGAGGGTGAATGGCTTGTTCTTTCAGGATCGAGGCATCGTAGGATGAATAAGCTTCCTGGGTTGTATGGAAGTGGGCGTGATCGCGGTAGTTGTAATGGGTTAGCGGGTGTTGAAGATAACCCACTGGCCCATCGACCACAGCGATTTCATGCACGGGCCGTTCATAATGAACATGGCCATGTTTAAATAAGCGCAGTTGATAATCCGGATACCAGCCCGCGCCGCGCGTCAGCTTGCCGAAAATAATATTGTGGCGAGGGATATACCAACCCCTCTCCGGACGGGCGGCGACGACCTGCCGGACTTCTTCCGCTAAAGAGAGCGTTCCCCGTTCATCCGCATCCACAAAAAAAATCCAATCTGTATCAAGGGCTTGCAGGGCTGCATTGCGCTGTTGGGCATAGTTCAAGAACTCGGAGCGGATGACGGATGCTCCCGCTGCCTCAGCCAGCCTTGTCGTTTCATCCTGGCTAAAGGAATCGAAGACAACAACCCGGTCGACCCAGGATAGGCTGTGGATACAATCTGTAATATGCTGCGCTTCGTTGAGGGTAAGAACGACAGCCGTCAGTTCGGGGGTAATGCTGCCGGCCTCTTCCTGAAGCGGCTCATTCAGTGGGTGGTGATTATTTAGAGCCATTGGGCGACCAAATGCTGGCAACTTCCTGGTATGCCTGGCGCATTTCCGGATCGGCCGCTCTACCTGCTTTGCGCTTCATCGCCCGGCGAACAATGCGGGCCGCAACGGCATTGTGCAGCCGGCCGTGATGTTTACGGTATAATTTTTCCCTACTGCGCCATAGATTAATGACGCTGGCAGCCGGCACCTGGCGGGTGCTTTCACCTTCATAGTGCACAATTTCCGCCTCCGGCACGGCATAAATCTCCCACCCGGCATCACGCACGCGCCAACTCCAATCAATCTCCTCACAATACATATGAAAGGATTCATCGAAACCGTGGGTTGATTCCGCCACATCCGCCCGGACCATCATCGTTGCCCCTAATGGATGATCGATTTCAAATGGCTCCCGTCGAGGTTCATAAAGACGGCGTGGATAGCGGCCGTTCAAGCGACTTTGATAAAGTCTGGCCGGCATGGGCAGCAGATCAAACATGAGCTGGCCCAATCCGGGAAAATAGAAGGCGCTGTGCTGAAAGCGGCCGTCACCGTACATCAAGCGCGCGCCGGCCATACCTGCATTCGGTCGCTCTTCCAAACAGGAAATCAAAGCCTTTATCGCGCCTGGCCTGACGTAAGTATCCGGATTTAGCAAGAAATAATATCTGGGGTTAAATTCCGCGGCGGCCTGCATGCCCTGGTTATTACCGGCGCCAAATCCAATATTTTTTTCGTTGGCAATAACATGAACATGCGGGAAAAGATCACCCAACAAATCAACAGTTCCGTCAGTTGAGGCGTTATCGACCACGAATATTTCACCATGCAGCCCGGATCGCCCCAAGTCGTTACAAACTGAGCGCAAGCAGTTTCCTAGATATTTACGAACGTTCCAACTTACAATTATGACAGCTACATCAATCACGCCAGTCAATCATCCTCAGCGAGCTAACGCCAACATCTGATCCACTGAAAGATTCAGCACGTCTTGCACGAATTCAATGGGTTCAAATAATTCATCATCAGCAGGAAGCAGCCCACTCCAACCCAAAAAATCGGGAGAGCAAATGGAGGTATTACATGCTTCCGAGGCTGCAAAATCGGTAAAAATAGCAGTCACATCTCGCGCCAATCCCAGGGGAAAATCATGCCCAAAGGCTACCATATCATTGGGGATTGGGGCGCTTAAAGAAATTATTTGGGTACTGTTGTAGATTTCCGGTTCCACGTCAAACACCCTTGAGCGAGCGTCACGAAGACGATAGCCGCCATTTTCCGGTTCGCCATTCACCAAAACATATCCGATGGGACTGCGCTGTGGCGGGATACCTAGAAACCGGCCAGGTTCGGGAGCGTCCTCACCATACTGCCACAGGCGCTCTTCAAAGGGCATAACCGGCGGCACGAAAGCGGCCGTGGCAAAATCCGCATCTCCATTATAAACAGCCAGCATGGCTGCGCTGTCTCCATCGACTTCAATAATTTCCCCAGGCTCGATGCCTTCTTCGGAGAATAAGGCCTGGAAATAAAGTTTCCTGGTCAAACTCTCATCGGCCGGCACTGCCCAGCTCTTTTCGTTTAAATCTGGCAGATCGACAATGCCGCTGTCACGCCGGGCGACGATCATACCTGATCGCCAGGAATATCCATCACTGCCAACGGAGACATTCCCGGTTTGAACGCCACACTGCTCCTGGGCTAAAATGAAGCCGGGAGAAGATAAAAATCCTATCGTTTCCAGCGGGGCGCTGCACATCATCTCGATCACTGTTTGTTCATCTTCAAGAATACCCACCAGAAACTGGTATCCCGTTTCATCCGTCAAGACTTGAGCTAATTCCTGGCCGCGGCCAGCAATGACGGCCGTATCGGCAATAGGTGCGAAAAGAAGCTGCACCGGCCGCGCCTCGCTGCCGAGAGGTGATTTCGTCACCTCTACCACGACAGGTGCGGCCACTGTCCGCGTCGCCTCAGACACCACCGCAGTCACCGGCACAACGCGCGTCACTTCTCGCACTTCAGGTGTCGCTTGATTTTCAGCAACGCGTGTTACTTCCACGATAATTTCTTGAGGTTGGCAAGCCGTCAGCCCCAAAGTCCCTGCAATCAGCAGAGCGAGCCACAATTGCTGCATAAAAATAGTGCTTAGACAAAAAACTGACGAAGGAGATTTCACCAACGCCAGTCCATAATTGGTAAAAAAGATATGGCGTTAGTGTATCGTTATGAAGGAGCACATCCAACGATTTTTAGCGGGGTTTAAGGAAGATTGGTCCAATGTTGAAAATTGGACCAATCTATGAAAGATTAAATGATGCGGCTGCGGATCTTTGAACTAATATAATCCAATGTCATAACCACAACAGCGATGGCGATCATCATCACTGCGGCCTGGCGATAGCGCAGAAGATTGATGTTTTGGACCAGGACAAAACCGATGCCACCACCACCGGCAAACCCAATGATCGTTGAAAAGCGCACATTGATATCCCAACGATAAAGGGTGAAGGCGATGTAGGATGGCACGACCTGAGGGATGACCGAAAAAACAATAAGCTGCATCCGGTTAGCGCCGGTGGCTGTAACTGCCTCAACAGGACCATCATCAATATCTTCGACCTGTTCTGAAAACAGCTTACCCAAGGCGGCGATGGTATGGATGGTTAAGGCCAGGACACCAGCGAAAGGTCCAATACCGACCCAAACCGCGAAAACAATGACATAGATCAGGGGTTCAATAGAACGAATGATGTTAAGGATACTGCGGGAGACGGTATAGAGGGTGAATCCAATGGCGAACGGCCGTTTAGGCTCGATCAGAAAACCGGCAATGGCGGCAATGACGCCGGCGACAATTGCCGGGTAGATGGTCCAGAACTCTGGTTCATCAAACTGGTAAAGCCAGTTCAAAGCGGCACCAATGCCATAGACAAAAACGGCCGCGCCCAACCCGGCGATGACCCCGGTAAAGATCCGGGCAACTATACCGCTGGTTCGCAGCACCAGTTCCTGCCCATATTTACTGCCTAAAGAGGCAGCAAGAAGCCCCAGCAACAACCCAATAATCGCCGGAGATAAAACCCGTACCGCATCCGATATTAAGAAAATGAAATTGCCGATGAAGCCAAACCCGGACAACTGTCCTTCCAGCCAGGCGCCAAATACAAGCCCTTGATTGGCCAGGGCGGCAATGGCATAAAAAGCCAGAATGAGGGCCAGAATCAAGCGGAGGCCGGAAACGATCTGACGCGATAACGGTTGAGGCTCATCCGAAAAAATGGGGGGGCCAAATCGTAATAATGCCCAGGCTAATATGAGAGCGAGAACCACCGACCCCAGCCCCAGAAGCGGCTGGTCCACCGTAAAAGCAGCGGTTTCGACTATCCACCTGGTAACTGTTGAGCCAATGAACCAACCAATGGGAATGACGATAATCGCTAAAGCGATGGCGGCAAGTGGTGCACTTACGTTTTCCATCAAGTTTCGCGCCGCCAAAAATGAAATAGGAACCGCCAAAAGCGTCCCGACAAAGGTAGCAATTAGGGCCAGGAATATCGTCTCGATTATTTTCTCAAAGGTGATGAGCAGGGTCTCGCTGGGTCCCTTAATACCTGTTCGCCAATTTTCCTCGACCTCAATTCGCTGCGGCTCATCCGTGGGGCGAATATCCGGCATGGTAAATTCAACCTCAAAATTGCCATCCGCGTCCGTCCGGAAAGTTGTTAATGCCCGTGTTGTGGCCACATCGCCAGGGGGGTGCCAGCGCAGGATGCCATTCGTTCGTGGGCGAAAACCGGACCCTTCAACTGTTAAAAGATCTTGGGTTGTACTGGCACAATTTGGCCTCAGCGTTACGACCCGTTCACCCAATGATGTTTGAGCGCCTGAAATTTCATCCGGACAGGGCATACGGATCAAAATATCCATGCTGCGGGTTTCTTCATGATATTCAAAAAAATCAGGCCGAGCAAGCGCACGGATGACGCGGGTTGTCACCTCTTGGCGCTGGGGGTCCTGTGGCTCTTCCAGGTTTATCTCGGTGACAGCAACGGCATAAGCAAACACCAAGATTCCAATAATCGCAGCAATAACCCACAATGCACTACGCAGTGCATGGCGAAAAGGGCTGAGTTCCTCCTGTTTATTGTCCATCTTTATCCTATCCGTTCTGCTTCTTGACCGTAAATATCCCTGAAACGGTCATCATCAATGGCTGAAGGATGGCCTTCAAAGACGACCCGACCTTCATTCAAGGCAATGACATGATCGCCATATTCCTGGACGAGATCGAGGAAATGCAAACTGCACATGACGGTAAGACCATCTTCTCGATTGATTTGCTGAAGATGGCGCATAATACTATGGGCCAAAACCGGGTCAAGGCTGGCCACCGGTTCATCAGCCAGGATTAATTCCGGTTCTTGCATTAACGCACGGGCAATACCGACCCGCTGTTGTTGGCCTCCGCTTAGTTCATCAGCCCGGTTTTTGGCTTTGGTTTCTATGCCCACCCGTTCCATGGCTTCATAAGCTCTTTGTATATCTTGTTCAGGGAAACGGTTCAGAACACTCGTAATGGGATTTACATAGCCGAGACGGCCGCTCAAAACATTGGTAAGCACAGTCGAACGCTCGACCAGGTTAAAGTGCTGAAAGATCATGCCGATTTTGCGCCGCGCTCTTCTCAGTTCTTCACCGGTCACATGAGACAGCTTCATATCATTCCACCATATTTCACCGGAAGTTGGCTCAATCAAGCGATTGATACAGCGCAGAAGGGTACTCTTTCCCGAACCGCTTAACCCTACGATGGCTAAAAACTGTCCTTCGGGCACATCGAAAGAAACCTCCCGCAGCGCTACTGTCCCGTCTTCATAGACTTTTGTCAGATTTTTTACTTGCAGCATGAATATACCGCCTTTATGACAGGATTAATTCGAGACCTATTTGCTTTCACCAGGTAAGGATTCATCAATAAAATCCATGGTTTGGCTATAGAGGGTCGTGCAAATAGTGTGTAACGACCACGGCTATTGGGGTAAATAAAGAAGCCGGGCAACTCATTGCCCGGCCTCTTCAAGTTAATTGACTATTACTCCCCTAAGACATCTTCTTCAGTCATGCCCAGAGCTTGAATCAAGAAGCGCGTTGGATCAAATGCAGAATCCAGAACCTGCTCGGCACCGGTCCAATTGTAGAAGGCGTCAGAGCAAAGGGTAACAGTCCCTTCCGGAGGCTCCTGGCATGCATCAGATTCAGCATACTCTTTTACAGCAACTGCTATTTCTTGGGCCAGGGATAAGGGAAATTCCGAACCAAATGACAATGTATCATTGGGAATTTCTTCGGAGATTTCCAGGATGCGGGTCTCTTCAAAAATAGTGGGATAGGTTTCCATAGCAGCAGCGCGGGAATCAAGGACACGATAGCCACCTTCATCCGGACCGCCGGCCACAAAAACGCGACCCTCTGGCGTAAGTTCAGGAGACGCGTCTGATTCACGCCATATTTCCGGACTATCCGTCGCTGGATTCCAATTTCTTTCATAATTGGGCAGCAACGGCGGGCTGAAGAATCCGGTAGCGAAATCCACATCACCTTGAGCTACAGCAACCATTGCCTGGGTGTGGCCACCTGTTTCCACAACCTCTCCGGTCTCGATCCCAGCATCAGAAATTGTTGCGAAGGGGACCAGGTAACCGGATGTAGAGGTGACGCTGGGAGCACCCCAGGTTTTACCTGCGAGATCCTCAAGTGATTCGATTCCGCTGTCCTCACGCACGACGATCTGGGACCAATAAACCGGCCAGCCAAAGCGCACGGATGCCAACCCAACTTGCACGCCGCAGCGTTCATTGGCTAAGACATAACCCAGGGCAGGGATAAAGCCAATGGTGTCTTCCGGTGACGCGCACATGGCTTCAATCGTTGCTGCATAGCTGGTAGGCACGCTGACTTCAAAGTTGTAGCCGGTGGCGCCTCCCAGCTCTTCGGCTAGGATCTCACCACCAGAAACGATGGCATCAGCATCCACAGAAGGAACAAACAGCACCTGAATCGGCCGTTCCTCCGATCCCAGGGGCTCTTCTTCCACCATCACTTCTTCCGTAACCGTCTCCGTCACCGTCTCTGTAACGACACGCGTCACTTCCACAGCAACTGTGACTTCGACAGGCACCTCTTCAGTTTGCGTTTCCGTAACTACACGCGTGACCTCAACCGTTTGCGGCTGGCAAGCAACCAATACAACCATTAATATTAGCAAACCAACAATAAACCAGGGGATTTTCCTATTTGACATTGTTCCTCCTATTGAAACAATCATCGTGGGCGTAACCGACAGCACCGTGAAAGGCACTCCTCAGCCGCGCCATCCAATACATAAGCAGATAATAACGCGCTGCGCCATTGATGGCAAGCGATTTCGCCCTATATTTTTATGCTATTTTGGACTGCTTTTATTGCGCTTCTTTTATGGGGATCTCTCTTGGCCCGCAATCTTCTCGATTTAATTCATCCGACAAATCAACTAAAATGGAATGGGGGTCCACCCGGTTGTTAAACTCAGAAATCTCCACATCTTCATGAATCAAACCGGCCCACATGGGCTGTGGATTGCGGTCACCAAATGGGCCGACCACACGGATGCCGCCAGTGATGACCGCTCGCTGGCCAGGCATCAGATAAAGATAGCCATCAATCTCTTCTAACTCTTCAGGATTGCCTAAAGACCAACGGTAAGGATAGTTGGTTAGCTCATTTTCAAACCCAATAGCCGCCCGCCACGCCCCCGATTCGGTGTGCCAGCCCAACGTGTTGTAATTCCAGTCAGAATCATAAATCGTGCCCGGGGCAGGCCCGGTCGTGCGAATAGGCGTGGTTCCGTAATTCTCCACGGTCATGGTGAAGGTGATCGTGTCACAGTGGGCGACGGCCGTCGTGCTGAAATCCAGGGTATCACCGGCCGGCGGCGCGAAAATATCAGCACGAGGTACGCCGCCATACTGAATAGTTAAACTATCTTCTACACGAATGCGCTGCCCTTCTAAATCACGTGCCTCGGCAACGATAGGATATGTGCCATCAGGTGGCGGTGTTGCTCCATTGTCCACGCCCCCTTCATAATCATAAACATGACGGCCGGGCATTTTGGCCGGAATATCCCGCTCCAACTCCGAGATCGGCACCTCGGAACCATCGGGCATGCGCAGGAAAACACGAACCTCATCCACTTCCTTGGCCAGATAAAATTGGGCTTTTACCCTGTCGGAAATCCCGTCCCGGTTGGGTGTGAACGTGTGGTAATCGAGAGTGAAATCGCGCAGGTCGGGCAAGTCGGGATCGGCCTCGGCGATAATCAAGGAACCTTGCGCCATTTCCGTAACCCCATTCGTATCCGTCGCTTGAACCGTCCAGGTATAGGTGCCATCTTGCAATAAGCGAGAGAGAATTTCTCCCTGGATCTCATCACCGGGAAGTGTATAACCATCAACAACGCCACTAAATAAGACCTGGTACTCTCCCGAGCCGCGCGGTTTTTCCTCGCGAAAATAAAAGCGCCGGCCCTCCTTATTTTCAAAAAAAATTGAGACATCGGCATTTCGCGAAAGCTCATAACTTAACAGTGTCGCGTCCGTAACGCCATCCGCGTTGGGAGTAATCGTTTCCGAGTTCAAGCTGACATCGCGCAGCAAGCTGTTGTCTCCATTGAGCAGCCGCCACCCGATAGCGACGGCCGCAATCACAAGAATAAAAGCAATAATCGACACCCATAATGGCGCATATTTTCTTCCAGTCATAGGAGCAAGTTTACCAAAGGAGAGAATGGAGGTGTTAAGCGTTAAACCGATGATTAATCAATGAAACATTGCGCTGATCAGATTTAAGAGGCGCTGCGTAATCGCAGCCTGCGCCAGATGACCCAACCCGCCGCAAGGATAGCGATCATGATTGAGACCAGGGTAGCAATGGCCATGCTGCTCTGAAATGAGCCAACGGTCACCAGGCGACTATCCAGGCGCACTTGTTCCAACAATGTCCGGCCAATGGCATATAAAATCAGATACAGCGCCGTTAATTCCCCGGTCAGGAGGCGATTAGCGTACCGCTTGGCCAGCACATAGAGCAGTAAAAACGTTAACAGACTCCACAAAGATTCGTATAAAAAAGCGGGGTGAAAGTGGCTAAATTGACTGTAATTGGGCAACCTAAATTCAGGATCGATCTGCACTGCCCAGGGCAAATCGGTTGGGCTGCCATAAAGTTCCTGGTTGAAGAAATTTCCCCACCGGCCGAATACCTGTCCGAGAGCCAAACCAACAACAGCCAGGTCCGCCCAACCAACAACAGGAATTCGCGCCCGGCGGGCATAAATAAAAAGTCCTAGAGCGCCTCCAGCTAAACCACCATATATGCCCAGTCCGCCGTTGCGGAAATTGATGAGCTGGTATGGATTTTGGAAGTAATCCAGTGGCGATTCAATACCTACGGCGGCCATACTGGGTGAAGGGGTCAGCACATGATAAAGCCTGGCGCCAATGACGCCAAAAATTAAGCACCAGATAATGCCGTTCCAGACGTGATCCGGATTCCATACCCGCCAGGGAGGATCTTTAATCCACTCGTCTCGAAACCATGACGGTGATTCTATTAAATCTTCAAGCTGGGCAATGCTCTCTTTGTTCAGGCCGACGTTGCGGCGGTCGAACCCCCAGGGCAAAAGGAAATCTCCGACAGTTTCGTATCCCTGTTTTTTAAAAACAGCTTGCACCTCTTCCGGGAGATTTAAGTCGCTGAGCGGGCGATTACGTACCTTCCAGGGCACTGTCTTTTCAAAGATCTTGATCCCGCGTTCTTTGGCTAAAGAGGCAACCACCCATGAGCCCAGGGCAATCCCCCCAATGATCCAAATACCATACCAGAAAAGATCAAAATTCCAGGCTTCAATGTGAATCGCAGCGCGCGGAGGGGTAAATCCTGTCGCCAGGTGATAAATATAAAGTCCCGCCACCACCAATAACAAAGCGATAATAACATACCAGTATGGGGCCAACCAGCGGCGCTGTCGGATTTTCTGGATTGCTCTGCTCATAGTTAGCGGCTTATTCCTTTTCTTTAGCCTCCGGCCCGTATTCCTGCTTCCACACATGATACATGCGCTGGGCCAGGGTGAAATAAGTTAAGAGAGCCAAAACCCACAAAGCAATATTGGGAAGATTGAGAATCAACATAATGATTAAGAAGAAATAACGCTCAACACGGCTGGCCAAACCAACTTTACAGTCATAGCCCAAAGATTCCGCCCTGGCTCTTGAATAACTGACCATCAACGAACCGGTCACAGCAACATAGGCCACGGCCAGCATTTGCGGATCGTCTTGAACCATGTAGTAATAAATAAAACCGCCAAAAAGAATGATTTCAGCCAGGCGATCGAGAGTTGAATCGAGGAAAGCGCCAAACCCCCCCTGCTTACGGCCTAATTTGCGAGACAGAGCGCCATCAAAAGCATCCAGGGGGGCCAATACTAATAGGGCCACACCTGCCCATCTTATTTCTCCAATGGCGATTAGCCAGGCAAATAAAAAATGGGATAACATACCAACCACGGTAAGCATATCGGGTGACAGCTTGTAGCGAGCCATGAAGGTTACGATAGGATCGATGATAAAGCGCGTCCGCAAACGCATCTGGTCCGTAAATGTTCTTTTTGGAGTTGGTGTGGTCTTACTCGAATCTGATTGGTTCATGTTACCTCATCGTTTGTATTGTTGTGTAATTGAACCGTAAAGATCGCCCGCAAGCAAACAGATTAAGGGTTGTTATGCATCAAGACGAAAGCCTATCCAGGGAACAAGCATCTCGTCGGCCGTTAACCCGCCATGACGACCCATCATCCAACTATGATTTTCATGTTCCGTATCCCTGGAGCCAAACAGCGCATATCCATCACGCATGATCACCGTCACATCTGCGATGCGATTAAATGTTGCCGAGGCATGCGGCTTGGGACCAAGCAACCCATCTTCGAGAATAAACTCAGAGGGGAAAGCAGCCATGGCATGACCAAAATTATTGTTTATCATGTCTATAACTTCTTGCTGATGGCCGTGTTTGGTGTAAAGATAAGCCACACGCGATTCCCCGGCCGGTTTCATAAATAACATTTGCTGCAAGGATGGATAATCCTCAAGATAGATTTGATGTTCCGGCGGAGTCACTACCTGCCCATGATCGGCCGTGATCAGAAGAACAGTCCCTTTGCATGCTTGAAGACTCAATTTATCGAGCAGTTCCTCTTGCATGGCGCGAATAGTGGCTCGTAATTCGGCCGCTACACAATCATCATTCCAACCGTAACCGTGACTCAACAAATCGACATCTGGTAGGTAGGCGGAAATAAACAAGGATTGATCGGATTTCGACTCAAGCAGCCGGCGCATCTCCACGAACATATGGCTGGGTGTGATGATGCCATGCTCACCGGCAACACCACGGCCGTGCATCTGGCTCAAGGCCGTATCTACCAGCATCCTGCTCTTAAAAGAATGGGTGTCAATTCCTGAGGCCACTAACTGCTCGGCGAAGCCCGGCCACTTAAGAAATGTGTGCGGTTCCAGGCCCGCTTCGATCAGAGCATCAGGATACCGGCCGAAAGTAGGGGTGAAATTTAACATTTGGCCGATTGTGCCGTACTCTTCAAAAAAGAGGCGCAGGCCAACCATACTGTGTGTTGCCGGACCAACCCCAGTCCACAGTGAGCTTAGGGCAGCCACGGTAGTTGAGGGGAAAATCGACGTCAATTGGTCAGTAACCTTTGAGTTTCGCAGAAGCGGATCAAGAAACGGCCGTTCTTGTTCCAGCAAATTCCAGCCAAAGCCATCAATGATCAATAAGATAACGCGCTGCACATCACCCGCTAATAGCTGCCACAATTTTCCAGGTAAGGGGGATAATCCTTCAAATGGAGCGCCAAATAATGCCGCCACTGTGGCTGGTATATTGGCAATTGAACCAGCAAAATAATCTGGCCTTACAAATTGATCAGGAATTTTCATTTGCTTTGATCTGAATCCAAAAAGGCCAGGGGTATGCCCCGGCCTTCAAGGGTATAAAGATTGGGCATGGTTTTCAGCTTAACCATGCCCTTTATTTCTTCCGTCCTCAGTTTAACGAGAGTTTCAAAATACCTGGGGGTATTTTTTCACTTTATTAAAGGTTATTGATTAAATGCTACCTGTTTAATGAATCACCAAGGGCATTCATGCGGCTGGCAACGCTGTCATCAACAACCTGGTCACCAACGCGAACAATAAGCCCACCAAGAATTTTCGGATCCACTTTGAAGGTAATTGTATCTGCTTTCAGGGCCTTTTGCGCCTCTTTTTGTTCATTCTCTGTGAGCGGCAGTGCGCTTGTCACTTCCGCCTGGTCACCGGACAGGTTAGCAACACTTGTCGGGACCTTAGAAAAGAAATCGGCGATCAAGGCATGCTGGCGTTTTTCATCCAATGATTCACCGACCAGGCGATTTGCCGCAGCAATCGAAATGGCGGCAACCTGACCACGGAGATCAGATAAAATGCTATTACGTTCTTCTTCGGCATCCTCTCCAGCCGCAGCAACAATCTGTCGCGCCTCCTCTTCAGCGTTAGAGCGGATTCCTTTTGCAGTATCCTCCGCTTGCGCCACCGCATCCTGACGAATTTTTGCCGCTTCCTGACGCGCCGAATCTAAGATTTTCTTGGCCTCAGCATCAGCGTTATCTCGGGCGATGGCAGCCTGTCTTGCATCTTCTAAACCTTTAGCTACCCGCGCTTTTCGCTCATCAAGAACCTTCAAAATCGGTTTATAAACCAGGCCTTTCAAAAGGAGCATAAAGATAATGATGATCAGAATCTGCATTATCAAGTAGCCAATATTTATGCCTAATGCTTCCATATCACTTTTCCTTAATTGTCAACTATTTCTTGGTTGCAGCCTATCACCAAGTCTGTCTTTAAAGAACAAACAGAATAATGAGTGCGACAACAAGCGCATAAATAGCTATTGCCTCGGCGAATGCGATACCAAGGATCATGTTTGTCTGGATGTCGCCACTGGCATCCGGGTTGCGAGCAATACCTTGTACAGCGCCTCCAACAAGAATACCGATACCAGCACCGGCACCAATAGCGCCTAACATTGCCAAACCGGCCCCAATGGCCTTTAACCCTAACGTCAGAGCAATAGCAGCTTGTTCATCCATGTGAAAATCCTCCAATAAATTTGATTTCTCAATTTGTTAATATTGTGTTACCTAAAATTTGACAACTTTTTATTAAATGGTTTTCGCCAATATTCAAGCGAAAAGTTTTCAAATTTCTTTGTAAATAAATATTAGTAACAGTGTACTTAATGTTCGTGTTCATCCCCATGATGGCCAGTAGATGCGCTGGCCATGAAAATCAGGGTCAGCAAACCGAAGACCAGAGCCTGGATCAAGCCAACAAAAAGCTCTAATCCATAGAAGGCCACATTGGCCACCGGCAAAAGGAATGCCATCACAAATAGTAAAACCATACCGGCGAAAATATTCCCCAGAAGACGGAAGCCAAACGAGATGATCTTTGAAATCTCACTGACCAATTCTAAAATACCAACGGCGGGATCGATCGCCTTTATGGGATTTTTGGCTACCTGAGCTCCATATCCCTTGGCAATAAAAGGGAAGAACTTGGCAAGATAACCCCGACCACCAAGGTACTTAAAGCCATAAAACTGCACCATGAACATGGCGATCAGAGCAAAAGCCAGGGTGTAGTTTAAATCTGTTGCCCCAGGTCGGAAGAAAGGCACAATTGTCCAATCGGCCGCTTCCGGATTGAAGCCAACTTTTTCTCCATGCCCATTGGGTAATTCCTCAATTGGGGCATTTGGGTCGCTGTTTTTATCTGCACGGATAAGCATAGGATAGAATGATGCAGTTAAAGGGGCACGCAAATCGCCCACATTTTCTGCATCAAAAAATTCCTCTTGTTCATGTAGGAATTCCTCTTCTTCTTCATGAGATACCTCTCGTCCCAGTGCCTCTTCAGCGCTAACATATGCCTTAACTGCCTTTTCAGCGAAGAAATGTGGCTTGTATTCCCAAAATCCGACACTGTCCCAACTAGGAAGAAGAGCGGTCCAGTTGGTCACTAATATGATAAGTATGATGCTCATAAAATAGGGGAAAAAATCTTTGACCTTGGAACCCGCGATATTCTCCGCAAAATTATAAGCAAACTCAATAATCATTTCAAAGAAGTTATAGAATCCGGAGGGCACTTCTTCTGAGGTTCTTGACCCTGCTTTTAAGGCAAAGATCATGATCAGAATGAGCAAGTAAGCAACGACGGAAGCCATAAAGGTATTTGTTATTCCGCCAAAAACGTCGCCGATAAACGGCCAATTTTGTGTACCTGGATACACTTCACCAGGCAACTGAATGAAAGGGCGTACCGGTGAGGTAAAGGCTACCAGAGAACCCAATACAATTAACAATATTACACAAAGGATAACCACGTATCTCTTTTTGATCATGGTGTCGATTCTTCCTTATTTTCTTGATTCAATTTTTCGACCCGCTCCTGTGTCCGGCCAACCATTACCAAGCTGATGCGGAACATCGCATAAAGGGTAACTGGAAAGCTTAGTATGAGCAAAAGAACGGTCATAATTCTGCGTTCGTTGCCCATCAGATCGTCTAATATCCAGCCCACACCGAAGGCGATGGCAATGATGATAATGGCCACAAATGCGGTGACACATCCTGCCTGGCCTACCATATTGGCCATTGCCGCGGTTTGGTTCTTATTTGAGTCTTTAGACACAATTCGTTTCTTTGTTAATTTATGGCCCCTTGTGCATTATATCACAAACAATATAAGCAGCAATGGGCAAGGCTAGCCAATTCCAGGGAAAAAGGCAGCGGCTGCCTGTCGGGTCCATTCAAAGGCCGGTCCGGCGAATATACCGAAATAGAATACAAAGAATATCGTTACAGCCAACCCGATTTTCGCCGCTCTTGACACAGGTATGAGGACCTCTTCATCCTCTGAACGGTACAGATACATATATTTGATAATGCCCAAATAGTAATAGAGGGCAACAAAGGCAAATATGATGCCGATAAGAGCCAACCACCACAATCCGGCTTCAATCGCAGCTCTGAACAAGAAGAACTTACCAAAGAATCCGGCGGTGGGTGGAATTCCCGCCAACGATAATACGGCAAACATCATCACCAGGGCCAGCAGTGGGGCACGCCGATTTAAGCCATAGAGATCTGTCATCTCATCAGACCCGGTCTTGTTGCTCACCAGGATGACGACGCCAAAGGCGGCGATATTGGTGAAGATATATATAAGTAAATAAAACATGGAAGCCCCGGAGCCATCCTGGGAAAGGGCAACCAGCCCAATAAGCACGTAGCCGGCTTGAGCGATACTCGAATAGGCGAGCATTCTTTTGATATTGGTTTGAAAAATCGCCACGAAATTTCCAAGCGCCATGGTGATAATGCTCATCGCCACCAGCATAGCCCACCACCCAGGCGCTGTCGTTGGCGCAAAATTGCTAATATCGCCAAAAGCACCCGATTGGAAGACGCGTAAGAATATCGCGAATCCGGCCGCTTTGGAGGCCGTTGAAACAAACGCAGTAAAGGGGGTCGGGGCACCCTCATATACATCGGGTGTCCAGAAGTGAAAGGGCACAGAAGCGATTTTGAAGCCAAAGCCAACGACAGTCATTGCTGCTGCCAGCAAGACAACCGGCTCGACCCCGACGACCAGGTTCCCGCGGGCAAACAGATCACCAATGACATAAATATTGGTCTGCCCGGTAATACCATAAAGCAAACTCATGCCGTAAAGCATAATACCAGTGGCGAACGCGCCGTATACGAAATACTTCATGCCCGCCTCGGAGGAGCGTTTGCTTTCAGTTGCAAAACCGGCCAAAACATAGGATGAAATACTGGCCGTCTCTAAGGCCACATAGACCATAATCAAATCCGCCCCTTGAGCCATCAGGATGAATCCGATAGTAGCAGTGATCAAGAGAGCGTAGAACTCACTGCGCTGGAGACGAGGAACATCCATGGCGATGAGACTGGTCACAATTAAGGCCACAAGGAACATAACAGTGAAGACGAGATAAACCAGGTCGAAGCGGAGCATGCCGCCCCACATCAGGCTCTCACTCAATGAAGCCTGAGCATCCGGCATATTGAAGAAAAACCACAATCCAAGAACGACGAGTAAAATAATAAAGGTACCCCAGGCGGTTAGCATGCCGACCTGGCGCCGTTCCTCCGGTTTCAGGAAGCGTTCATAGGGTAAAACGATGAATAGAAGGATTACCAGGCCGATTACCGGTGCCAATGCTGCAATCCAGGTCAAATCAAAATCGGGACCCACTTATACACCTCCCAGCCATTGCATTAAATCGACTGCGGCCGTCTGGACGGAATTTATGACGGTAACCGTTTGCTGCGCGTCCTGTACACGTTCAACAACAGGCAAGACCCCCGCTTCCACAATTGGAGCAATGACCACCGGCAGCACGCCAATTAAAACCAAAAGGGCTGAAAATCCTACTAATGTCAGTTTATCGATAGCCAACAGCGGCCGCATGTCATGCCACTTATGCTCATCATATTCACCAAAAAACACCTTACCGACAGCTCGTAGAATGTATGCCGCTGTGATGATGATGCCTAGAACAGATAAGATAGCGACCCAGTTATAGAAATTCGATGGATTTAAGCTAAACACGGCATTGAGATCAATGGCTGTTGCTTGCCATACCCCCATGAAGATAGGGAATTCAGCGATAAACCCTGATAAGCCGGGCATTCCCATCGACACAAGACCACCGATGATGAAGGGAATCACAAGCCAGGGTAAAGCGTTACGCATGCCGCTTAGATCATCCATATCACGGGTGTGGGTACGGTCATAAATCATACCCACGACAGAAAAGAAGAGTGCGGTCATGATGCCGTGACTGACCATTTGGATACCCGCGCCGATAAAGCCGTTCAAATTCATGGCAGCGAAACCCATCGTCACCAGGCCCATGTGACTCACGCTGGAGTATCCAATTAGATATTTCATATCTCGCTGGCGCATCGCCACTAACGATCCATATAAGACGTTGATCAGCGTGAGCAGAATGACGAACGGCATCCAATAGACCGTCCCTTCGGGCAGAACCTGGATACCAACACGCATGGAAGCGTAAGCGCCGAGTTTCATCAACACGCCGGCATGAATCATAGAGACGGCCGTCGGCGCGGCAACGTGCCCATCGGGGGACCAATTGTGTAAGGGCCAAATACCGGCCAATACAGCAAAACCCAGGAACAGAGGCATAAACCAAATGGCCTGCACATTGAATGGGAAGCTGGCTTCCGCCCAGATCCGCAGATCAAATGTAAGCGGCAGTCCTTGATTCGGCAGTTGAAAATACAGGACGATCATGGCGATAAATGAGATGAAACTGCCAATCAGCAGATACAAGGTAAGCTTCATCGCCGCGTACTCGCGCCGTTCCTTCCAGCCCCAGATAACGATCATGACATACATGGGCAGCACAGCTAATTCATAGAAGAAGAACAGCAGGAAGGCATCTACGGCGACAAAAACACCCTGCACGCCGGCGACCAGGAGCATGAAAAAGGCGTAAAACTCTCGCGGCCGGTCATCAATGCTCCAGGAGATCAATACCCCACCCACACCAACAATGGCCGTTAATAGCACCAGGGTGGCGCTCAAACCATCGACACCCAAGATGTAATTAATGCCAATGCTGGGAACCCATGAGTATTCTTCCATGAATAAAAGGGTATCGGCCCAGGCAGTACCCGGTTGCGGAAGATTTTGATGATAAAAGATATATACGTACAGAGCGAGTATCAAGTTTAGAATCATCGCCCCTAAGCCGATCATTCGGGCGTTTTCACCACGCTCCTTGGGCAGCATCAAAATGATGGCCGCTGCAAGAATCGGCGTTAAAGCTATCAGACTTAAAAAGGGAAATTCCATCAGTTTTGCCTAATTTGACAGTTCCTTAAAATAGGATCTATCGATTTCTTACCTCATTCGCCTTGAGACTATCCAAAAATTCTTGTAACTGTGTCATTGATAAAAACGAGAACCCATTGCGGCCAGATACCAAGACTCAACATTAAGATCATGAGCGGCCAAATGACCAGGTGTTCGCGGAAACTCATCCCGGTCAATCCTTTCCATTCATCTTTAATAGGTCCATGAAGCGTTTGGCCAAGCGCCTTTAAGATATAAGCCCCGGTCATAAACAGGCCCAGCATTGAAAGCGCAAGCTGTAGGGTAAATATATTCCATGTTCCTAAAACAACCAGGAATTCGCTAGGAAAGCCATTCAGTCCGGGCAAGCCAAGTGAAGCCATTGACGTAAAAATCAGAATGCCGCCATATACCGGCAAAATAGACCAGATTCCCCCATACTTCTTCAGGTCTCGTGTATGGGTTCGTTCATAAATGACACCAACAAGGAAGAACATGCCGGCAGCGCTCAATCCATGATTAAACATTTGGAACACGGCGCCATTCGTAGCCGCGATGGCGTCTGCCGTAACCCCAGGATCGGTGAAGGTGTGCGGGCTGCCATATACGTAAGCGAACACAGCCAAACCCAACACAACAAAGCCCATATGGTTTACCGAAGAGTAAGCTACCAATCGCTTGAAATCCCACTGTCCAAACGCAGCATAGCCGCCCAGGATAATGCTTAACATGCCCAGCGTGGCTAAAATTCCAGCCGTGAGATATGCATGTTCGGGGAAAAGCGGGACAACGAGGCGCAAGAAACCATATGCGCCCAGCTTCAGCAATACACCGGCTAATATCATCGATCCGGCCGTCGGAGCTTGTGTATGCGCATCCGGCAGCCAGGTGTGGAAGGGCCATATGGGTATCTTGATTGCGAAGGCGATGAAGAAAGCCCAGAAAGCAATCGTTTTAACCAGGTCGGCTGACAAGCTGGTGTTCGGAAGCAATCCGCCGGCTGGGATATTCACCCAGAGATTCATCAACTCCAAAATGTCAAACGTTCCGGCAGAAAGGCCCATCAATTGGATGGCCAGTAAAAGCCCCAGACTTCCGGCCATGGTATAAATCATGAACTTAAATGAAGCATAGTTGCGATCTGCGCCGCCCCAAAGCCTGATTAAGAAATACATAGGGACGAGACCGAACTCCCAGAAAATGAAAAAGATCATTAAGTCCAGGGCTGAAAACAACCCCAAGGAAGCCGTCTCCATAATCAGGAACAAAGCCATATAAACGCGGACGCGATTTTCGATGCCAAAGGATGCCAATATAGCCAGGGGAGTTAAAATCGTGGTTAATAAAAGCATGGTCAGGCTGACGCCATCAATACCGATGTGATAACTTGAACCTATTGCCGGGAACCACGACTGTATATATTCAAACTGAATGCCCGCATCAAAGCGATCGTAAGTGAACCACATATAGATGACCAGCACCAACGGCACCAGGCTTAAGATGAAGGCCGACCTGCGAATGGTGTTTTTTGCATCTTCAGGCAGAAGGAAAATTACCAATGCTGCCAATGCAGGGAAGAAGATGACAATATTTAGGATATTATCCTGAAGAAAATCCATAATTTCTCCTGCTTTAGAATAGCCGCGCTAACCAACCATAATTGATCAGCAAGATCACCGCTATTAGAGCAGTGGCAATAAGGGTCGAAATCAACGCGTACTCCTGCACACGCCCCGTTTGCAAGTACCGGAATTCCCTGGCAATGGCCAGGAATTGATCTTTTAACCAGTCAACCCCATCACTGATAACGCGTTCTTCAAAACGTTTGATCAATTGGCCCAGGCCATACACCGCCCGGGCAACGAGATGGATGATGCCATCAATAATTCCCTTATCGACTATCTCATTTACAACTCGTTCGGATAGATAAACGGTCGGTCTGATAAATAAGAGATCGTATAGTTCATCCCAATACCATTTGTTATATAGAAAACCATGCAGCGGGCCGAGTGGCCGAACCAACGGATCAGTTTGCCCCTCTTTGAGTGGTTTACGGCCGTAAACCCACCATCCGGTAAATAGCCCACCCAAGGCAACTATCAAAGAAGCAGCAACGGCCGGCAAATGAAATGGCAATGTAATAATTTTCGCTTTTACAAGCTCCAATTCATAGAGTTCATCTAACAATTCATGAACCGTCGCACCGGTAAAGTGATGGAAGAAGTTGTTATTTACCAGGGGGCCTAATACAGGTAAAGATTCAGGAATGCCGGCCCAGCCAATGGTGATTGCAAAAACGGACAGCAAGATTAAGGGCACAGTCATGAAACGATTACTTTCATGGGCATGCTCAGCCAAGGGTGAGCGCGGCTTGCCCAAAAATGTGAGGCTGATCTGGCGCATCGTGTAAAAGGCAGTAAGGAAAGCTGCCAGGACCAGAGCAACGAAAACAGTCAGCGCCAAAATTTCACCATCTGTGACCCAATGATGCCAGGCGTCAGCAAATATCTCATCCTTAGACCAAAAACCGGCGGTTATAAACGGGAATCCAGATAAAGCAAACCCGCCAATTAAAAACGTCCAAAAGGTCACCGGCATTTTCTTTCTAAGCCCACCCATAAACAGCATATTTTGCGGATCAGTATGGTGATCATGCACTTCATGGGCACCATGTTCCATGCCATGAATTACAGAACCTGAAGCCAGGAAGAGCAGCGCCTTGAAGAACCCATGAGTGATCAAATGAAATGCTGCGGCGACATAAGCGCCGGCGCCAATGGCCGCAACCATAAAACCCAGTTGGGATATCGTCGAATAAGCCAGGACGCCTTTAACATCATTTTGTGTTACGGCAATCGTAGCCGCCATCAAAGCGGTAAAAGCACCAATACCACCGATGATATATCCAACAACTGGGCTTCCTTCTGGTCCCATGCCAACGGCAATTAGTGGGAAAATTCGGACGAGTAAATAAACCCCGGCGGAGACCATGGCGGCTGCGTGAATGACGGCGCTGACCGGGGTCGGACCTTCCATCGCATCCGGTAGCCACACATGAAGGGGCCACTGAGCGGATTTACCGACCGTTCCAGCGAAGAGAAGCAATGCTATGATGCCCAGAGTCGCGCCTCCAAAGGCCATTGCCGCGTTCTCTAGACTCTCAACGGAAAACGCATCAACGAAATTCAAGGTGCCAAAAACCGCATAAAAGAAAACAATGCCCAGGAGCATAACCACATCGGCGATTCGGGTGGTCAAAAAAGCCTTAATACCTGCCTTGCGAGGTGGAATGTGCGGGATGTCTTCCGGTTTGAGATGGTAATTACGAGCATACCAAAAACTGATCAAGGAGTAGGAGCAAAAGCCCATAATCTCCCAGCCGATAAAGAGCAGAAGCAAATCACCAGCAACCACTAGCAAGAGCATCCCCCCGGCAAAAAGGCTCATATAGGCGAAGAACCGGGAGAGCAACGGCTCCTCTTGCAAATGGTTGGGAACACCTAATATCTTTCCTAATGGTGCTCCCCAATTATGGTAGCCAACACTGTAAATGAAAATCATCGTGACCGCAAAGGTAACCATGATTAACATCGCAGAGGTTAAGGGATCAACGGCAATGCCGATCTCAAGCCAGGTCCCTTCAAAAAAATCGCCAATGGGCAGCCATTCAATAACATCATGAACAACCGTTGGATCCTCTTCCAAATGGTAGACATCGGTAACAATCGTGTTGATTGCTACGGTCCAACCCAGACCTAAAGATAAAAAGACCCCCGCCCAGGCCAACAGCCAACTTAACGTACGGTTGCGGTTGGTAAATAAGATGATCAGGAAGAAGGCTAATAAGGGGCCGGCAGGGATGAGCCAGGTAAGCGTCGTTAAAGTTTGTTCAGTCATTCTACAAAATCCAACCCACTAATTCTTCATCAAGTCCAATTCATCAGCAATAACAGAGTCGCGGTTCCGATAAACTGAGATGACGAGCGCCAGGCCAACAGCCGCTTCGGCAGCGGCTACAGTCAAAACAAAAATTGCCCAGGCCATTCCAGTTGATTCCTCCGGCGTAACATAACGCCAAAAGGCAACGAGGTTAATATTGACCGCATTGAGTATCAGTTCCACCGACATCAAAATAGCCACGGCATTTCGTCTGGCAAAAACACCATACAAACCGATACAAAACAAAGCAGCCGCAACCAGCAAATACCATGACAATGGAATCATGCTTGATCCTCCGACTTAGGCCAGGCAACCAAAATAGCCCCTACGAGTGCTGCCAACAGCAACACAGACGCTATTTCAAAAGGAATTATGAACGCATCTGCACTAACGAAGCTGCGACCCAACTCGGCCACACTCCCCCTCAATATAGCCTCTTCCACAACCGTTTTTGAGGCTGTTGGGATCTCATTATTGGGTGTTGTCGGCCAATATTGCTGGATGACCAGCGCCATAATTACAAAGCTGGCCACTGCACCAACGATACCCAACCCTCGTTGAGAATTAAATGGTTTTTCTGTGGCTTGCATCAAACGACGGGTCATCATGATAGCAAAAATCACTAAAATTGAGACAGCTCCGATATAAACCAATAATTGGGCGGCGGCCAGGAAACCAGCGTCAAGTGTAATATAGAAACCGGCAACACCGGCGAATGTGACCATCAAGGCCAATGCAGCGTGAAACAAATTGCGATTTGTAACAACGACGATGGCCGAACTTAAGGTGATGATCGACAGCAAAACAAACAAGATTTGCTCTAACATGCGTATAAAAACTCCTTAAACGGCCTATGCGTGAGCCCCTTCAGCAAGCTCCCGAGTCATGCTTTGCTCCTCTTCCATCTCTTCTTGTGCCAACAACCTTCGTCGCCGTCCGGACCGGCGTAGAATTTCCAGGGTAACAAAAATAATGAGAACATTGCTGGCGAGATGAAGTGAGGCGCGTACAAGTTCGTTCGTGCCGGGCGGAATCAATTTATCCAGGATGACAAGCATTAAGATCATGACCAGGGTGATGGGAACCAACAATTTCCAGTTAAAGTTTAGAACTTGATCAACCCGAACGCGGGGCCATGTTCCGCGTATCCAAATAAACACCATGTAGATCACGAACATCTTAATAAAGAAAATAACCAGCCCAATAAGAGAGCCTACGACCCCCAACTGGGTTAAATCAATCGGCGGAAGGCCAAAGAGTGACAGAATCAGGTTGACAATGGGAATATTCCAGCCTCCCCAAAAAGCAGTAACGAAAAGGCCGGACATAAATAGTGTGCCGATAAACTCAGCCAGGAAAAACATGCCAAATTTCATGCCGCCATATTCAATATGGAATCCGGCCACAATTTCGGAATCTGCTTCCAGTAGATCAAAGGGAGTTCGACCTGTCTCAGCTAAAGCGGAAATAAAGAAAATGCCCGCTGCCAAGGGGACCATAAGCATGTAAGGAACGTTTTGCGCTTCAACAATACCAACTGTGGACATTGTCCGGGCCAATATGATAGGGACCAGTAAGGACAAAATCATAGGCACTTCATAACTGACCAATTGAGCCACAGCCCGAAATCCACCTAAGAGCGCGTATTTATTATTCGATCCCCAACCTGCCAGCAGTACAGTTACGACTGAAATAGAACTTACGGCCAGAATAAAGAAGATGCCAATATTCAAGTCAACACCGATAAGTCCTGGGGCAAATGGCATGACAGCCCAAACGAGCAAAGCAGCTATTACGGTCAAAATCGGAGCGAGATTATAAATCAAATAATCGGCACCGCTTGGGGTAATCTGTTCCTTCGTCAATAGTTTCAAGACATCCGCTACTGTTTGCAACAAACCATACCGACCGCCAACACGATTTGGACCGATGCGATCCTGGATTCTGGCAATGACCTTACGTTCCAGCCAAATCAGGAATATAACCACCAGCAGCAAGAATGTAGAAATGATAAATATCGAAATGACATCGGCAAGCACATCTAACCAGGGTTGGTCACCGAAAACGAGAGAGAGCAGTTCATTCAAACTCATAAATTAAACCCATTCCAGTACGCCACGACTCCAGGCATAAACGAGACCGTCTGCAAGCAAAATGATAAAGACCACCGTTGCGAAAATCGCGAACAGGCCTAACTGATCATAAGCCGCGGCAATAGGAAACAGAAATATGGCTTCCACGTCGAAGATCACAAAGACGAGAGCATATATATAGTACTGAACCTTAAATTGGACCCAGGTATCCCCAACAGTTTCAATACCACACTCGTAAGTTTGCTGTTTAATAGGGTTTGGACGGTGGGGGCCAAGGAGACGATTAACGACGACTGGCGCTAACGGGAATATGGGCGCGAGCACCACAAACAGGATGATATATTGCCATTCAGCAAACACTTGATTTTCTCTTTCTCCTCACAGCAGGATTTGATTGTGAAATATATCTCATTTATAACACATGCGTTATGCAACGGCAAAAGTGCCAAGAGCCAAATTGTAACAGAAAAGAAGTGTGTGACAATGGTTGCACGCCGAAGACCACCTGGGTTAACCTCATGGTTTTAGGGCAGGAACTGCTCTGTCGTTGAAGCATTTTTTATTAGGTATACTGGTATTGACGATTTCTATCTGGCGCGAGTTTTCCAGCTTGCGCCTGTAACGCAAAAAGCCTTTTTTTGCGCAAAGAACAAATCAGGCAATTTGTTTTACGTTAACGCGGTGTGATGGATGATTGATTCTCTCTCAGAAGTACAACGAATCCTCGTTGTTGATGACAATACTTACACCCTGCGGTTAGTCAAACATACGCTAACTCAGGCAGGTTACAAGGTCTCAACGGCCGTTTCCGGGGAAGAAGCATTAACTCTTATCAATCGTTACGGCCTCCCCCATTTGGCTGTGGTTGACCTGCACATGCCAGGCATGAGCGGATTTGAATTTTGTCGCAAGATCCACGATTTCAGCGATTGTCCTGTTATTATGCTCACGGCTGTGGCCAGCGAAGAAACCATCATCGAAGGCCTGGATGAGCATGCTGAAGATTATATTGTGAAACCCTTTAATCCACCGGAACTGGTGGCTCGCATAGAACGGGTGCTGCGCCGTGTGGATGATTTCAGTTATACATTAGAGGCTACCACTCAAATTGACGACCAGCTTAAGGTGAACTTTCCAAAAAGAGTCGCCATCGTCAACGGAGAAGAAGTTTCTTTAACGCCTACGGAAACGAAACTATTATACATCCTGGTTCGCAACGCGGGGCGAATCGTCACCACTCAATTTTTGTTGGATCGTATCTGGCCTCTGCAAAACGCTCAAGAGGACCGCTTACATGTTCATATCCATCGCCTTCGCCGTAAAATTGAGGTTAATAACAATGAGCCGGGCTATATTGCTGCTGAACGGGGAACAGGATATAGCTTCAGGAAAATTTAGAATTTGTGCAAATGGGGTGATGAAAGAGCTAACGCAGTATAATAGGCTCCTGGTTAGCATGACAAAGGATGGTTAGTGACGGAAAGAACGAATGATGAGTGGCTGCTGGCTTTAAGCAGTCCAGGTGAAGAACGAGAAGCCGCCCTGGCAGATCTGAGAGAAATCTTGAACAGAGGCCTACAACTTGGTTTACTCGGCCGTGTCGACACCTCCGCACCCGAATTCCACTCCCTTTCTGAAGATTTTGTGCAAGAAGCTTTGTTGAAAATCTTGGACAAATTAGATACCTTTGCCGGTCGCAGCAAATTTACAACCTGGGCGCATAAAATCACCGTACACATTGCCCTGACCGAGCTGCGTAGAAAGCGGTGGCAAGATTCATCTTTAAATCAACTAACAGAAAGCGAGGAGGGAGAATACACGCCAAGTTTTACGGCCGATCCCGCTCCAACTCCGGAAATTAATATTGCCCGCAACGATATGCTGGCCCGCGTCAACCGCATCATCGAAGAGGAACTCACTGAAAAACAACGTGACATCATGAAATCGACTGTTTTCCAGGGCCGGCCGGCAGCAGTTATCGCCAAACAAATGGATATGAATCCCAACGCCGTCTATAAAGTGTTGCATGACGCCCGGGTTCGTTTAAAGAACAGGTTAAAAAAGGAAGGATTGTCCCCGGCAGATGTTCTTTCCGTATTCAATTCCTAATCCTTTTGGCATTAGAATATTTACTTAAGGCGCTTAACGCGTAAAAGGTAAGAAAGGACTTTCTAGCTTTGTCCAAATAGCAAGATGAACAAATTCATTCAATTTTTGCAGCGCATATTCCAGGGATCGGCCGCAGAAAGCGATCAGGCTTCGGCAGTTCAATCCAATGGTTCTGCTGCGGATGAACCTGTTGAACTGCTAACCAATGATGAAAGCCTTATCTCGCTCATGCAGTTACTTGAGCATACAAAAGAGGGCGAGTACTCCTGCGAAGAGACCTTGGATCTTCTTGACGAATATGTCGAGCTTGCCGTGGATAATCAAGATTTAGCGGCCGTCATGCCCCTGGTAAAAAATCATATCAGCGATTGTCCCGACTGCACAGAACGATTTGAAGCTCTCGTACAGATCCTGCAAAACTCCTAGAACCCATTATAATTAAATGAATCAAATATTTTCCAAACTGCTAATGATATTGTAGCGTGAGCTTTCCAGCTTGCGGCCACAACAACTACAGAACCACGAAGCGGCAGCGATTTTTGTAAGATGTCATTCACTCATAGAACGGAACCTGCGATGTGGTGGTTATCAGAAATAATTTCAAAGGTAGAGGAGAAGATCAACAATGCTTTTAGCAGGAGATATTGGCGGAACAAAAACAGTACTTGCTTTATTTAAAGAATTGAGTTCCTTTGAATTTGATCATACGCCTTTTAGAGAAGAAACATTTCCAAGTGGTCAATACAGCTCGCTTGAAGAAATCATTTCCGAGTTCCTGCAAGATTCCGACGAACCTTTAAATGGGGCTTCTTTTGGTGTGGCCGGGCCTGTGGTCAATCAAAAGGCTGAGATTACCAACCTTCCCTGGAAAATCAATGGCGCTGATATAAGTGAGACATTCCAGGTGAGCACCCGAATTCTTAATGATCTGGAAGCGATTGCTAATGCCGTCCCTTATCTGGAGGATGAAGACCTTTTCGTCCTTCATGAGGGACAACCTGAACCTCTGGGGGCCAAAGCAGTTATTGCTCCAGGAACGGGGCTTGGGGAAGCTTTTCTCGTTTGGGTTGGCGAAAGATACGAATCTTATCCTTCGGAAGGCGGGCATGCTGCTTTTGCCCCGACATCGGATCGCCAGATTGATTTGTTGAGCTATTGGTTAAAAAAAATTGGCCATGTCAGTTACGAACGCTTATGCTCCGGCATCGGTATTCCCAATATCTACCAATACCTTCGCGATTGTGGTGAATATGACGAGCCGGATTGGCTCAGCGATCAATTGGTATTAGAAAAAGACCAAACCCCGGTTATTGTCGAGACCGCAAAAACCGGCAAAGTGCCTATCTGTGTTGAGACACTCAATATTTTTATGGAAATCTTAGGCGGTGAATCGGCCAACCTGGCTCTTAAGGTGTTGGCCACAGGAGGCGTTTATATAGGTGGTGGCATTCCCCCACGCATTATACCCCAGCTACAAAACAGCCGTTTTATGGATCTTTTCCTTTACAAAGGTCGTTTTAGTGAATTGATGGCTAAAATGCCCGTTTATATTATTAATAATCCTAAGGTGGCTCTCTATGGGGCTGCTTATGAAGCTTTGAGGACCTACTGAAATGCTCCAACCTGATTCTAGTGCCCAAGTCCAAATCTTTTCCGATAAAGGCGCTGTCGCCAGGGAAGCGGCCGATTTATTTACCCAGATCGCGCTGGATTCTGTGGCCAAACGCGGCCGTTTCTTAGTCGCTCTATCGGGAGGTAGTACCCCAAAGGCAATGTATTCTTTATTGGCTGATGCACCCTATGCGAGCACCGTCCCCTGGTCTTCTACTCACGTCTTTTGGGGAGACGAGCGCCTGGTGCCTCCGGATGATCCCGGCAGCAACTATTATCACGCATCCAAATTACTGCTCGAACATGTCCCCATTCCCGGTAAAAATATCCACCGGGTCAAGGGCGAACAACCGGCCGAAGAAACGATGCAGGATATGGTCGATCATTTGGGAAATCTTGCATCCGCTGATCGCCAATGGCCAAGGTTGGATCTTATTATGCTGGGAATGGGCAGTGATGGCCATACGGCCTCTCTTTTTCCTGGATCAAAATCGGTGGAAGATCCGGGCGTTATTGTGAAGATTGTAACGGCCGAATATGAAGATCGCCCCTCTAATCGCCTGACAATGACACCGCTGATCATCAACGACGCGCGCCAAATCCTCTTTCTGGTGACAGGGGCCAATAAAGCTGAAGCCTTAGCAACCGTATTGCGAGGACCGCAGAATTGGGAGAAATGGCCGGCTCAGAGAATCCAACCGCATGATGGAACCTTGACCTGGTTTATCGACCGGGAAGCAGCAGGAAAATGAAGGGCCCATATTGTCAGGCTAAGTACCAAAAAAAGGATTGTTGCATGTGTCATACCGAGCTTGTTGAGGCATCTCTTGAGAGATTTCTCGCTTTGCTGCTAAGAAACAAACTTTCTCAAACCGTCATTCCAGCCTGCCCTGAGCTAGCCGAAGGGAACAGCGTGAGGAATCTTTCAC
>JANQGC010000154.1 GCA_028277515.1 Anaerolineae bacterium
AATGAGATTTTTATTCGCGGCCAGGCGATCGGCCGTAATCTGAACGCATTTTCCAAACTGGGCGACAGTGTCACCTTAACTGACCACTTTTTAACCCGCTTTGATTCCGGCCATTTCACCTTAGGACCATACGAATATTTACAACCGGCAATCGAGCATTATTCCGGTTCTTTCCAGAGATATGGCGTGGCCACCAAAGTTGGACTTCATGCCTGGTCTATCTTTGACCCCCTATGGGCCGACAAAGAATGGTGCCTCCCGGAAGAACATATGGTTGACTGTGAGATTCGGCTTTTTAATCCCAGCGTTATGCTGATTAAGATCGGATCAAATGACAATGGTGCTGCGGAGGCATTCGATTCTAATGTGCGTGAGCTTGTTGAATATTTAATAGATCAAGGCGTCATTCCCATCATCGCCACAAAAGCGGACCGTTTCGAGGGTCCTGATGACCGGAACAATATAATGCTGAGACAAATAGCGTTTGATTATTCAATTCCACTCTGGGATTATGATCGCGTAGCCGAAACGATGCCACGAAGAGGTCTTAGCGGTGATGACGTGCATATGACAATGGCCGATGCTAACGATTATACGGACCCAAAGTCGTTTGAACGGGGCTATCCAGTCAGCGATTTAACGGCTCTCATGATGCTGCACGAAATTTTCCAAGAGGTGAAAGAGATTAGTGCCTCTTGACCTTCTTGTCATTTTTATCTTTGGCATCAGTGCATTTATTTCTGCTGCTTTCATTCGCGGGGACGGCCGTGTTTGGGCATTAATGATTGGCAGCATCGTAGCGATTTACTGGCTGCAACCCGATCTGCCCATCCGATTTAGCCCATTTATATTACAAACCGTTACAGTAGCGTTAACAATTGGGACCTGGGGACTCACTCAGCTTGGCCATGATGAAAAATACCGCCGGCAAACATCGAGAGAAAACCGCCTCTCACTCTTGGCAATATGTACTGTCCTTCTAATCTTAACCATCAACCGATATTTAGCCATTGAATATCGCTTACTAGATTACAGACCCCCTCCGACGCTGCTTGTCGCTGGTGTGATTGCCCTTCTCTTTATCCTCTCATTGCTTGCTCTTCGAGTATTCTCTAAACTCAACAAACGCAATTTGCTAACCGCTGCCATTGTATTCATTATCATTTTATTCATCATCCTTAAAACAGAACCTTTAGCTACCCAGCTATCCTTTTATTGGCGCAGTGCAACCGGCCAGGATGCTGCTCTGGCCAGTTTTACGGACCTGGCATGGTTAGGGTTTTCATATGTAGCCTTTCGATTGATTCATACCTTGCGCGATGGTCAAACTGGAAACCTGCCCCAATTTACGCTGCGAGAGTATATCATTTACGTCCTCTTCCCTCCCTCATACATTGCCGGTCCTATCGATCGGGTGGAAAGGTTCATCGGAGACCTGCGCCTTGTTCCGGATATGAAGGGTTTGGATAGCTCGCGATTTTGGCAGGGGGGCCAAAGAATTTTTATCGGCATGTTTAAGAAATTCATCATTGCCGATGCGCTTGCGCAGGGGATGTCTTTGACACCTTTGAATGCTGAACAAGCAACCAGCACCTTAGGTTTATGGGTGTTGTTATATGGTTACGCATTTCGGCTCTTTTTTGATTTCAGTGGTTATACCGATATCGCGATTGGACTAGGGATTTTGTTTGGTATAAAACTGCCGGAAAATTTTAATAGGCCCTATCTAACAACAAATATCACAAGATTTTGGCAAAGCTGGCACATCACATTGAGCAATTGGGTTCGCTTTTACGTTTTTTCACCATTATCGCGGACCTTATTGCGCCGAAAACCAAGACCTTCCCCTACTTTAATTGTGTTGGTATCACAACTGACAACGATGATCGTTATCGGTTTGTGGCATGGGGTGACCTGGAATTTCTTTATTTGGGGCATTTGGCATGGTATTGCATTATTCGCTCATAAACAGTGGAGCGACCGAACGAGAAAATGGTATAGAGGATTGAAGGGAAAGCCGGTTCAAATGAGAGCCTGGACGGGGTTTTCCTGGTTCTTAACATTCAACTATGTTGTATTGGGATGGGTTTGGTTTTTAATGCCCAGCGTACAATCGGCGCTTGATGCTTACAGAGGACTTTTTGGAATTTTTAATTGACTCTAATCGTCATGCATGAATTAGATAAAGCGGCTTCGTGGCGATCAATTTTGCGGATCATCATTAAAGCAGCGCTGCTTTTTATACTTATTAATTTGATATTTGCCCTGGTTTATCCAATGGAGCGTTTAGGAGCAGTGTCGCTTTATAATTGGATTCTTCCGGGACGAGAACGACTGCCTTATGGGGAAAATTCGAGTGAATCATACAACTTAAGTCTGTATAATCTCCCGGCTATGGTTGGGAGCCATGAAATTATCAATGATAAGTCGGATGATGAGTTTAGGGTCTTCATCATTGGTGATTCGGGAACATGGGGTTGGTTCCTGGAAAATGAGGACACCCTTGCGAGCCAGATCAATGACGGGGATTATCAGACGGTCCAGGGTCAAACAATTCGTGCATATAATCTTGGCTATCCGGTCATGTCGTTGGCCAAAGACCTGATGATATTGGACGCCGTGATGAAATTTGATCCCGATCTAATAGTATGGCCGGTCACACTTGAATCATTTCCTCAGGAGAAGCAATTATTTTCACCTATTGTGCAAAATAACCCCGAACGCATCAGACGGCTAATTGAGGCTTATAATTTGAGTCTTGACCCGGAGGATTCCCGGTTTCAAGATACCGATTTCCTCAATAAAACGGTTGTAGGGCAACGCAGAAACCTGGCAGATTTGTTTCGCTTACAACTATACGGTTTTTCCTGGGCGGCTACAGGGATCGATCAGGCCATACCGGAGGAAATCCCTTTGCGTAAATCCGATTTTGAAGCGGACCTCAGTTGGCAAAATTACGAGGAGTCGGTCACATTCTCCGAGTCGGATCTCGCATTTGAAGTCCTTGAAGCGGGACATGAATTGGCTGGTAATGTACCCATCCTACTAATAAACGAACCGATGTTTGTAAGCAGCGGTGAAAACAGCGATCTTCGATATAATTCGTTTTACCCTCGATGGGCGTATGATCAATATCGAAACATGCTCGAAAATAAGGCGTCAAAGAATGAGTGGAATTTTGTGGATATGTGGGACATGATTGCACCGGAGGAATTTACAGATACACCGGTACATTTAACGCCAGAGGGCACGGGGTTAATGGCTGCACAAGTCGCACGGAAAATTCAGCAAATCGCAAATGGAGAATAATTTTACGGTTATTAGGAGTATAGATGGTGGACGAAAAAATAGTACGTGACAAAATCAGGACATTTATCTTGAGAGACCTGATTCGGGACGAGGAATACGAACTGGCGAATTCAGAAGGTATTATTTCTGAAGGGTTAATGGACTCTTTTTCTCTAGCAGAGTTTGGTGTATTCGTGGAGCAAGAATTTGATATTTACATTCCGGACTCTGATCTAACAGTGGAAAAGATGGATACCCTGGATTTGATGGTCGCGCGGGTGATGCGAGATCTCTAGCATGCTTTCTTTGTCGACCCGAACTAACTATCACACCTTACTTGATGCAGCAGTGCTGCATTCGGCGGACACTGAACGGGATGCGATTATTTATGTGCAAACTGGTAAGGAAGCCCGGCGGGTTTCGAGCAAGGCATTCCGAGAGACAACCTTCCACTATGCCGCAGCAATGCGCTCGTTTGGAATTTCAGCCGAAGACCTGGTGATTATCGCTCATACGCAAAACCTGGAAAGTATCTACATCTTCTGGGCAGCAATGATTGTGGGCGCAGTTCCGTCAATGTTTCCCACCTTGACGGAGAAGCTAGATCCGGACATTTACATGAGCAATATGGCTGAGTTGGTACAGCTTTCCAATGCCCGTGCGATATTCACAACGGAAGGTTTCTCACAAACGCTGAAAGAGAAAGTTCAATGCGCAGTTTATGGGACCAATGACATCTATCAGAGCTTGAAGGATATAGAGATTCATTTAACTGAAAGATACAAAGCAGATCCACAAGAAATTGCATTTTTACAGCATTCAAGTGGAACTACTGGACTGCAAAAAGGTGTCGCATTGTCTCATGAAGCTGTCCTTAACCAATTAGCCAGCTATAGTGAGGCCATTGCGCTTGATTCAAAGGACGTGGTTGTAAGTTGGTTGCCCTTATATCATGACATGGGATTGATAGCCGGTTTTTTATTGCCCCTGGTGCAAGGCATCCCGTTGGTTTTAATGTCACCGTTTGATTGGGTGCGTCATCCTGCTTTGTTGTTGAATGCAATTGATACCTACTCAGGCACTTTGTGCTGGCTGCCAAACTTCGCCTACAACCATTGTGCCCGGCGTATCAGGGTAAAGGATGCTACACGTTTTTCTTTGGACAGTATGCGCATGTTTATTAATTGCTCCGAGCCGGTTCGTGCTGACAGCCATGATCTCTTTTTTGAGAGGTTTAAAAGTCAAGGTGTGACCCGGAACATGTTGGGTGTTAGTTATGCGATGGCGGAAAATACGTTCGGTGTGACCCAAACTATTCCAGGTAGAACAGCGACATTGGATGTTATTGATCGTAGTAAGTTGGAGCAAGATAAGCGAGCAATACCAGTTGAAAACAGTGATCCGCAGGCGGCTGTAAAGGTTTCTTGTGGCCGGCCGATTGCAAGAACGGCCGTTTGCGTACAAGATGAAAATGGGAAAATCCTTCCCGAACGTCACATCGGTGAAATTGCCATTAAAAGTGATTGTATGCTAACCGGTTATTACGCAAGGCCGGATCTTCAGCCTTTTCAAAATGGATGGTTCCTCACGGGCGACCAGGGATATATGGCTGATGGGGAAGTATATATTATTGGCCGTAGTAAGGATCTGATCATTAATGCCGGTAAAAACGTTTATCCGCAAGATATTGAAGCCATCGTCAACCAGGTTCCTGGGATTCGTGCCGGCCGAGCTGTAGCTTTCGGCGTTGATGATCAGCGTGAAGGGACAGAATTGATTGCCGTTGTTGCCGAAGTCCGGACTGAAGATAAGGACCAGAAAAAGGAAATAATAAAAAGAATTCGCCGTGAGGTTGGCCAAAAGAGCATGATTTCGCTCAGTTATGTTAAACTGGTTGATGATAAATGGCTGATAAAAACATCGAGTGGAAAAATTGCGCGTGCTGCCAACCGGGAAAAATGGTTGGCGGAACGTAAGGCAAAATAAAATTAGGTATCACGTTCCTTGTAATGTTGGAAGATAGATTCTATGCTACAATACAACTTCTTCCGAAAAATAATACCAAATTTCAATTTTAACCCAGGAGAAATATAATGGCTTTGACAATTCCCAGCATGTTGCTCAGGCAACTCTATACTTTTGGTAGTTTAGAAAATGTAGATGAGGGCGTAAAATTTTCGGTTAAAAACCGCTTAAGCGATGCCACGATTACGGGAATTGAGGAACTGAAAATTGGAGATAATATCGTTTCTTTGGACCAGGTAAAACTTCATGTTGCGGATGGGGAAGTGTTGACACCGGATCAGATCCATGAGGAACCCCTTGATTTTCCCTTGCGTCGCGAATTAGATATATATGCAGCAATTGACCCACTACCCTTGGGAAAACATAAAATTGAAATTCATTTTTCTTCAGAGCCTTTTGGGCGCTTAAAATTGAAGGTCGATGGCGCCATTCGGGAAGAGAAGGAAAAGCAAGTAAAAATCCCCCGTAGTCGAAGTGATGATTATGGCCACGAAATTATTAAAGAACGACAGGCCTTTGTTCAGGATTTCACCGGTCAGCCACTACAACACGTTCCCCATTACTCCTTTGATCCACATATTTTGCAAGGAAATGTTGAAAATTTTACGGGGGTCGCTCAAATACCAATTGGCTTTGCCGGACCCATCACGATTCATGGGGAACATGCACAAGGAGAATTCATTGTTCCACTGGCGACAACTGAAGGAACCTTGGTTGCATCTTATAATCGAGGAATGAAGATTCTCAATAGATCCGGTGGTGTAACCGTTAGCGTTGTTGGTGATGCAATGCAGCGTGCACCCGTTTTCGTATTTGAAGATGCTCGAAAAGCGCGCGAATTTGTAGGATGGGTGAAGGAAAATGTGGATGAGATTCGGAAGCAAGCCGAAGCAACCTCAAGTGTGGCAAAATTAGATTATATTGACCCTTACCTGGCCAGTAAATTCGCCTATCTGCGCTTTAATTTTACTACTGGTGATGCGGCTGGACAGAATATGGTGGGCAGGGCAACATTCGCTGCTTGCAGTTGGGTGATTGACCAATATCCAGGAATTAAGAATTTCTACCTTGAATCAAACCTGGCCACAGATAAGAAGGCATCCCAGGTGAATATTATGCACACGCGTGGTAAACGGGTGACGGCCGAAGCAGTTGTTAAGCGTGATGTGTTAATTCAGCATATGCGGGTGGAGCCGGAAACGCTTTTTTATCATGCAGGAATCGCCAATGTCGGCGCTATCTTATCAGGAGCCAACAATAACGGTTTGCATTCTGCCAATGGAATCACAGCAATATTTATCGCCACCGGTCAAGATGTGGCCAATGTTTCCGAATCATCAGCAGGCATTATCTATACAGAACTAACGCCTGAGAAAGATATATACATGTCCATCACAATTCCATCCCTGATTGTTGCTACCTATGGCGGAGGCACAGGTTTGGCTACCCAAAGAGAGTGTTTGGAGTTATTGGGTTGTATGGGTCGGGGAAAGGTTAACAAATTGGCGGAAATTGTCGCCGCAGTTGTGTTGGCCGGTGAAATATCTTTAGCTTCAGCAATTTCATCTTCTGACTGGGTCTCCAGTCATGAAAAGTATGGGCGAAATCGTTAATTACATTCATTAATCAAAGTGTTGTTTAATATATTTGTTTGATTGGCTGATTGTCAGGGATTGGCTCGCGTTGCCTGCACGGATATAAAATTTTTCAGACCCATTGTGTTTTAAATAAACCGGCTCCGGTGAAGGGCTTACCCGGACGAGACAAATTTCCTTTTGATCAATTTGGGGGAAGGCTATATCTACAAACTGACGGTACACAGCGCCGATCATCTTGTTGAAAGCCGTATTGAAAGAGGTCTCAAATCCATCCACATTGGGTTTTCTTAACGCCTGCAAATCCGGACCCAGGCCTAGAATCTTTCCATCATCAGCGACACCTATTAGAAGATAGCCACCTGAGGAATTTAAGAAAGCAACAATTGTTTTCATAACCGGTTCGTGTAGCGATTTGTTGGCTCGCTGCTGATAATAATCCCACACAAAACTTGATTTGAACTCCACAAATTGATGCTCTCCATGATGAATTAACTGGTTTGCCGATTGGCGCGGCAATGCTGATTGAATTGATCTTCCCAGGCCGATGAAATCAATAATTTGCTCGCGAATCTGATAAGGTGTGGGAATATCCTTTAACTTTCTCTGATCGGAATCCACATTTGTTCTGATTTGCAGCGTTCCGTAGTTAAATGTTTTTGCCAGTCTGCCTTGTTCAATAGATATATCGGTGATTTGATTATTTTGGGCAACTATTGTATTCCCAAAGATCATGCCCCGTTGGTGAACAATTTCTTCTTTGTTGACGATATAAACTGGGACATACCAGGCTATAAATGTAATAACGAGAATAAGAACTTGTAAGGTTGTGAAAACGATGACGGTTAACAAATTTAAGGAGATGGAAGTTGAAAATGGGAGCCTTTCAAATGTATCTGATACGATACTGAACAGAACATTTAATAGCCAGCCCGCAAAAAATGGCAAAATTGCAAAAATAAATTCGATCACGATGAGTCGTTTCAAGAATTGGAAGGGACTGGAGCGGATGATGAGTTGGTTTTGATTCATGTTTCTATAAAGTGATAGACGGAATGGAAAAATTTAATGCCTTTTTCTGCAAAGAAATAAATCCATTAAATTGCCATTCCGATGCGAAGCGAGGAATCTTCAAGAAAACTCACTTAATTTACCATCTCAAAGGCTAAATAGGAGCGTTCCTCTTTTCCTTGCCCTCTTTGAATAAATGAAAATTGAACCGGGGAGCCGATCTTAATTGATTCGGGCCGGCCGGCATCAACTCCCACTATTTGAGCACTTATCGAAGGTCCTTCGTTCAGCTTCACGATGCCGGTGCAATAAGGTCTTTTTCGATTATATCCCTCATCAACCATCGCTGTTGGGCCGATATAAATAGATGTATAGGCAACCAAAGTTCCTTTGCCTGAAAACTGAACCCATTCCATATTGGTGCTGTAGGTACGGGGACATATCGGTCTTGGGGGCAAAAATAGCTCACCAGTTTCTTTACATCGAGATCCGGCAAGGATTCCATCATTTAGAAAATTTTGATAAGATTCTTCCGTAAATGGCTTGTATTCCATTTTTTAGATCCTCAACGCCGCTCAAAAATATGAACAACACACGTTTGCCCGGTGCCGCCTACGTTGTGGGTTAATGCGATATCGATATCTTGTTGAACCTGTCGCTGGCCGGCTTCTCCGCGCATTTGTTTCCAAACTTCAACCACTTGACCTGCCCCGGAAGCTCCAACGGGATGTCCCTTGGCTTTTAAGCCGCCACTGGTATTGATGGGATGGGGACCGAAGCGTGTGGTTAGACCTTCTTCGGCCGCCTCATGCCCCTGCCCCGGTTCAAAAAAACCTAAATCTTCCGTAGCAATGATTTCGGCAATCGTAAAGCAATCATGAACCTCAGCTACTTTCACATCATCGGCCGTGATTCCAGCCATTTTGTAGGCTTGACGGCTTGCTTCTCGCGCGGAGCTAATAGTTGTTAAATCAGGCCGATCATGTAGAGCAGAATCACTCGCCTGGCCGGAGCCAATGATATAAATAGGATTATCGCTAAATTGGGTCGCAATTTCTTCGCTCACCAGCAACAATGCAGTCGCCCCATCTGTGACGGGTGAGCAGTCAAACAATCGCAACGGCCAGGCGATCATCGGGTTTGCCCTATCGTCTTGCAAAAAGTCCATTTCACTTTGCCAGGCAGGGATAGGAAGTCCTTTCTTGCCGGCATTGCTTTTCTTGCGCTCGATCAATTGATTTAACGACACATTAAATTGGGCTTTTTCGTTGAGAGCGCCATTATCATGATTTTTCTTTGCAACATGCATCATTGATTGAGGCTGTGCGCCATAACGATGCATGTAGGCCGAGGCCATTGCCGCATAAAAACCGGGGAATGTGAAACCAGCAGGGATTTCGTATAGAATGTCACCGGCGGTAGCCAGGGCTTCTGTGATGTCGGCAATAGGGAGGTTGTTCATTTTCTCAATGCCACCCACCAGCACCACATCATGAAATCCTGAAGCGATGGCCATCACTCCCTGGCGTAAGGCAACGCCACTGCTGGCGCAAGCGTCCTCGATTCTGGTGGCTGGGCGAGGGGTGAGGCCAACCCAATCGGCCATGATAGGTGCGGTATGTCCTTGACCTTCAAAAAGCTCGCTGCTGAAGTTACCGATATAAAGTGACTCAATTTCTTGAGGATCAAAATCCTTATCGACAGATTTGCGCATATCGAGGAATGCTTCTACAAATAGATCTCTAGTCGCCTTTCCAGGAAAAACCCCAAATTGGCTCATTCCAGCGCCAACGACGGCCACTCCCCGGCCGATTTTTCTTTTGCTCATTTAATTGCTCCACCTTAATTATGTGCCGACGACAATACCACCATCTACCCTTAAAACATCTCCGGTGATGAAACTGGCCTCATCAGAAGCCAGGAAAAGATAGGCGTTGGCTATGTCCCTGGGTTCCCCCAGGCGGCCTAATGGTGTGTGAGATTTCATAGCATCCAACATCTTCTCAGGCATTTGCTTGACCATTTCCGTGAGGGTAAACCCTGGGGCGATGGCGTTGACTCGAATTCCGTAACGGCCGAGTTCCCGTGCCCAAACTTTTGTCATGCCGATAACCCCGGCCTTAGTGGCTACGTAGTTAGTCTGCCCAAAATTTCCATCCAGCCCAACGATGGAACTGGCGTTTAAAATCGCTCCGCTACCTTGTTGGATCATATACGGCACGACGGCTTGCGTGCAATTGAAAACCCCCTTGAGATTGACGGAAATCACCAGGTCAAAATTTTCTTCACTCATTTGACCGGCGACCTGGCCATTCTTCCATTTAACGAGCTGGCCATCTCGTAATACGCCGGCGTTGTTGACTAAAATATCAATTCGGCCGTGCTTGGAAATAATTTTTTCAGCCCACTCTTGTACCGCATGGCGTTCAGTAATATCAACTATATTAAAGCCGGCACCAATTTCGGAGGAGGTGGCTTCACCAGCTTCGGTGTTTACATCACCAATAACGATCCTCGCCCCTTCCTCAGCGAATCTTTGGGCTGTTGCTTTCCCTATTCCCGCTGCGCCACCGGTAATCACGGCAACTTTATCCTTTAACCGCATGCATTTCTCCATTGAATTATCAGATTCATCAGGTTAGATATTTTCCCCACCGGAGTAATCATGTTTATTTCCGATCAACGATGGTAAAGTACCATTCTTCGCCATTAGTGACAAGATCGTCCTTGTGAAATCAACCATCCCCGTCGATGATTTTGATTCATACTATTGCCCCAAGGGCTGGAAACCCGCCACTGTGCAGAAAAATTACGTGGTCATCTTTATCAAAAAATCTTTTATTGACGAGATCGATCAGGCCTGCCAAAGCTTTCCCTGTATAGACCGGATCTAAAATAATACCCTCTGTCTTCGCTAATTTGTACATCGCTTGCCGGCCTATTTCGCTAGGATGAGCATATGCTTTTCCAACGTAGGTATTCTCAATTATTGGTATATCTTTAGGTTCAAACCTGAAGTCAGTTCCCAGTGATCGGCATAATTCAATGCTCAAACGGGCAATGCTTTCAGGAAAACCTCTCCAGAGGTTTCCAATATCAATTCCTAATAATTTAATGGGACTTTGAAGGATAGTGAATCCGGCTAATAAACCGGCAAGTGTGCCCCCCGTTCCTGCGGCCATCACGATCGTCACTTTCTCCTGCTCTAAGCCTATTATTTTTAATTGTTCAATTATTTCACAGGCAGCTTCCACATAACCCAGGCAACCAATGATAGAGTGGCCGCCTACCGGTATGAAAAAGGTCCTGATTCCTGTCAATGGCCAGGAGACCAGGCGAACGAGCCGGTTTGTCGTTTCCAGGGTCATGGAACCACCGCTGCTCCCAATTGGAAGAAAGTGTATTTTCGCACCAAACACTTCATTAAGCAGAAGGTTTCCGGAGAAAATTTTGGGCTTGCGATCAAAATAGATGAGGTGGGCTTCTAGACCCAGAGCAGCGCAGGCTGCGGCTGTCATTCGGGCATGATTTGACTGAAGACCGCCGAAAGTGACAACCTTTTTCTTTTTCTGTTCGACTACCTCAGCCATTAAAAATTCCAGCTTTCGTCCCTTATTTCCACCAAGCCCCGGCCCAATTTCATCATCGCGCTTGATCCAAATCGACGGCCCTGATTCGCCACAAATTAATGCCTGGAATCGTGGTAGGGATTGGATCGGGGTGGGTGAATTTGTTAATGGCAGTTTTGGATATTTTGTTAACCGGGCACGCAGTGTATCCACATTCATTTAGTAGAGGAGGAATACGAGAAATTCAATCCACAAATTGACTAACTCTCGAAGGTTTTTGCGTTTTCTCTGGCCGGAAGTAGATCGTTAACTAGATGTACAGAAAGGCGTTTGGCAAGGCTGATAATCGTTAATACCGTTGGTCGGGCGAGGGCTTCCGGAAATACACTGGCATCACAGACATAAAGATTTTTAATTTCTGTTTCCAATTCTGCATTTACCGTTTGACCAACACGAACTGTGCCGGATGGATGCGTACCGCGCAATGGTGTGGTAAATATCGTATCAGGATCACATCCTGATTTTCGCAATATTTTTTCGCCAATTGCTTCAGCGCGAGACATTGTTTGATGATCGGATTGAGTAAGCCCTTTTTCAATTGCACCGTTGGCCAGAACACGTCCACTTACTTCGTCTTTCAACTTAATCATGACGCCCAATGTATGGCCCCAACGGTGCCAGGTTAGAGGGAAGGCTGGTCCTTTACGCATCATGACTACCGGATAATTTAACCAGGGATCGATTAATGTTGAGAACATGACGCCAAGCTCATCATCAGCATAACTCCAGGTCATGGGTGGTTCATTCCCATTCCCTTTGAAAGGTGCATGACCATAAACCATAATTGTTGTGTCCATGGTCATTCCTTGGCCAGGCCCTTCGATCCCGCTCCTTTGTAAGATGGTTGCAGAGCTAATCCCTCCAGCGGCTAAAATAATTCGTTTTGATTTTAGTTGGAAGGGTTTTCGGCCGAGTTTACCTTCGACACCTACGGCAATTCCATCCTTAATAATTATTTTTTCCACATAAGCCTGGGTCCAAACTTCACAGCCCGCTTTGGTTGCCTGGTCAACATATTCGGCTGCATTCCACTTGGCGCCACACCGGCATCCGAGCATACAGGTGGCCGTGCAGTCAAAGTCATTTGCGCGCTCCGGATTCATGAATTTGTCTTGTGGAAACCATTCCTGGCCTAATTCGGCCGCTGCATCAGCTATTTGAGTAGAGGCTTGCCCGCGAAGTTCTGAAGGTAGAGGTCTGATATTCAACTCCTGCCGGGCCTGATTGTTATATTTCGTGAGGTCGATGCCATATTTTTCTTTCCACCAGGGCAATGGATCAGCGGCGCAGGCGCAATACATACTGGTTGCGCCACCAAGCATCAACGGCCGAATGATCGAAAGGCCTTCTTTTGTAGTCAAAAAAGAGGCTTTATCTGTATATAACAAAGCCCCTAAATAGGTGCCATACAAACGATGGCCTCGCCAATCACGCCCCCGTTCTAACAATAAAATGCGAAGGCTATGATTAGCCCTGGCCAGCTCGCGGGCTAAAGTTGCCCCGCCGGGGCCGGAGCCAACAATCACGATATCGTAGCTATTTCCGGTTCGCATAATATTGGCAATAATTTACTTCAATGTTTCCATTGTACAATTTTCGCACCCGATCCGGTTTCGACCCTTTAAAATATTTAGGAAACTGTCGATGATAGGTGTGATAATTGCTCGTCAGTTCAGGTTAATGATTAAACAATGGACGGGTATTTTACAGTCAGAGATAATTCTTTGCGAACTACCTTATGACTGTCTGGGTGGAGAGTATGCATACGTTTCCACATTATTCTTAACGATTGTTTCGCGGAGGAGCGTTCTTTGGCACCATTTTTAGCTGGTTAGGGCATCTCTTTTGGCTTTTTTCAAAAAACTTGACACGCACTACCCTTAATTGTATGATACATTTGTGGAAAGGTATTCATAATAAAACGGAGAAATACTTACCTAATAAGAAGTATTATATGGAAACCTTTACATTTTACTATCATTTTTTCAAAGGCAAGGTTGTTTAGATGGCAAAATCGACGACCACGATCAAAGATGTTGCTGATTACGCTGGTGTGTCGCAGGCCACTGCTTCGAGGGCCCTTAGTGGTCGTGGGTATGTGAGCCTCGAAACAAAGCAACGTGTCGAGGAAGCGGCCAAGGAGTTGGTCTATAAACCTAGTGGCCTCGCCCGTAGCTTAAAACTCAAGCGAACTGATACCATCGGTTTGATGATAACTGATATTGTCAATCCATTCTACGCCTTCTTAGCCGCCGGGGTCCTTCAATGTGCCAACAACTTAGGTTTTCATGTCATCCTTTGTGCGACGGATGAAGACCCGGATATGGAACGTGAGTATTTGGAAGTGCTTATGGAGAAACGGGTTGATGGTATTGTAGCTGTTTCTACTGGGCAAAACCTTGAGCTTTGGCAAGAGGCCATCAATTTAGGAACCGAGGTAGTACTGGTTGATCGGGAAGTTGAAGGAATTTCGGATGTAAGTTTGGTGCTCATTGACAATGTCAAGGGAGCATATGATGCCGTTTCTTACTTGTTGCAACTAGGCCATCAGCGCGTTGGTATTATTAATGGTCCCCTAAACACGACAACGGGTCGTGATCGCCTACAAGGCTACAGAAAGGCTTTTGAAAAGTTCGGTGTTCCCGTTGATGAGGAACTCGTAGAAAATGTTAGCTTCAAGGGCGAGAGCGGTACGAATGCGACAAATCGATTATTGAACTTACCAGCGCCCCCAACAGCGATCTTTGCGGCTAACAATGTGCTTGGCGAAGCGATGATGACTGTACTACGGGATAAAAAAATGAAGGTGCCGGAAGATATTTCTTTGGTGGTGTTTGACGATGTTCCCTGGGTGTCCATGGCCTCACCGTCAATCACGGCCGTCGCTCAGCCTACGCGTCAGATGGGAGTTGTCAGTATGGAGCTGCTGGCTCACAGTCTACAATCTCGCGCAAATGGAGAGAAAGGCTTGTATCGGAAAACTATCTTTCAACCAAGCCTCATTATACGGAATAGTTGCCGGTCGATGACCGAGTAGTTATCGATCTTGGCCAGGATATTTCTATTATCAGCAGTTCTCTTTTG
>JANQGC010000187.1 GCA_028277515.1 Anaerolineae bacterium
CAATTGGCGGTTAATGGCCATTCTCCTTCTTCCAAGCAGGTATCTATTGCGGCCACAATTTCTAAAATTTCAGCCCAATTTTGTTTGTGCAAATCTTGAGAATAGGTAATCCGGCGCGGGTAAGCCGGGTCACTGGTATACCAGTAGGTCAGGGTGATCTGGTCAGCGGTGATGGCCGGGCTATTTTGCAGCAGGGCTTGCCCACTTTGGGCCACCATAGCCAGGTAGAGACGGGTTTGCCAATCGGTTTGCAGATCGGCCGTGGATCGTGGTTTGCTGGTTTTCCAATCGAAGATGTGGACCATGCTCTGATCTTGCTCTTCATGAACGATCAACAGGTCAAAACGGCCGGTTAAGAAATGAGAGCCGGCAGGAACCGTCAGCCGCAGTTCTGGCAGCCGACGACCCTGCGGAAGATCCGGCCTTTGATTTTGAAACCGCTGCCACCAATTTCGTATTTTGTTGTCAGGAATGGTTAATTCTTCAACAGGCAGACCGGCAAAGAAACGCTCCAGCAAGAGATGAAAATTTTTCCCCTGTTCAAAAGATTTGTATAATGTAGGGTCGGGCGTGTAGTCAGGCCAGGCCAGTTGTTCCAGGGTATGTAATTGAAACCGGCGCCGACAGGTTAAAAAGGTGAGCAGGTTAGACTGTGATAAATAAAGAGGTTCGCTCATCACTAATAAACCGGCGGATTTGGATTGTTCACAAACCAGGTGAAATAAACCCATATCCCTAATAATGTAGCCACCATATAGAGCGCATAAGAAATACGCATGAACAGCCTATAATTATCGAAGCGCAAAGGTTGAATCATCAACCCATTGCCGCGCAGGGCGACAAAAATGCCAAAAACCAAAGCCAGGAATCCGACCGTGGCATGTAAAGTCGTGACATAATAAAAGCTTTCATTCAATCGCCCAGGAATGCCGGGGACGATAAAATCGCGGAATGGCAGCACCATCATCCATAGAACCAGAACAGCATTAAGCACGACGCCAATTGTTTGCAGCGCACGATGGATGGTGTAGCGTCCCCAAACAGCCATCATTGCGCCAATGGTCAAGATAATGGCCACCAGGATGCTGAGCAAGAGGGTCATGTCCGCGGCCCAGTTGCCGCTGGTCCCTAAAAATCCCGGTTGGTGGAGCAGTTCTGTCATGATCGATCTTTGCTCAATACACTATTACAAAATCATTTGCACAGAAATTTGACAACTTTTCACTTGAACATTGGCGAAAACCATCTAATAAAGAGTTATCAAATTTTAGGTAACACAATACTCACTCAATGTGCCAATATTTTACTCAAAAAGAGCTTGGTGCGTTCATGCTGTGGACGGCTGAATATCACATCAGGGGTGTCGATTTCCACGACTTGCCCTTCATCCATGAAGACAACACGGTTAGCCGCTGCCCGGCCGAATCCCATCTCATGGGTGACAACAACCATAGTCATACCAGCCTCAGCCAGATCGAGCATGACGTCTAATACCTCCTTGATCATTTCCGGATCAAGCGCGCTGGTCGGTTCATCAAACAGCATGATCTTGGGATTCATAGCCAGGGACCGGGCGATAGCGACGCGCTGCTGTTGTCCACCTGATAGCTGGTGTGGATAAGCGTCCGCTTTTTCCGGTATCCCGACTCGACTTAGCTGTGCCATGGCGATTTCTTGCGCTTCTTCCTTCTTCCTTTTGCGTACCTTTCTTTGAGCAATCGTCACATTATCAAGGACGGATAGATGGGGGAACAGATTAAATTGCTGAAAGACCATGCCCACTTCAGCTCGGATTTCATTGAGATTAGTTTTTGAATCCTCCAGATTGACCCCATCAATGGTAACCGTGCCCTTCGTAGGTATTTCCAGGTGATTGATGCAGCGTAGCACAGTGCTCTTTCCCGAACCGCTGGGACCGACGATGATCACTACTTCCCCGCGGCGCACGCGAAGATTAACATTCTTGGCTGCCTGGATATCACCAAAATATTTGTGCAGATTGTCAAGGATAATAATATCATCACTCATCTCTTATCTTCCTTGTTTGCCTATTCGCCTTTCAAACCAGCGGAGCAGCAGGCTCAGAGCGATGGTCATTGTCAAATAGAAAAACGTCAATACGAGGTAAGATTCTCGGAAGCGAAAAGTGCTGCCTGCGTAAAGACGAGCCATCTGCGTCAGATCACGCACGGCCAACACGGAGACCAGTGAAGAATCCTTGAGCATAGCGATAAAATCGTTGCCGAGCGCGGGTGAGATATTGCGAATCGCTTGCGGCAATATGATGTGGCGCATAGCCTGGCTATAGGTCATGCCCAGTGAGCGGGCCGCTTCCATTTGACCCTGTGGAATAGATTCGATGCCCGCGCGAAATATCTCGGCTAAAAATGCGCCATAAATAATGGCCAGGGCGATAATAGCTCTCCAATCTGGTGTAATTAACCTGTTGTCAATACGGAGTGCATCTGCCAGGGCAGGTACGATAACAAAAGCCAGGGTGAAAATGAGGACAAGAGTGGGAACGCCGCGGATAAATTCAATATAGGTAATGGCAATATTGCGGATGGCGATATTATGGCTAATTCGTCCTAAACCGGCGAGGAGACCGAAGATGAGAGCGATAGCAAAAGCAATTAAGGTCACCTTGAGGGTCATCCAAAAACCTTGAACGACAATGCTGATACTACCGTCATCCTCCCGGACAACTTCTAACTGGCCACGAATGAATTCAAATGCCTCATTAAAATTTGGGACCGTGATGATTAAATAAGCCATGATGATTAAAAAAGCGAAAATCGCTAATAACCACCACGGGAATTCCCGCCAATTATTACTCCAATTATCGTCGGGCTGGGCCTGAATTTCCGGTCCAGTCATAATGCCTCCTGTACGCCAATTTTAGATCGAATGCATAATACCCTGAAACTAAGGAAAAACAAGAAAGCGCCAGGCAACTGGCGCTTTCTGATTTAATCTTTGCAGTATAAACCTGCTTCAAAATGATGGGCGTTTCAAGCCTCTGATTATTCTAGATCATCATAAGTAACATCAAAGTCGGGGCCGAAGAATTCGGCGTTGACCTCTTGCAGGAAACCGTTTTCTTTCAACATGTCCAGGGCTTGATTGACCGGTTCGACCAGTTCACTGCCCAGGGGATAGATGAAGCCCAGTTGGTCACTGGACATGGAAGGACCGACCAGTTTCAA
>JANQGC010000274.1 GCA_028277515.1 Anaerolineae bacterium
ACGGTTGGACACCAATTTTTTAATCCTGGACACGCCCGTGTTGAAGGCGCGACGCTTGAATAAAGCGCCGCTGACCATTGTCATTTTGCTGGCGGCGCTTGTGGTGATCATCGGCGGCTGGCTCAGCCCGGCGGCGACGCTGACCATTGCTGCTTTATTAATGGTGTTAGGCGGGGCTTTGCGGGTGGATGAAGCGTATGAATCCATTGATTGGCGGTCGATCTTCTTGATTGCCGGTATTTTACCGCTGGGCATTGCCATGGAGACATCGGGCACGGCCGTTTTGATAGCCGAGCAGATTGTGGGTTTGTTGGGTGGTTTGGGTCCGCGAGGGGTGATGATCGGCATTTTTATTTTGACGGCGTTGCTGACGGAGGTGATTTCCAATGTCGCGGCAACGGTCCTGGTAGTGCCGATTGCGATTGATATCGCCCTGGGTCTTGATGTCAGTCCCAATACATTTGTCATGGCCGTGGTCCTCGCCGCCTCGACCTCTTTCCTGATGCCTATCGGACACCAGGTTAATGTGATCATCTTTGGTCCAGGCAGCTATCGCTTCTCCGACTATCCAAGGGTGGGCATCGGTTTGAACTTGATTATCCTGCTGCTGGTTGCTTTGTTACTCCCCGTCATCTGGCCTTTTTAGGAGGGTTTGCACAGAGAACAGGGAGGTGGGGCACAGAGAACCACAGAGAGAATCATGTAGAAAATCTCTGTGCATCTCCGTGCCATTCTCTATGCTGCTCTGTGCAATAAACAACCTCTCTCCTATTTTTCAATAGGGACGCCGACGGAGCTGCCCCATTCGGTCCAGGAACCGTCGTAGTTGCGTACGTTAGGATAACCCAGCAGGTTCTTAAGCACGAACCAGGAGTGGGAGGAGCGTTCGCCGATGCGGCAGTAGGCAATCACTTCTTTATCAGGGGTGACGCCCTGAGAACCATACAGTTCTTCCAACTCCTCGCGTGATTTGAAGGTACCGTCTTCGGCTACCGCTTCACCCCAGCCGATGTTCTTGGCGCCGGGGATGTGGCCGCCGCGCTGCGAGCCTTCCTGGGGCAGATGCGCAGGGGCGATCAACTCACCGGAAAATTCGGCCGCTGAGCGCACGTCAACGAAAGCCCGCTCGTCACGGCCGACGCTCTCTTCAACGAACCCACGCAGAGCGCGCAGGTCGGGATCGGCCACATCGCTGACATCATAACTGCCGCGCTCCGGCTGCGGCTCTACCGTAGTGGCCTCTCGATTTTCCGCCAGCCATTTGACCCGGCCACCATCCATCAGACGTACATCGTCATGGCCATAATATTTCAACATCCAGAATGCATAGGCGGCGAACCAGTTATCATGGTCACCATACAAGATGATCGTGGTGTCATTGCTGATGCCCGAACGCTCCAATAGCTCCTTGAAATCTTCGGCCGAGAGCATATCGCGGCGCACGGAATCCTGGGTGTCCGTTTTCCAGTTCCAGCCGACAGCGCCGGGGATATGTCCCTGGCTGTAAGCCTCCGTATCGACATCAACTTCGACAAGACGTGTGTTCGGGCGATTTAAATTTTCAGCGACCCAGGCTGTATCGACCAGGGTCTCCGGATGTGCATATTCTGAGTGACTCATAATGAATTTCTCCTATATTTTGTTTGGTATAGAGGCCAACTTTTTGTTCAGGATTAATAAAATAATACGGTTATCCTGTAAGTAGGCATCCTTAGATGCCGGTCCTGGAAAGTCGCGCATCTAAGGATGCGCACTTACCTTTATAGCCACATTAATGAGCAAAAGTTCAACAAAAAGCCGGCATTTACTGGTTTTAGATAATAAATGGGTTAATGATCTAACTCGCCCAGGCCAGGGCAACGAACCACGCACTGCTGCAAAGAAACAAGCCATCAACAATCGTCATTCCGAGGTCCTCCGAGGAATCCTTCGCCGGTCGAGAACCAGATCCCTCATTTCATTCGGGATGACATTCACAGGTTCTTCATCATAGAACAGAGCCTACGATGGTGGTGTTTCTCATTAACCATCGTTAGATAATCCCATAGGAAGGGTATCCAAGGATAGGTCGTTTAACTTGTGATCAGGCGTAAAAAGTCGGGTGTTGAAAGGGTCCATCTGACTCCTAAACGCGGGCGAATTAAATTGTGGCAGCCGATGGAATATCGTGTTGAAGAATCCTGGGGTTGTGAGAAATCCTCAACTTATCCCACCGGCTTCATACACGTACAAGAGGCGAATCTGAATTGTTTGGTGCTGCTGGTCAACATGTTTGTTCCCATTCAGATTGATTTTTAATCAGCAATAAGCTGATCTTATAGTTCCCCCGGTCACATTCATGACCACGGAAAATTATATCAAAAGATTAAAAAAATCAAAATTCTTTTAGAAAACAGACCCGCAATTCAATTTTCCTTGTTACATGCGCATATGGATCCTAATAATCGTTGGTCATTGCACCAGGTCGAAATTCAGGTTACCTTGTGCCGAGACGGCCGGTATGAAGATTTCATAGCTTTGTAAAGTCAAAACTGCATCAATGCCGGATATCGTTTGGCCGGCCAGGACTGAAATATCATCGGCCGATTCAAGATCAGGCACATCGTTGTAATATTCTTCTTGATAGGTACCGGATTCATCAAAGAACCTGATGCGGTAAATTCCAGGATTGAGAGGGTCCGTTATATAGTCACCGCTGGCATCCGACTTGATCTTGGAGGTTAACAACCATTTGTCCAGCAATTGATCATTTTGGAAAACCTCAACTGTAATATCTTGTAAATCCATGAAATTTGATTCGGCTTGTACAGTGCCCGCGATCAGACCGTTTTCAGCGAACAAGTCAAGCTGCAACAATCCGGCTTCGTCCTCGTAAAAGGCGGCAACCTCAATGTAGTAGGTTGTTCCCGCTTGAACATCAACGTCATCCAGTTTTGCCTGCAAAGCAGCAGGGTCATAATCATCGTTGCAGGCAACAGCCGTCCAGTCATCTTGCCAGAGGACGAGAACCGTGTCGTAATCGCTATCAAGCGTGCTGATGGTGACCGGGCTGTCAACTTGAGGTGTGAACTCGTACCAAACTGTATGATATTTTTCCCCATCGACGCAGGGCAAAGGTGGGTCATCTTTCTCACGGGTGGCTAATACGGTCACGGCTGAATGGTGATAGGATAGAATGGAGAAAATTTCCCGGTTGGCGAAA
>JANQGC010000326.1 GCA_028277515.1 Anaerolineae bacterium
ATGTGGAGCTTAGACAATGACCACAGATCCATATACAGACAAAACCAGCCCAGACCTTTCGCGCCTCGGCTGGAACACATATTTTCAGAACCAGCTTGATAGCCCCGACGTTCATCCAGCCAGGGTGGTGGGTGTGAGGAAAAACTCGTTTCAGGTGAGTGACGGCAAAAGAGAACGACTGGCCACGGTTGCGGGCAGGATCATGCACCAGCCGGGCGGCCTGTATCCGGTCACGGGCGATTGGGTGCTCATGACACACACTATGATCACCCGGGTGTTGGAGCGCAAAAACGCGCTGTCCCGTGGAGCCGCGGGCGCGCGCCACAAGCAGGATACGCAGCCAAAGAAGGAACAGATCATGGCCGCCAACCTGGACACGGTGTTCATTGTTTGCGGCCTGGACCGGGATTACAACCTGCGCCGCATCGAGCGCTACCTCAACCTGATCTACAACTGCGGCCTGAATCCCGCGATCATCCTGACCAAGGCGGACCTGCACCAGGACCCCAGCTCCATGGTCGACGAGGTTGAAGCGATAGCCTTCGGGGTTCCCATCCACCTGGTTTCGGCCCTGGACAACCAGGGGTTGAGCGCTTTGGAGGAATACCTGGCTCCAGGCCGGACCAGCACCATGGTGGGCTCATCCGGGGCGGGTAAATCCACCCTGATCAACCGCCTCTACGGTGCGGACGTGCAGGCCACCCGTTCGGTTAGCGACAAGGTCGGCAAAGGCAAACACACCACCACCACCCGGGATCTGATCATGATGCCCCAGGGCGGCATGGTGATTGACAACCCAGGCATTCGTGAAATCGCCTTTTGGAGCGACGACAGCGGAGCTGGGGCCGCTTTTCCCGAGATCGAAGAGCTTGCCGGGGAGTGCCGTTTTTCCGATTGCAGTCATACCAGCGAACCCGGCTGCCGGGTGTTGCGGGCGGTGAAAGCGGGGGATATTTCGCAGGCCAGGCTGGAGAGCTACCGCAAAATGAAACGTGAATTAGACTACTTATCCCAGCGCGAGCACAAAAGCGCTGACCGGGTTGAAAAGGAACGCTGGAAAGACGTGGCCTTGAAAATCAAATCAATAAACAAAAAGAGAGGGTATAGAGGGTGATGATTGAAAAGGCGCGGGCTCACCCGATGTGGTGGGCCTTGCTGCCTTAATTGGTGCTAGCCTTTGGGAAGTGTGAATTCTCAATTGACTTTTCCACTGAACACAGCTTAATCTACTAATAAATAGGGTATATTGTTCTTGGGGGGAGAATAATGGCGCTATTAGCTTCGAGCCAACTTCAACATCCATCAAATCTAATCAACAAGTTTTTTATTTTATATTGTTATAGATCATAGCAGGCGGATCACGGATTCGCTCTCGGATAAATGGCTCTGTGATCTAAGAATATAATACAGAGCAATTTTTCAAAAATATACAAATAAGGGGGATAATTATGGGGGCTCAAAGCGCTAAGGACGGTATTGTTTTCGCCATTGCCGAATTATTTGCAGCACTAAAAGGTAATATGAATGCTAATGCCGTCCGCTTTGATGAAGATAAAATAACTACTTATGGCCTACGAGTTGCGGAGCAATCCTTCGGTACCGCATATCAATTGATATATCAACAATCAATTCCTGTATCAAAGCCCATTACGATATTATTAGAAGCTGCACTGAAGGGTGCAGGGATTGGCATCAAAGCATGGGCTCAATCCCTAAAAGATGATTGGGAGTTGATTGCTCCAAAATGCGGCAGACATTGCAAGCTATGCAATGCAAAAAGTTCTGCATTATATTTCAATGCACTTTCAGAAATAATTGAATACAGCATGGCTAATGAATCAAAATGGAATACAAGCGACTCAAAAGATGTATCAAATATCAGCGGTGCTATAAGTAGATCATTGACTGGATTTGCCGATGAAGTTATTAAAACAGAATCCTTTAGCCAAGCTTGGAGTGAATGGGATTCTTTTGGAGAAAATCTTGCCTCTATTGCTGGTCCTTTATCAAGATTACTTTCTACTGAATATTAGAAGCTATCTATTGCTTCAGTAGTATAGTGTTGATCGCTATAAACAGTCTATCGTGTTTTTATGCAGCCTTATTTCGCATAATGCCAGGCAAATATAATGGCCCAGAAAATCAAGAAATGTAGGAAGTTACGATGCTACGAAACAGCTTACCTATGGGGCCTTTGTAAAGAGCATTATAAAGAAGAGGAAGAAAATGAACGACGGCGTAATGATGCTTTAGAAACATTGCGACATGCCACTATAGAAGGACGTCTGCCTGACCATCCTGAATTACGAGACGAACTGCTTCGGCTTAGAAAATGGTGGTTTAGGGCTTGCGATGCTTTAAATTACCAACGAACTGATGACTTATTATTTGAAGAAGCGGAATATGCAATGGAGTGGTGCATTAATTTAACTAAGGAAATTATTACAGCCGAATTAGCTTTCCGAAAGAATCAGCCGATGCCTTTTTCTTTGAATATTGCAAGAGAAGAGGTTTGGAGCCGATTCTCAAATATAGAAAAGGGCCTTATGAGTAACGGAGTAAAGCGACCCGCCTATTGATATTTGACGTCTGCTTTTATTAATCTCTATCGAAAAGAAATACTTTCTCCCCCCTAAACCTTACCTTCCATTTAATCCGCTATCGCGCCATCATACTTATCAGTCAAGCGGAAGGCCTTGGCCGCCAGCTTGCGCCGACTAATAAAGAAAAGAG
>JANQGC010000138.1 GCA_028277515.1 Anaerolineae bacterium
ATCTCCGTTCGGAGATGACCAAAGTTTTGGTTGAGTCCGGGGTCGGCATTGAGGTTCATCATCACGAAGTAGGCACGGCAGGCCAGTGTGAAATCGACATGAAATATGACGAACTGGTGACTATGGCTGACCAGGTGCAGCTTTACAAATACATAGTTAAGAACGTAGCAAAAGCGCATGGTAAGACCGTCACCTTCATGCCTAAGCCGATTTACGCCGACAACGGTTCCGGAATGCATACTCATCAGAGCTTGTGGAAGGATGGCGAACCATTATTCGCCGGGGACCAATATGCCGGCATCAGCCAAATGGCCCTATATTACATCGGTGGGATTTTGAAGCATATCAACTCCCTCCTGGCCATCGTCGCTCCCACCACCAATTCGTACCGCCGCCTGGTGCCAGGGTATGAAGCCCCTGTGGTGGTCGCCTATTCGGCGCGCAATCGATCGGCCGCTGTGCGTATCCCCATGTACTCCCACTCACCGAAGGCCAAGCGTATCGAGTTCCGCTGCCCTGATCCCGTGGCTAATCCTTACTTAGCTTTCTCTGCCATGTTAATGGCTGGACTTGACGGCATCAAGAACCAGATTGACCCTGGTGATGCGGCCGATATGGATCTCTTCGAGGAAGAGAACATTGACAAAGTAACGATGACGGTAGGCAAGCTAAACGAAGCGCTCGATGCTTTGGAAGAAGATAATGATTATCTCCTTGAAGGCAGCGTCTTTACCCCCGACCTGCTTGAGGCTTACATCTCCTATAAGCATGAAAATGAAGTGGGCCCCGTCAGCCTGCGCCCGCATCCATATGAATTCTTACTCTACTACGGCGCATAATCGTTTAACACCATAACCAAAAGAACCCTTCTCTTCACTGGTTTGTTTCCTGATGTGACAGTCACTCATTAAGAAACTCCGCGAACAAACCATTTAACCGAAAGAGAAGGGTTCTTTCCCATGACTGAGATTCACACGTTTACCCGTCCCCAAGTCTTTGCTGCGCTGCGCGAAATCGTTCGTTCCTTAAGCTCTGCCTGGGATCTGGACACAACCCTCGATCTTATCACGCGCAAAACCACAGAGGTTATGAATGTGGATAGCTGCACGATTTATTTACTCGATCCCGAAGGTGAATCGCTGCGGCTGCAAGCATCAACCGGCCTGGCCAAAAGAGCTTTCGGCCGTTCGGTGTTGCGCGTTGGTGAAGGAATGACCGGCTATGCCGTCGTTCATAACGAGCCTATCTTCGCCGCCGATGCACGTAACAATCCATACTTCAAATGGGTCGAAGAAGCGGAGGAAACGGGCTTCAAATCCCTGTTAGCCGTCCCACTTGTAATCGAAAATAAACCGATTGGCGCGTTGAATGTCCAAACGGCCGAAACGCACGAATTTACCCCTGATGAAGTAGAAGTCTTATCGCTGATCGGCGACCTGGCAGCCACCACCCTGGCCCGTGCCCAATTATATGACCGGCAGCGTCGTCAAATCGCAGAACTGCAAACCCTGGCCCAGATCAGCGAAACCGTCACCTCACCCCTTTACCTGGATGAGATGCTGGGAATTGTCAGTGAAATGGCCGCTCAGATTATGGACGCCTCTGTTTGCCATATTTATTTACTTGATGACGCGCGGCCCACACTCCAACGTCACCCCGGTTTAGAAAATAGCGATAAACATCCATCAAGCATCGCCATCAACCAGGGCATTATCGGCCGCGTCGCTTCCAGTGGAAAGCCGAATTATGTTCCTGACCTGGCCGATGAACCAGCATTTGAAGAAAGAGAATGGGCCAGTGCGTCCAGTCTCGTTTCCTTGCTGGCTGTTCCCCTCAGTGTACGCGACCGGGTTATCGGCGTTTTGGCTTGCTTTACACACCAATACCGCGATTTTGATAAAAAGGAACAAACACTCCTGGTAACGCTGGCTAATCAAACTGCCCTGGCCATCGAAAATGCTCAGTTGATCACCAATACGGCCGTCGTCCGCGAAATGCACCACCGGGTTAAGAATAACTTACAAACCATCGCCATGCTGATGCAGCTTCAAGTGTACGAAACCGATCTTCCGGCTACCCGGCAGGCCCTGGAAACGAACATTCATCGCATTCGCAGCATCGCCGCCGTTCATGAAGCGCTTTCAGAAAAAGGGTTTCACCTGGTCGACGTCAAAGAAGTGATTGACCAAATCTCCCAGGCCACGGCCGAAACCATGGTTTCCCCCGATCAAAACGTGAGCATCAATGTCCACGGTCCCGGCTTGCAGTTGCCCAGTCGTGCCGCAACCGCCCTGGCCTTAGTCATCAATGAATTAGTACAAAATGCCCTTGAGCACGCCCTTCCGGCTCAAAGTGAGGGTCAAATCGACATTTCACTTGGCCGTTCGGCCGATGAGTTCATCATCCTGGTTCGCGATAACGGCCGTGGGCTGCCCGAAGATTTTGACAGCAATTTGGGGCTGGAGATTTGCGAAACCCTGGTGCAGGATGATTTGTCAGGCCAAATCAAATTCAATCGCTTACAACAGGGCACAGAAGTCAGTATTCGCATCCCCCGGCGCATAGAAATAGAACGCTGATTTTCCTAAACACTTGACAGGGTAAAAGGACTCGCTTTAATTAGTCCTGATATGAGGATATTGATTGCCGAAGATGAATCAATTATACGGTTGGGTTTGAAGTCCATGCTGCAAGAGATGGGCCACAAGGTTTATGCCGCCTCTGATGGCCGGTCAGCGTTGGATTTAGCGCAGGAATACGATCCTGATTTGGCTATTCTCGATATAAAAATGCCAACATTAAATGGCTTACAGGTGGCTGAGAAGCTGTCGCGCACCCAACCCATGCCCATCCTTTTATTAACGGCGTTCAGCCAGCAAGAGTTGGTGGAAATCGCCTCTGATTTACCCATCCAGGGTTATTTGGTTAAACCGATTAAAGCGCAAGATCTATCCGCCGCTATAACCGTCGCGCATAAACGTTTTACAGAGGGCCAGGCACTGCGATCGGAGAACGTGCAGCTAGAAGATAAATTGGCGACGCGCAAAATCATCGATCGCGCTAAAGGGGTTTTGATGGATGGGGGTTTAAGCGAGGAAGAGGCGTATCATTTCCTGCAAAAACAGGCCAGGGATAAACAGCAAACGATGAAAGAAACGGCCGAATCCCTGTTAAAAACACGCTAAATAAAAAAGATGCCAGCATTTTGCAAGTTGGCATCTTTGATGTCAAAAATAGGATTTCTCCTGCTTAAACTTCCAATTCTTCCTCAACCGAATTAGCCGGAAGCTCCATGCTTTCCATCCGTGTGAAAATCAGTTGGTCATCCTCTTCATCAATGCGAATGCGATCGCCGGCATTGAACTCACCTTTGAGCAAGCGCACCGAAAGCGGGCTTTCCACAAAGCGTTGAATCGCTCTTTTCAGCGGCCTGGCGCCAAAGTCCTGGTCAAAGCCTTGTTTAGCCAGCCAATGCTGGGCGGCTTCGGTCAGTTCAATGGTTAACTCGCCCTGTTCGGCCAGTCGGATCTGCACATCCTTCATCTGCATGTTGACGATTTCTACAACATCTTCTTCATCCAACGGTTCAAAGATGATGATTTCATCAATTCGGTTGATAAATTCCGGTCGGAAGGTCTTTTTCAAAGCATCTTCAATCCGTTTATGATCGGCCGCTTCGTCCTGATCGTGGCCGCCGACAAATCCGAGCGCCCCTGATCGTTTCACAAAAGAGGTGCCGACATTACTGGTCATGACGATGACCGTATTGCGGAAATTAACAATCCGGCCCTGGCCATCCGTCAGACGGCCGTCATCAAGCAGTTGCAAGAGGGCGTTCCAAACATCAGGATGCGCCTTTTCAATTTCGTCAAAAAGCACAACCGAGTAGGGTCGTCTACGCACCTGCTCTGTCAATTGGCCACCTTGCTCATAACCGATATATCCGGGAGGTGCGCCGAAGAGGCGGCTGACCGTGTGCTGCTCCCGATACTCGCTCATGTCCACGCGCACCAGGGCATCTTCATCATCAAATAGAAATTCAGCCAACGCCTTGGCCAGTTCCGTCTTACCAACGCCGGAACTGCCCAAGAAGATAAATGAGCCAATCGGCCGGCGAGGATCGCTCAAGCCGGAGCGGCTGCGCCGGATGGCGTCTGACAACACTTCAATAGCCCGGTTCTGGCCAACGATGCGCTCATGCAGCCGATCCTCCATATGCAGCAGTTTTTCGGCTTCCGTTTCCAGCATCTGAGTCAATGGGATGCCCGTCCAGGAGGCAACAACTTCCGCAATATCCTCGGAATCGACGATCTCATCAAGCTGCTGGTCTTGCTGCCACGCTTCATACCGTTCATTAAATTCCGTTTCGATACGCAATCGCTCAGCTCTATGCCTGGCCGCGCGTTCATAATCACGCACCGTATGCGCCTCTTCTTCATCTATGGTTAACTGATCCATCTCTTTTTTCAATTCTTTCAATTCCGATGGCAAAGTATGTAAGGCAACGCGCAGTTTAGCGGCTGCTTCATCAATTAAATCAATGGCCTTGTCCGGCAGATGGCGATCGGTGACGTAACGAGAAGATAACTTGGCTGCGGCAACCAATGCCTCATCTGAATAGGTCACATTGTGGTGCGCTTCATAACGGCCGCGCAGTCCACGCAGCATCTCAATGGTATCCTCCACGGATGGTTCGTCGACAAATACCGGCGCGAAGCGTCTTTCAAGGGCGCTGTCTCGCTCGATATATTGGCGATACTCATCCAGTGTTGTCGCCCCAACCGCTTGCAGTTCACCGCGAGCCAGGGCCGGTTTTAACATATTGCTGGCATCCATCGCCCCTTGCGCCGAGCCTGCACCGACAACAGTATGCAGTTCGTCAAGGAATAGAATGATCTCGCCTTGTGCTCGCTGTATTTCTTCCATCGTAGCTTTTAGGCGTTCCTCAAACTCACCGCGAAAGCGGCTGCCGGCGATCATCGCCCCTAAGTCAAGAGCCATAACCCGTTTGTTGAGCAGGTTTTCGGGCACATCATTGGTTGTGATCTTAATCGCCAATCCTTCCACGATGGCCGTCTTCCCAACGCCGGCCTCGCCGATCAGCACCGGATTGTTCTTGGTGCGCCGGCTGAGAACCTGGATCACGCGTAAGATTTCACTATCACGGCCGATTACCGGGTCCAGCAAACCATCGCGAGCCATTTGCGTCAGATCGCGGCTGTATTTATCCAAGGTGCGGTAGCGGCTTTCCGATTGCCGATCCGTCACCCGCTGTCCGCCGCGAATCTCCTGGATACCCTCCAGGACGCGTTCACGTGAGATGCCAAACTCCTGTAAAATCCTGGCCGATGGCGTGTTTCGCTCGCCCAAAATAGCCAGGAAAATGTGTTCGGTAGATATAAATTCATCCTTGAGCCGGTTAGCCTCACGCTGAGCCAACTCCAAGACGGTACGAATTCTTGGTGTATAAAAAATTTGACCGACACCACCGCCATACACGGAAACCTTCGGGCTGGCTTGTAGTTCTTTGTCCAGGCGATCCTTCATCGCCAGGAAATCCACTCCGAGGTTTTCTAAAATTTGGGGAATCGCCCCTTCATTTTGCTCCAGCATGGCCAGGAAAAGATGTTCCGTATCCACCTGGGTGTGGCCATAACGTTGTACGATTTCATATGCTCGCGCCGCAGCATCCTGGGCACGTTCAGTAAAGCGATCAAAACGCATAACTTTTTCCTTTTTAAATCCTGAAAGACCTTGTAAAGCACTAAAACGACAAATATTTAAGAAAATATTCGAGAGATTTGTCAATTTTATTTTCTAGTGCCTCTGAAATTCCACAGAAAAAATTGACAAACCTAATGCAAAACTACTTAAGCAGATCTCTCAGGTTTAATTTTTTTATTTATTCTCCCAATTCATAATTTCCTGCTTGACACAGGCGGTTAACATGGAGACATGCTGCTCCAACCCCCGTACTATAAATGTAAAAGATTGGATTCCCGTAAGATTATCAAAAAACATAAATTTCTAATGTTTGCAGATTAATGGGCGTGATCCCTGCTGCAATTACAAGACCCGCGTGCCTTCGTCGTCAAATCCATCCCCCCAGGCCAGGATTTTTAAAGGGGTGATCTCAATAAGCTGCCATTTCGCGCTGTCGTCATAGCGGAAATCCCATTCGTATTTATTGAAAAAGTAATCTGCCAATTTATCAATGTCAGTTCGCGGAGCGACATGTGCCTCCCCCTCTATGATAACGACATTCATTGCATCAGGCAGCGCCAGGGCAACGCTTTGATTGCCCCGTAAATTATTGAACTTCTGTGTCCCAGCCCCGGTGCATACGTAGATTTTTTCCTCCAGCCAGATGAACCACAAAGGGGCAAGATGAGGCCTTCCATCATAACGGACAGTGGCCAGCCAGATCTCAGATTGGCGGCCGAGCCGCGCTTCAATCGCCCGAACTCGTGCCGGATTACGTCTTGCCATACCCCTTCTCTGCTGTGCGTATTCTACCCACCTCGCCTGAAATTATACTTGAGCGGAGATATTTATGCAGAGACCAGCTTACCATCCCGCCAGCTCAACTGCTGCACATCAAATTTTTGGCCTGACAACTGGAACGACAACTCGCTGAAGCGTTGGGCACTCCCGGTGGTCAGCAGTTGTACGACTCCCGCTGAATCTGAACCGGATAACAAGTGGCGGCTTTCTCCCACTTTCCTGGCCTGCTTAGCTACGGCCGGGGCCGGATCGATGATCATAATCTTATTCCGGCCAACCTTTTCAATAATTATTTTCTCCAGGATGGGACGCACAAATGGGTAATGGGTACACCCTAAAACCAGGGTGTCAATCCCCTTTTGAATCATCGGATTGAGTACATTGTTCAAGAGCGATTCCGTTTCCTGATCTCTTATCCTTCCTGCTTCAATCAATGGAACCAGTCCAAGACATGGATCTTCATATACCTGCACATCAACAGCAAAGCGGGACATCAAATTGGCGTAACGTGGACTGGCAAACGTGTTTTGCGTCGCCAGCACCCCTACCTTGCCGGTTTTTGTGGTTAAAGCGGCCGGTTTGACCGCCGGCTCCATCCCTACGAAGGGCACCCCAGGAAATATTTGACGTAAAGCGTGCAATGCTGCGGCCGTTGCAGTATTGCAGGCCACGACGATGATCTTGGCGCCATTATCCAGTAGGAAACGGGTCATCCCCTCACTTAAATACAGAATCTCGGCGCGCTCTCGCGAACCATACGGAACATGAACCTGGTCGGCGATATAAATTAGATTTTCATTGGGGAGTGTATGCTGAAGATGGCGCAGAACGGAAAGACCACCCACACCGGAATCGAAAACGCCAATGGGATTGGTCAGTTGCAAAATTTTTTCTCGCCCTGTTGGTTAGCTGACAAAGGTAAAAGGCTGTCTCACCTTTTTATTCGCTCGAACAATTTAAGAAAAGTGTCCATTTTTCGAGGCTTTGACCAGGCCTTCAAACAAGGCCAACATCGCCGGATCATCTCCGACCAGGTTCTCCGGATGCCATTGTACGGCAATGCCGAAGGGGTGGCCATCGACTTCAAGACCTTCCACAACGCCATCCGGGGCAACGGCTGTCACCTTCAACTCTGGGGCAATGTCGCGAACACCTTGATGATGAAGGCTGTTCACCGGTGTCGAATTTTTGCCGAGCAAGCCTGCCAGGTCGGATTCAGAATCAACCTCAACCGTATGAGGTAAATAATTGCGCAGCCCCTTTCCAAAAAAGTCATGTTTAAGCGCATTGGGATATTGGCTGGCCAAATCTTCCCACATTGTGCCGCCCAGCGCGACGTTCAAGATCTGGTGGCCGCGGCAAATAGCCAGGAATGGTTTCTCTAATTTTGTGGCCTGCTGGGCGATGAAAATTTCGACCCGATCACGATCCGGATCAATATCTCGCAATGCTTCATGAGACCGGCCGCGATAAAACTGGGGCTGGATATCTCCCCCGCCGGGTAGGACAAGACCATCAAGACGGCCAATTAGTTGAAATAAATCTTGATCATCCAGGCCAAGAGGGATTAGCGTCGGGACCCCGCCCCCTGCCTTCACAGCCTCTACATAATCGCGCATGATGGCAAATATCGGTCTATTGCCATCCCGGCTGTGCTTGCGATAAGTTGTGATGCCGATGACCGGCCGTTTTTCTGCTCTCTGGTCCATGTGATAAAAGCAAAAAGGTGGACCACTTCCCGCGTTCCACCCCAAAAATCGATCTCAAACCCAACTGGGTCTGTATTGATTCTACCGCAAAACTCGCGGAAATTCAGCCTGCTTACTTTTTGTAAACGCGCCTTTCCTTCAAACGTGCCGACTTTCCTGTGCGGCCGCGTAAGAAATATAAGTTCGATTGGCGCACATATGCATGGCGATGAATGTCAATCTTTTCAATGAGCGGCGAATTTATCAGGAACGTGCGTTCAACGCCAATACCGTTAGAGGCGATACGGCGCACGGTAAAGTTGCGATTATTGCCACTGCCCCGCAGGCGAATCACGGTCCCGCGAACCATCTGCACGCGTTCGTTGCGCTCGCCAACATTAATGCGCACATAAATTGTCACGTTATCCCCAACGTGTAATTCCGAAAAATCCTCTCTCTCTTCGTTGTCAAATGCTTTGAGCAGTAAGTCAGACATGACCAGTTCTCCCAGAGCGGGTGCTGTCACCCGGAATGATATGTTTCAATTTCCCTATTTTTTTATTCATGCATAAAGATAGCCCGCCAGGCGGGCCAGGGTCTGAAATATAGCACGCCTGGAGCGCCCAGGCAAGCAAATGGCAGCATCAATCAAGGATTTCTCAGGTATATCTATCATCCTGCGTGACAATGCCGGTTACTTCGCCAAATCCCAGCCGGTAACCATCCCCCTGGCAATAGCCACGCAGGATTATCTGGTCGCCATCGGCCAGGTAAGTGCGCTCAACACCTCCCGGTAGCTGAAGCGGCCGCCGGCCGGCCCAGGTAAGTTCCAACAGCGATCCCAAGGTTCCTTCTTCCGCTCCGCTAATCGTGCCGGTGGCCAGCAGATCGCCGGGACGCAAATTACAGCCGGTTGCCGTATGGTGTGCTATTTGCTGGCTAAAATCCCAATAGAGGTAGCGAGCATTGGTGCGCGAGATGACCACTTCCTCCGGCATGGCTGAACTTTTCCAGGCAACTTCCAACATAATATCAAACATGCGATCCCCGTCTGAATGTAAATATGGTAACGGCCGAGGCTCCTGTTCAGGTCCAGGGCAGCGAAAGGGAGCCAAAGCTTGTAAGGGTACGATCCAGGGTGAGATGGAGGTGGCGAAGTTTTTGGCTAAGAAGGGGCCTAACGGCCGGTACTCCCAACGTTGAATGTCGCGCGCGCTCCAATCATTGACCAGGACCAGTCCAAATATCTGCTTTTCAGCTTCTTCCACCGGAATCGGTTGGCCGAGTGCATTGCCCGGACCGATAAAGATGCCCAACTCTAATTCAAAATCCAGTTCTCTGGTCGGTTCAAAAACCGGTTCTTCCGCTCCGGCCGGTTTGACCTGTCCTCTCGGGCGGCGGATGGGCGTGCCGCTGACAACGACGGAACTGGCCCGGCCGTGATAGGCGACCGGAAGATGCTTCCAATTGGGTAGCAGCGGATTATCCTTATCGCGAAACATCGAACCCACATTGGCCGCATGATGTTGGGATGAGTAAAAATCCGTATAATCCCCTATTTGCGCCGGGAGGTGCATCTGCACGGCTGAGCGGGGAATCAAGGCTAGTCGTCGTAAACGAGCATCATCTTGAAGCAGCCTATTCTGCTCTGAAAGCACATCTTGAATCCGCGCTCGCACACGGGTCCAAACTTCCTGGCCGGCAGCCATGAAAGCGTTCAATGTTGGTTGGGAAAAATAATCTTTCTTGTCTGAAATAACATCCGTAAAAATGCCGTGCGCTTCCAGAACGGATAAATCCAATACCCAATCGCCAATAGCGACACCGGCTCGCGGGCGGCGGCCGTTTTCATAACTAAATATGCCATAGGGTATATTCTGAATCGGGAAAAGCGAATCGGGAGCAATACCTAAAAAAGATTTCAACTGTCTTTTTGAATCCATACCTTATATCAAAAAGCCCCAGCTTGGATGCCGGGGCTGTTGCCGTTAAATTGCTATGTTGGTCTGCTTACTTTGATTTCTTCAAAACCGGCAAACCGTTCTTCGTCTCGCTGACCACATATCCTGCCGGCACCTCATCTAAAGCGCCTTCATCCTTGATCTCTTTGGCGAAGAAGTAGATGGTTTGCGTATTTCCACTCTTCAAAGTGGTCTCACGCATATGTAAATAATAAGTGCGATCCTTGGCATTTGTATAACTATAAGCCATTTTTACATTCCTTCCTTACGCTGTCTTGCTTTGCACCAATACAAACTTTTGTGCAGCCAACGGGATGTTTGACAGCATAATTTTGATCTCCGTCAGCCCAATTGGGCATACTAGGACAAAATCAGTCCTGAGGCAACAGATTGGTTCTAAAAATTAGTTGGGGATGAGCGGGAATCGCTTTGACGCCCAAATTCTGCACTGTTATACTCGCTGCCTGGCTAAAAATCGACTAATGGTCGGTATGAACCCGGTTTTTGCATTAAATAAATCATTTGGCCGAATTCACTTCAATAGACCGGGTTTCTTGACTGAAGTAGGAATAAATAATGGCGGATAAAGATAAGCTGGTATCGCAAAAAGAAGATTTTAATGAATGGTACAACAGTTTGGTTTTAAAGGCGGACATGGCCGATTATGGGCCGGCGCGCGGCACTATGATTGTTAAACCTTATGGTTGGGCACTGTGGGAAAATATGCAAAAAGGTCTGGATCGCCGCTTTAAAGCGACAGGCGTAGAAAATGCAGCCTTCCCCATGCTCATCCCTATGAGCTTTTTACAAAAAGAGGCCAAACACGTGGAGGGTTTCGCCCCGGAATTGGCCGTCGTCACGCACGGCGGCGGTGAAGCGTTGGCCGAACCCCTGGTCATCCGGCCGACTTCGGAGACGATTATTGGCCACGCATATGCCAATTGGATTCAAAGCTATCGCGACCTACCCCTGCTAATCAACCAGTGGAACAGCGTTGTTCGCTGGGAGAAACGGACCAAGCTCTTTTTACGCACCTCCGAATTCTTCTGGCAGGAGGGACACACCGCCCATGCCACGGCCGAAGAAGCGGCCGAACGCACGCGCATGATGCTAGAGGTCTACGCTGATTTCGCCATAAACGATGCCGCGATACCCGTTTTAACCGGCACCAAGTCGGCCGCTGAACGCTTCGCCGGTGCGGAAGATACACAAACAATTGAGGCTATGATGGGTGACCGTAAAGCGTTACAATCAGGCACCTCGCATAACCTGGGCCAAAATTTCGCCCGCGCTTTTGATATTCAATACCTGGACCACAACAATGAATTACAATACTGTTGGACCACCTCCTGGGGTTTCAGCACACGCGTTGTCGGCGCGGTGATCATGGTCCATGGTGATGATTCCGGCGTGGTCATGCCTCCACGTATCGCGCCCATTCATACCGTGATCATCCCTATTTTCCGCAAAGAAGAGCAGAAAAGCGCGGTCATGCAAGCGGCCGAGCGCATCAGTAGGGAACTGCAAGACACTGGTCTACGCGTCAAAATTGATGATCGTGAAAACCTTTCGCCCGGATTCAAGTTTAACGATTGGGAACTGCGCGGTGTACCTACACGGGTAGAAATTGGCCCACGCGACCTGGAAAAGAATTCGGTGGCCCTGGCCCGTCGTGACATTCCCGGCCGGGAGGGCAAACAGTTTGTCTCTCAGCAGGGACTGGCAGGCACTATCTCCGACCTCTTAGAAGAAATCCAGCAAAATATGCTGGCCCGCGCCACCAAATTCCTGGATGATAATACCCAGGACGTAGATAACTATGCTGATTTCCAGGAAGCCGTGAAAGGTGGATTCGCCCGCGCCTGGTGGGGTGGTAATGACGAAGAAGAACAGCGCATCAAAGAGGAAACCAAAGCTACCATTCGCTGCTTCCCCTTTGACCAACCGGGAGGCACAGGCGCTTGTTTTTACACCGGTAAACCGGCCGGCAAAATCGCCGTTTTCGGCCGTGCTTATTAAAATACCCGACAGTTGAGAAATAGGACGCGGACAAGAGCGGATTTCCGCCGATAAAAATTCAGCGTCATCAGCGTGAATCAGCGTCCAATTAATCTTCTCTTTGAAAAAGTGTCGGGCAACTAGAAAAAATGACACTGGAAACCGGTGTCGCACATTGCGTTATGACTGAATTAGGGATGAACTGGAGCTATCTAATCATATCCGGATTGAGTTTACTGCTTCTCCTGGCCATACTTGCGGCCATTGGTCTACTCATTTATGGCCTCTTTATCAAGCGCAATGATTAGGAATTCCTGGCTATGAGACTATCAAAATCCTTCGGCAAAACCTTACGAGAAGCACCCGCTGATGCGGAAATGATCAGCCACCAACTGCTGATCCGAGCCAATTTTGTCCGTCCGTTATCCGCCGGCATCTATACCTTTATGCCCCTGGGATTTCGCGTGCTGCGTAATATCTGGCAGATCATGGCTGAAGAGATGGACGCTATCGGTGGGCAGGAGATGTGGATGCCTAATCTTCATCCCGCTGCCCTCTGGCAAGCCACCGGACGGTGGGACAGCGTCGATGTCCTCATGAAATTAACAGGCGCTACCGGGCGTGACTATGCCATGTCGCCCACACATGAAGAAGTTGTCGTCGACCTGGCCTTGCGTGAAATAGGCAGCTACCGTGATCTGCCACAGGTTGTTTACCATATCGGCAAAAAATTTCGTGATGAATCGCGCGCCCGTGGTGGGCTGCTGCGCCTGCGCGAATTCGTGATGAAGGATGCTTACAGCCTGGACGTGGACGAGCCGGCACTGGACCAATTCTACCCACAAATTATTCAGGCTTACCACAATATTTTTGACCGCTGCGCCGTTCCTGTGCAGGCGATCAATGCTGACGTTGGCGCGATGGGCGGTAAAACCTCGCATGAATTTGTTGTCCCCCACGATCAAGGAGAAGATACGTTTATCACCTGTGATAGCTGTGACTACGCCGCCAATGTAGAAGCGGCCGAATTCGTGCGTGAGGGAGATAAACCACAGACGTTAATTAATCTGCAAAAAATCGAAACGCCGGACTGCAAGACCATCGCTGACGTTGCCGAATATACCCAGGTGCCCACAAGCCAGACCATCAAGGCGGTTTTCTACTGGTGGACGCGGTGGGGCCAGACCGAAGAAGACGGCCGCCTGGTCTTTGTCCTCCTGCGCGGCGACCTGGACGTCAGCGAAGTGAAAGTGATGAATGCCCTGGGCGGTGGTGACCTGCGCCCGGCAACAGATGGAGAGATCTTGGCCAATGGAGCCGTACCCGGTTATGCATCGGCCGTGGATCTATCCGTCGCCGATGATTTAGAAGCGCCGGGCATCATCGTCATCGCCGATCCCTCCATAGAATTTGGCGGTAATTTCGTCGTCGGCGCCAATGAAGCCGGCTATCATTACAAAGGGGCTAATTATCCACGCGACTTCACCATCAGTTGGATGGCCGACATTGCCCAGGCCACAACAGGCCATCGCTGCCCGGTCTGTGGGGGGACGTTGGTAGCGCAGCGCGCCATTGAAGCCGGGCACTGTTTTAAGCTGGGCACACGCTATAGTGAAGCCGTTGGCGCTACTTACCTTGATGAAAACGGCCGCCCCCAATCCATCTTCATGGGTTCCTACGGTATCGGCCTGGACCGGCTCATGGCCATTATCGTTGAGCTGCATCACGACAAAGACGGCATCATCTGGCCCGACAATCTTGCCCCTTATCACATTCACCTGCTGCACATCGGCAAAGATCAGAAGGTTGTGGATGCTGCTGAGGAAATTTATCATCAATTAAAACAAGTTGGTTATCAAGTTCTTTATGACGATCGCAACCTCGGCGCCGGCGTCAAATTCAAAGACGCGGATTTGATCGGCATTCCCTGGCGAATCACCGTTGGCTCCCGCGGCCTGGCTGAAGGAGCAGTTGAGGTGAAAAGGCGTGATGCGGCCGAACGGCAACAAGTGGCCCCGGCTGATTTATCTTCATATCTCTCGACACAGATAACCAGCACTAGTTAAAAATAACCCTCATCGTATGATAATTTTCAGAATCAGGCGGCCTAATTTCGCTCTATCTTTTCACGGAGCAGCGTATGACGTGATCAGTATATTAAAAGCCACTTCCATGAGAATGAAGAGCGATTTACAATGAGATTGTCAACCTTGTCAAAGGACCTTGAAATTGCCCATGGTTTCAACCAAAAATGACTGAAGAGCGAAGAACTTTGTTTAAGACCAAGTTTTGAAAGCCTTCCTTACAGCCTGAGCAAGCCTCCTGTTTTTTCAGTCTCAGCAGCCAAACTTTCACCAAATTGTGGGCTTAGAATTTGTGGAAAATCGAACCCAAAAGCATCCGGCAAGCTGATGACTGGTATTTGACTAATTAAGACTGCCATCATAATGATC
>JANQGC010000245.1 GCA_028277515.1 Anaerolineae bacterium
CGGTGGCCGGAAGGCCAAACCTCCAGGCTGACATCCACGTCACCGTTGGCAATTGCCTCCCACTGCTCATTTTCATCAATTGCGACGATTTCAACAGGATTGCCCAATTCATTTTCTATGATGATCCTGGCCACGGCCGCATTCAACGCCGATGCCGGCCAGGGATTTTCGGCCAGGATGATGGTCTGTGGCCTGGTTTGGCAGGCTGTGAACAAAAAAATAGCTGCCAGGGATAAGACCCCCAGCTGAATGTTTCTAAACATATTCTTGACCCGGTTTATCATTCAATAATTTGCAATTCCTGAAGGATTTTATTTGTACCTTTGAATTTGGACAATGCCAATGGCTTCAACTTGATAAGGGTTTTGAATGAGAAATGTTTTTGCAGGGATTTTGCTGATTGGGATAGAGATGATAAAGTGAAGCGATAGCTTTCAGCCCTTGGCCAATAATCCGGAGATGGCCAACCTGATAGCCTTAGTAAAATGAATCAAGAGGTATTTGATGCAAACTATCTATGTTGCGCAAGTTTGTGAACAATCAGACATGCAAGCCCTGGTCGTTGACCGGGATATGTTATTGATCGATGCTGTAAGAGAATTTGCGACGAATCATGATCTTCGTGGCATTTTTGTAACGGGTGAAAAAGGTCGCCTGGCCGGGGTCATTAATAAACAAGATTTGCTGCATTGGGTGGGGTTGCAGCTAAACCAACGATCAGCGGGAGAGCCGATGTCAGTTGGCCAGATGCGTCGCCTGGTGAATGCCCAAAAGGTAGTGGATTTAGCGGCACCAGGAAGTGAAAATGCTGCGGTTAATCTAAACGATACACTGGCAGATGTTTTGTATAAGATGACTGCTTTCAATCTGTCTGATATTCCGGTGGTGGATGATGACGGCCGGATTATCAATGATTTGCGTTTGAGTGAGATTTTGCTGTTTACGGTTAATTCGACAGCTTAGACGCTCCCGCGGCTCAAAGGCGGCGGGATGCTGGATTACCCTATTTGAGGAAATGTCGCTGGCCGCACAGAGCAGCATTTTTAATTGAATAACTTAATAAAATGATATTATCGCTGTTGACATGACCCGATCATGGAACAATATCATTGACCCCCCTTTGGATCCTTTTTGGCGAACACGAACAAATTAACGACATACAGTGTCAAAGAACGAAGTATTTCTATCATTCTCGCTGTCGCCAACCCACCAACATAGCCACTCGCCTGAATCGTAATAAATTGCATTGATTTGTTTCTGAAAATCGGTTTTTGATCACTTAATGGTGATTTAACGATCGTAAATAGGATGGATCATAGATGATTTTGAATGGCTAATTTTGCGTTTTAAAAGGAAATTTTCAATGACTTCTCGCGAGTATTCATCACACTTTGGTTCAATAAAAAAAGATGCTGGACGGCCGAAGGAATTTGCTTTCAGTGAGACAATAGAAATAGACGTTCGTCCCCTGCGTTTGCTGATACTGCTTTTCATCATGCTGTTCACTTTTCTGTTTAGTTCAATTGGTCCGGCAGATGCGCGGCCGTTGAGCGAAGCGGATGCGATTCGCCTTGCCACTAAAGGCAAAAATGACGATGATTTTCTGATCAGTCTGATGGGATCGGTTGAAAACATTTATGCCAACAACACAGTTATAGCCCGCGGGAATGGGGATGAAGTGCTAGTTATTTGGGAAGGTAATTACGGCTGGACACAGGACATAGAAGATGACCAGTTCATATTTGCACGCCTCATTAATGCCAAAACGGGCGAGCTGTTGGGAGACAGAAGTGTTCTTGTCAGCAGGTATTCAGAAAGGGCGACCCAACCGGATGTGGTTTACAATCCTAAAAATGAGGAATATTTTGTCGTATGGTCCAGTATTCAGCATGGTAGCGGGGAACAAGAAATTTACGGAACCCGAATCGGCAACGACGGTGAAACCATTGGCAATCCAGTGCGTCTGACCCATGTAGGGCCGGACTTTGAAGCCGATTATGAAGCCCGCGAACCGGCCGTGGCTTATACGGATTCGGTTGACTTGAATCAGTATCTCGTCGTTTGGTCGGCCGATGAACCGGAATCGGGGCTGGCTCCGGATGAATATGAAATTTATGGTAATTACGTTGACGAAGCAGGCCAGCCGTTGGGGAGTGCCTTTCGAATCAGCGAAATGGGGCCAGATGGTGATGCAGGCTACCAGGTTGCTACCCCAGATGTTGCTTACAATTCCACCACCCGACAGTTCCTGATCGTATGGCGGGGGGAAGATCACCTGGATGGCAAATTGGGTGAGTGGGAAATTTATGGCCGCCACATTTACGCCGTCGCCTCGACTGCCATCGGCGAGCAGACACGGTTAACCAATATGGGAACCGATCGCTCAACCGGATACGATGCTATGAGTCCCAAAATAGCGTTTAATCGAACGGTTCCTGACCCGCAATATTTGCTGGTTTGGAGAGGAGACCAGGAGAACCTGGCTACAGTTAACAACGAATTCGAGATATTTTCGCAGCTTCTGGAAGTTGAAAGCGGTGATGAATGGGAAGCCATAACACTTAAAGGCAATATGGAACGTGTAAGCTTCATGGGACCGGAAAAGGATGCGTTGTTTGATGCCTACCGCCCTGATGTCGTCTTTAATGAGGTGCGCTTTGAGTATTTTGTTACCTGGATAGGCAAAGATGAGCCAGACAATTTGGAAATCCATGGGCAGCGAATGTCCAGTTCAGGCAGCCCGCTGGGATCAAACAAACAGATTAGCGACCTCAATTCAGGTGGTCTCTTTGACCAATCGGCTTATGAATCGGCCGTTGCTTACGATTTGGAGAACGATAGTTACTTTGTCGTGTTCGGCGGCCCGCATGACGATCCGCCGATTGTGGCCAGTCAAAGATTTATTTATGGGCAGGCTCTTGATAGCCAATCATTAGAAAAAATCTGGCAAGAGGAGGTCCTTATAAGCGACCCTCGATTCAATGGGAATTATTACTACAGTATTGAATCGGATATCGCATATAGTCCGGTTCACCAGGAATTTTTCGTTGTTTGGGAAGCTAATAACAATGAAGAGGGCTACCATCAGAACAAGAGTGAGATATATGGCCAACGAATTGATGCTCTGACAGGGGCTTTAGAAGGTCCAAGAATCAGGATCAGCAGTTCCCCACAACCAAATTTGGCAGAATATTATTCGGTTTCACCGGCAGTAGCTTACAGCGACGCTGCGGATGCCTACCTGGTAGCCTGGCAAGGTTTTTATCCAATCAATGGCACCGGCCAACTGGAAATTTGGGGAACCAGGGTGGATGCAGGCAGCGGACAGATTCTACAAAATGACAAACGTTATAGTTTCATGGGTCCGGATGATGATCCTGACTACGATGCTTTTCGACCGGATGTCGCTTATAATAATGATTTGGATTTGTTTCTGGTCGTCTGGGATGGCACTGATGATCGGCCTGGTTTGGCCCTTGATGATGACGAAGTCTATGGCCAGTTGGTAAACAGCAAGACTGGTCAACTTCAAGGTGACAACATTCGAATAAGTTTTGCCGGACCAGATGGGGAGGCTGCCTACGATGTGTCCAATCCTAAAGCTGTCTACAATCCAACTGAAAAGCAATTTTTCGTCATCTGGGAGGGTGAGGACAATGACGCCGGCGATGACCCACTTGGCAATGAAATCTATGGGCAGCGGGTGTCCGGTGAGAACCTGGCGCCGGCTGGCGCGAAAGTCCGTATCAGTTTTATCGGATCGGACGGAGACGGCGATTACGATGCGGATAAACCGGCGCTCGCATTTAACAGTATTGCCAACCAGTATCTTGTCGTTTGGGAGGCTACTGTCACACATACTGAGGGCAGCGGTGACAAGGACGATATATTTGGGCAGCTGTTGGATGCCAGGGATCTATCATTTCTTGGCGAGGAAAATTTTCGAATCAGCCAATCAGGTCCGGATAATGATGCAGATCTTGATGGCACTTATCCCGCCGCAGCCTACGATCCACAGACGAATAGCTATATAGTTGTCTTTGAAAGCGATCCGCAAACGAATGGGGATGCGGAGATTTATAGTCGAGCCATTAAAGCTGACGGCTCTTTTGCCGCTGAGCAGATACAAGTGAGTGATGCTGGGACCAGTCCCGATAATGGTTATGGGGCCTTTGAGCCTGCTGTCGCGGTTAGCGATCAGGAGAACCGCTTTTTAATTTCCTGGGATGGATTGCAGGCGCATGAACTTGTAGGACCGTTAGACGAAGAAATCTATGGTAAGTTTTTGGGCGCTATAGAGGTAGAAGAGGAATTCCGGGTATATTTACCAATGGCTAGACGGTAATAAACATTGATAGGCAAACGTTTAAAAAGTCTGCGTCATCAGCGAAATCTTTGATTCCCGATTTGTTTTCCGAATTTTCATCAGATAGTTATGGTATTCAATGATTCGTGGTTTGCCGGCGCTAAAGTCACATGTTGTACCTAAGAAGGCACGTATGTTTTCAATCGTCTGTAAATTCGCTCTACTAAGTCCAAACACTTTTTTATAGAGACGCCGTTTGTGGCGTGGAGAGAAATTTGCCAGCCACTCTGTTTCATCCAGTGTGGTAGTCAATAATGAAGCGCCGGTTTACCGGTTACTTTTTGAAATGAAATCTCCATTCCTGAATTATAACAATATGTTCTTTACGATGACGGTTTCAAACTCCAAGAAAGATAGCCGATAACATAACATAATACTGCTAATAACCAAATTTCAGGGTAACTTCATCAAGGCTTGTTGGATGTCCAAGCAAGGTTACCTCATCCATCAATTCAAGGGGCGTGTAACCGCTGGGCACAATGGCCTGCCCATCTCTGGTCACTTCTAATATGAGCACATCATTGGGCAACCTAATTTCGCGAACAAGCATGCCGTCCACATCCGGATTGTTGACTGTTACCTGCAATATTTCCCTGCCGCTGTCCTCATGCAGCAAAATAGACGCTGATTGTGGGGCGCGAACTGACTGAGTTAGCAGGTAAACCATTGCCGAAGCAGGGTTGACAATTAAGGCACCTAGCTCTCTGAATTTCTTGGCCCAAGACATATCATTCGGGCGTACAATGATTCGCTGAACGCCGTGCTTAGCAAAGGCGATTTCACAAGCGCGATAGTTATCTTTATCATTGGGTAGCATGGCCACCAGAGCATCCGTATTACTGTTTAGGATATCAGCCATGGAAGCTTCATCTACTGTAGGAATATACAGTTCGTTAACATCCTCAGCCTGCATTCTTTCTACCTGGTTTTGATCGGTATCGGCCATAACAACCTGCCAGTTATAATCTTGTAACTGCCTTGCCAGTTCAACGGATTGTTCTTCGATACCAAGAATCGCGGCATCTCGAATCTCATCCCGGCTTGCCGCAACCGGCAAATTTGTTTCCCCAACCCGGCGCAAGGCCCATTTGCAAAATAATGGACCGAATATTTCATTGAGCACGACAACGGAGATAACCATTGTAGCGAAAGCATCACCCAACACAGGAAATTCCAGGGCTACCTCTCTGGCTAACCCTAATGCAATTCCCGCTTGGGTGATGAGACCTAGCCAAGCGTTGCGTTGAAAAAGTGTGCTTTCTCCGGCAGTTCTGCTACCCACATAAGAGCCAATGAAAATGCTCAAGATGCGAATGCCAAATAAAGCCACAGCAATTGTCCAGGTGGCAATTAAAATATCGAGTTTTATGGCCACACCGGTCAAAGTGAAAAAAGCAATATAAATCACTGGTCCTACATCATGCAATATTTCTTCAAATTCGTCCCGGTGAGAGGTATAGTTTGTAACCATAAAACCGCCGATCATGGCTACGAGCAATGGTTCAATATGAATCTCAAAGGGCAATAAATTATGGGAAATTTCGATGATGGTAAAAGCCATTAGAAAAATGAGGTAGCCAATAAGCAAGACGAGGCCTATTTTTACCAGGTGGTTTAGTTTGGTTGAGAGAATTATATTGAGCACTTTGCCGACGAGGTAACCAATCCCAATGGCCGCCGCCAAATCTAGGAATAATAAACCAATTGCCGTTAGATTGAAGCCAATGCCATCCAGAATAGCACTGACCACGGCAACACCTATGGCAAAGATAATGATGATAATGACGTCCATGGTCACCGTTACACCCAAGATGGTGCTTGTGAAGGGACCTTTTGCTCGAACTTCTTTGATGACGGCAATGGTCGATGCTGGTGATAAGGCCAGTAATATGATGCTGCCCAGAATGGCAACTGCCAGGCGGGAACTGGTTTCCATACCCTGGGTAAAAGGGATAAACTCTGTTAGGAAGAATAGGGCTAATCCGCCGATAATGAGGCCAAAGACCAACAATCCTGTGGAAATTAAACTGATGCTACGGAAGCGGCTACGAATCTCTTTCAGGTAAAGTTCACTGCCGGCCACGAAGGCGATAATGCCCAGGGCTAATTCATCTATGTATCGTAAGGTTGTTGTTGCTTCGCTGGGCAGTAAATCGAGAATGAAAGGACCGGCAACCATACCGGTCAACAAATAACCGGTGATGTAAGGTAATCCGATGCGCGAAAACCAATCCCCAACGATTTTTGCTGCCAGGGCAACGAGAAAGAATATAGCGGTAAAGGTAATTAATTCCATATGTTGTTTTCAATCCTAAGGAATCCAGATAGTCTGTTAATACAATTCCAATCAGGGTGATTACTAATCCACCGATACACATCAGCAGATCCCCGCGTTCCAGGTGGCTGATGATGAGACCTGGCAAGACGACAACCCATACAGACCAGCTTCGGCAATTTAGAAACCAAAAAGACAAGCGGCCAGTAGCCATCCAGATTTTTTCCTACAGGGTGGTGGAGCCGTATCTCAACGTGTATGAGATTTGAGGAAAGGATTGTAGTCTAAGTTAACTGATGGGCAAAATCTTTATGCTTGAACCAAGCTTTGATCCCTTCCGGCTATTTGCTGTTCAATTAATTTGATGGGTGTTGGTGAAAAGGTTGGGGGTGGAAAGTTAGAGAGTGCGGCCGTTCAAGTCCATGCGCTTCCATTAGCTCGACGTTGGACATTAGATTTTTGGGATTGCCGTCGGCTATTATTTTGCCGTTATCCAGGAGAACAACCCGATCACAAACTTCGAGCACAAATTCAAGATCGTGCGATGACAATAGAATGGTTTCGTTTGATGCCTGCAAGAAATTGATCAAGCGCCTGCGGGCGCGAATATCCAGGCTGGCGCTTGGTTCATCGTAAATGATGAATTTTGGGCGCATAGCCAAAACACCGGCAATAGATACCATCCGTTTTTCCCCTCCAGAAAGATGGTGCGGTGGCCGTTCAGACAGGGATAATGTGCCTGTTTTGGTTAATACTTCGCGCACTCGTTCCCCAACCTCCTCTTTAGACAAGCCCAAATTTTGTGGGCCGAAGGCGACATCATCCCAAACCGAGGGGCTAAAGAGCTGGTCGTCTGAATTCTGGAATACCATGCCGATTTCCGGATAGAACTTGCCGGCACTCACCGGCTTGCCAAACAATTCCAACCGGCCACCTTTAGGCTTGAAAACGCCGCAGGCCAGCATGAAGAACGTCGTTTTCCCGGCACCATTGGGTCCGATCAAGCCAACTTTTTCCCCTTCATTGATCGTGAAATCAACATCTTCCAGGATGTTATGCTCAATGTTATAGAAGAATTTTAAACCGCGGGCAGTTAAAGCGGTCTTGTTTTTTGAGCCTGGGGATGGTGTGTTGCTATCTTGTTTCATATTTTTTCGCACTTATCTTAAAGCCAACTCGGCCGCGATAATGGCAGCCGCCAGAATGAGTACCAGGATCATGGCCACGACATCCTGATTTCTTGATTTGAAGCTTGCCTTTCCGGATACGCCACCTGAAGTTTCATGACCATAGCCGCGCAGCACCATAGCCTTATAGATCCGTTCCGAACGTTCATAACTCCTGACCAACAGCGTTCCCGAAAGGGCGGCCAATGTGGAGATACCACGCGCGCTCAAGCGGTTGCCTTGAAAGTGACGTAGACGCATTGCCGTTTCCATTGTTTTCAACTCATGCCCGACTTCAAAGATATAGCGATAGGTAAGCAGCATGATATCAGCTAATATCGGCGAAAGCCGGAGGGCGCGCATGGCTTTGATACTGGTTAGAAAAGGCGCGCTGCCAAAAAGTACGATGCCCAACGTCAGGATACAAACAAAGCGCACGACGATTATCAGTAAGTCGACCAGACCTTCCTCGTGAATAGCAACAGGGCCAATGCTGAATAAAACTGTGGACCCGGAAAACAAGGGCAATACAATCGCCACTGCTAAGAGAAAGACGCCTGGATATTTCAAGCGGGTTCGCAAGAATTCAAAGGGAAGGCGCGATAGCAAGAAAATTACGGTTGTGATGACCAGGAGGATGGGCAGTAAGCGCAAATCCTGGACGAATGAGAAAGCAAATATCAAGGCCATAAGGGCGACTAATTTGAATCGTGCGTCCCAATGATGTATCGGTGATTGTAGATGAGCGTATTTATCGAGGCCCAGGTCAATCAAATGATCCTCCTTTTTGAAACCCGATTTTCGGTCTCTTTTGTTTAAGATTGGTCATTTGCTGCATTGACGTATGGCAGGCAAGTGTTATGCTCTGCCGGCGACGCTTTCCGGCTGGTTGAGCATTTCGGGCTTTACTCGCATCAGGAAGACGACCAGCAGGGCTGTGAATACTCCTTCAATCACCATTAATGGTATATGGGCAATGAATAAGGCGGTGATGCCGGCTCTTTCAGCTACCGGATCGATGGTGCCGGGTATGGTGAGGATGAGGATGGTGAAGCCGATCAAAGCGGCAAGACCCAAACCAAAGGCGCCACCAAAAAAACCAAAAACGCCGGTCCAGAAGCGGCTTTCACCCAGACCAAGAATGTAACGGGATTGGAAGAGAAAATAAGCCAATAATGCCGGAATTCCCATCATCGTAGCGTTAACCCCCAGGGTGGTGAGGCCGCCATGCTGAAACATGACGGCTTGAAAGAAAAGACCAATCAGGATAGCCGGAAAGGCATAATAGCCGAGAACGACCCCCAGCATGCCGTTGAGGATAAGATGGACGCTGGTTGGCGGCACCGGGATATGAATCCAGGAGGCGACGAAGAAAGCGGCCGTCAATAAGGCTGCCTTAGGAATACTCTCCTGTGGATTCTCCTGCTGGTTGATCTTGCGCAGTGAATACCATGTCGCCGCTCCGGCCGTCGCATAACCGGCCACATTGACGGCGGTAGGTAAGATCCCATCCGGAATGTGCATTAGTTTTTTCTCCCTGAAAAGTACAACGCTGTGCCGATCAAACCCCAGATGACGCTCGCGCTCATAATGAAAATTTGCATTCCCGTAAACCCACTGCTGTTCGTCAGCACGGTCCCTCCCTCAATTGGGATATGGATAATTTCTCCATGACCCGCTTTGCGTACCTGGACATCCCAGGTGCCGGCGATTTTCGGGTCCGGTGTGAAGAAGAAGCGACCCTGATCATCTGTTGTGCCTACCAACCAGGGATTGGCCAGATCATTAGGGGCAAAAATTGAAACCTGGGCTTGGTCCATTATTTCCCCACTATCGAATGCGGCGATGATCTCAACACCTACATTGACGTTGTAGTCAATCACAACTCCGTGAGCCAGGGTCGTGGTTGCGTTGGTGATAGCGGCGATCATGGCCAGAATAACAACTATCCAATAGTTTCTATGGTTTCCGGCGATCCTTTTGTGCATAATGCTTCGACGAATGACGCCTGGTTTATTGGGGATGATTGACCGAATCATCCGAATTCCTAACTCAGATTAGCCGGCACCGTAATGGCAGTGCCCTTCTCCAACGTGCCCCAGGCTGGGTAGAACATCTACCAATAATTGGTAATCCTGGGCAGCAAGAGCATTTTGCATGTCTGATACACTCATTTCCAGCATGTTGTCCTGCGCAGCGGCCGCAAAAGGCTCAAACCCGGGAGCGCCGAGATTCAAATCATCGTCGGCCGGTGTGTCGGCATCGCCGAAAATATGGTCAAAATGAAATGTCATTTCCAGGTCGGCATTACCGCCTGCTTCGAGGATACCTTTACGCACATCACCGACGAAATCGCCGCATGAAAAAGTGAAATCTTCATCAACGTTAAGGGTAAAATCGACAGTGCGGCCGTCTTTTTCTGCTGATCCTGAAATGACGAGCGGGTAGCCGGATTCGCCAGGAACCATTTGCCAGGAAATGGCATTGTAGTGGCCGGCTGGGGCGTTATCAATTTCGCCGACAAGGATCGTGTCGGCGTCTGCGCCTCCTTCAGCCAGGTCAATTGTAAAAGGTCCCTCCAATTCGACCTGGGATTGGGCATCAATTTCCGGATTTTCTTGAGGATCGTAAGGGGGATCTGTTTGGTATGCCGTGATGTCATCTAACGTCACCTCCACCGTGTCAAAACTGACATTCCAACCATCCTTGGATACAAATCCTTGCCTTACAAAGTCCTCACCATTGGCGCGAAACTGCAAAGTGCCGGTTTCCTGGCCAGCACAGGCTACTAAAAGGACAAAACAGAATAAGAGTGGTGCCGAAAGGGTTAATGAATTTGGCTTCATTTTAATCTCCATAGTTTCTTGAATTAATAATCGAGAGGTTTGTCAATTTTTATTTTCTTGTACCTTTGGAAAACCCATAGAAAAATTGACAAACCTAATGCAAAATTACTTAATAAGGTCACTTTTCACAGTCAACACATATGCCAAAAAGAGAGAGATGTTCTAAATCCGCGTTAAATTTATGTTGTTCCTGCAATTCCTCTTGCAGTGGTTTCAAAATCTGCGGATCAACATCTATCACGCTTTTACAATGCCGGCAGACCAGGTGGACGTGCGGACCATGCTTGACAATAGCATAGGACATCTTGCCCTTGTTAAGGTCGTTACGATGCACGAATCCTTCTTCCCAGAGCATATCCAGGGTGCGGTAAATTGTGGCGATGTTGATCGACCGGGTCTGTTTTTGGATTTGGGAGAAGATTTCCTCAGCGGGCATGTGTCGCTCATTTTCGGAAATTGCTCGAATGATTAATTCCCGCTGGGGGGTTATTCGATATCCACTATCGCGCAGATTGGAAATGATTTCTTCATGTAATACCATGACGAGTCCTTATTGCAAATATTGGCAACAGCGAATATTCTACATAAGCTATTTGATTTGTCAAATTTTGGCTGTAAATTTAATTTAGCCCTGATAAGTTAATTTGCCGCGCATAGTATTTTGACTAGGATTAATCCAGAGCGTGGTGGAGATTTTTCCGAATAGGAACAAAGTAAGGTAACTTTTAAGAATTGAAGCACAGTATATCTCTGTAGAGGACGGATGAATCCTGGCTACGCTGCTTTACCAATTCAGGCAACCTTTGGGAAGGATTAATGGCATCTAAGGAAACAAATCAGAAATCAGGTCGGAAAAGACAGCAATCCAGCCACACGCACCCCGAAGGAATATTGGGTGTGCTTGGCGAAGTATTCCATTTGCCGGGGCTATCTCACGACCACGCAGATACGGACAGCGTCGTTGTGGATAATGCTGTCCGGGATAACAGCCTGGGCATTGTAACGATTTGGGTGTCGCTTATTCTTCTCTTCGTGACCACAGCGATTCAAGCGGTCATTTATTTTCAAAGCAACAGCGTTGCCTTGCTGGCTGATACGACGCATAACCTGGTTGATGCCTTGAACTCTGTGCCTCTTTTAATTGCCTTTTACGCAACCGCGCGCGCCGCTACGCGCCGTTTTACTTATGGTTTCGGCCGTGCCGAAGATATCGCCGGCATTTTCATCGTCCTTTCCATCGTTTACAGCGCATTTCATATTTTGCGCGAGTCCTTCCAACGATTTTTCAATCCCTTTCCTCTGGAGAACCTTGGCTATGTCGCCCTGGCAGCTTTAATTGGTTTTGCCGGCAACGAAGCGGTGGCAATTCTGCAGATTCGCATGGGCAGGCGCATTGGTTCCGACGCCATGGTCGCCGATGGTTTGCATGCACGTGTTGACGGCATTACTTCACTAGCTGTACTCATCGCCGTATTCGGGGCCTGGCTCAATGTACCCATCCTGGACCCGATCATCGGCATCACCATTGGTGTTGCCATCGTCGGCATCGCCTTTCAGGCGGTCAAGAAAGTTTTCCTGCGCATGATGGACGCTGTCGATCCGGCGATAACCAATCAAATCGAGCATTTCGCTAGCAACGCTCCGGGTGCAGAGGAAATTACAAAACTGCGTACACACTGGGTCGGGCATCGCTTGTTCGTTGAACTGACAGCCTCTATTGACGAGTCGCGTACTCTGGTGGAAGGGAACAGCGTTGCTCAGTATATCCGCAAGGCTTTGTTTGATGCAATACCGGCTATGGGCGAAGTCGTTGTCGAGATTCAACCGACCTTTGTGACCAGTGGGGGTAAGGATTATCTTAATAGTAACAATGATTTATTGGGTATTCTACCGCCCCGTTACCAGAATCAGGTTCCCAGTGCTGCCCCAATGGGGGCCGCCGGCCTGAAATTTGATAATGAAGGAAATGCTGCCTGGGACGAAATTTGGACGGATTTCTGTGATTTAGCCCTGGCTGGAGGCCCGCCTCACCGAGGAATTTTATTGGAACCGGGCGATCCGGAGGAAGTGGCGGCTAATCCTGAAAAGTATGAGGCTGTGCTGGACGAACTGGAACGCGGCCTGGATATGGTCACCGGCTTACCAGTTGTACGTGGCGCTAAACCGGGCTGGATCGGCTTGCAATGTGACAGCGAAGAGATGGCGATCTGGCTTTTGCGCGCTATTGTGGTCGAGAATGTCAGCGTGCGCCGTGAAGGCAACACGCTTTATTTCCCGGCAGGCCCCGATTTCAAGTTAGAAAAAGAGATTAAGAATGTGATCACGGTCGTGGCCAAAACCAACCATTACTGGCAAGAACACTTGAAGAGCAAAGAAGCTGATCCACTCAAATAAACGAACTGGCCATTATATATTGACTATCAATACGATGCCGAGCAAAGCGATCGCCAACCCTCCAAGGCGCATCAGTAATTCGCCTCGCTTGAGACGGCCGACGATGATTCCAATCAAGGCGCCGACAACGTGTAGCCCGGCAGTGGCAATTAAAAAGCCCAAAATATAGGCAATTAACAAGCTGATTGTGCTTGTAATTTCCGGAATTTCAGTACCGTGAGCGTTGCCGTGAAAAAGGGCAAAGAAAATGACAAAGATCAAGGCGACCCATTCCGGAATACTTTTACCAAACAAAATAGCAATGCCAAGTAACACCACTGAAAAAGTGATGCCATACTCAACCAGGGGTACGGCAATTCCTCCAATACCCAGAAAGGCACCAATTGCCATTGTGCCCACGAATGCAGCCGGTACGGTCCATAGCGCACGGCCACCGATTTGGGCACTTAAGATGCCGACTGCTAACATAGCCAGCAAATGATCAAGCCCCAGCAAGGGATGCAGGAAACCGGAGAGTATGCCGCCTCCTCCATAAGAATGTAAGAGTATAATTGTTAAACTACCGATTTCTAGCGTCATAATCTTTATCCTCTGTTTTGTAATCTCATAAGCGAGTTTGTTTTTAATAACTGGATTTTCCGGGCAGCCAATCAGGCGTTTTAATCACCGAAAAGGTCATTTGTAAACCGGGATCGAATTTGAATTTTCGATTGTAATGTAAGTTAATTATTGCGCAAAATCTTACATTTGCTCTTAAAAAATTAAGATTTGTGAACCTCTGTCAACTTGTGAGCCATTGCGGAGTTGGCTCACATGGCCGTTACGGCCGTTTTTTGCCATAATTCCCCTCAAGTTCACTAATAAGCAAATTGGAAACAAGTCATGCCCACCGAACTATTGATCGAAACAGCAGCTTTCGCTCTTATCGTTATTCTGGCCTGTTTTGTCCAGGCGGTGGCCGGTTTCGGTCTGCCGATGGTTGCCATGCCGGTGCTGACTGATATTTTTGGCATTCGGACGGCCGTGCCCCTGGTCGCGCTCATTGTGTTGGAACTGCAAATTTTGATGGTGCTGCGTTATCGTATGGCGCTCAATGTGCGAACCGTATGGCACATCTCGGCCGCGGCTGTATTAGGTATTCCCATAGGTGTCTTGTTCCTCTCTCGCATACCCGAACAAATTACAGTGACAATTTTGGGATTGATCCTGATCCTTTATGCCATCTATTCACTGTTCAAATTACCGGTCCCGTCGCTGCAAAACAAGATTTGGCCGTACATTTTTGGTTTTATTGGGGGGATGGGGGGAGGCGCCTATAATATGGCGGCCCCGCCGATCATCCTTTACGGCGATACTCAGCGGTGGGAGCCTCAGTTATTTAAGGGGAATTTGCAAGGCTACTTTCTGATCATCACCGTAGTGGTCCTCGTAACCCATACATTAAGCGGCAATATGACAGCTTTTGTTGTGAAGAACGGGCTTTTAGCCACCCTATTTGTCCTCATCGGCGCATTTGCCGGATTTCATCTAGATCGTTTTATTAATGACACCCTTTTTCGCAAGATCGTCCTGGTCATGCTGATTTTCCTGGGCGCCAATCTGATATTGAGCTGGCAATAAATCACATATCTGATTTGACCTGTGCTTGTATTTGAATACACTTTGAACAGAGCGAATTAAAACTATTATAAATTTTTATAATTATTTCAGCTTGACCAGGGAAGATAATGATTTTCACTGCTATCGCAGTCACCTTGATTTTCATCACCGGTCTTATCGGCGGCCTTATTCCGACAAGGATTCCGGAGACAGAAAGCGGAAAACGCTTGTTAACCCTTGGTAATGCTTTGGCAGGTGGTATATTCTTTGGCGCGGCTCTGTTCCACCTTTGGCCTGATTCCCTCGAATTTATAGCAGATAGTTCACTAGCGACACCAATAACATTTCCTTTTCTCCTGGCCGCGGCCGGATTTTTGTTGGTGTTGTTTTTGGAGAAGGTGCTGCTAACCAGCGAGGATGTTGGGGCTATGTCCGCGAATCGAAACGCGTTTTATCCCTATGTGCTGACATTGGTCCTGTCAATTCACTCGATAATTGCCGGTACGGCGCTGGGTTTGGAAGGTGATACACCGGATGGCGTGGCTCTGTTGATCGCGATATTAGCCCACAAGGCGTTCGCTGGGATTGCCCTGGGTATTTCTTTAAGCCGCGCTGGATTCTCCTACCGCAATCATATAAGCATCGTGGTGTTATTTGCTTTGTCAACCCCTATGGGAGTTGTCATCGGCAATTTTCTTTCTTCTATACTGGAAAATGATATGACCCTTATTGTAGAGGGGATATTTGATGCAGTTGCTGCCGGTACGTTCCTCTATGTCGCACTGATGGACATTATTAGTGAAACTTTTGAGGAAGCAGGTGATCGGTGGGTCAAGTTTATTATGGTTATCCTTGGTCTCATTTTAATGCTGCTGCTGACTTTTATGGAATAAAGTGGGACTTTATCTTTTCAAATGATGACAGGTATGCAGCAGCTCAGTTTAAAACTGTTTGGCAGCTTCGCCGCATCGGTTTCCGGCAAACCTCTCACTCAATTTCGTTCCGACAAAACGCGGGCGCTGTTGGCTTACCTGGCCATGAATGGTGGACGGCCGTTTCGTCGTGAGACCCTGGCTGCTTTATTATGGCCGGAATGGCCCGATAATGAAGCCCGGCGAAATTTGCGCCAGACAGTACACCGGCTCCGACAAGCATTCGCCTCTGAGGCGTCTGATTTAAGCAAGGACCTACTGCTGACAAGCCGCCAGACCATTCAAATCGACAACTCACTGCTGACTTTAGATGCCACTCAATTTCAGCAGCATCTCCAAACGTACGAAGCCCACACCCATCCCAGATTGGAACAATGCCCCTCTTGCCTGGTTCACTTGCAGCAGGCGGCTGAGCTATATCGGGGCGAATTTATGCAAGGATTTGGCCTAAAAGATGCCTACCCGTTCGACGAGTGGCTCTACATGCAACGTGAACAATTGCAGCAGCAAATGCTAGAGCTGCTGGAACAATTAGCCCAGGCATTTGAGCAAAAAAGAGATTATAAAGAGGCGCAGCTTTATGCGAACCGCCAAGTTTTGATTGCCCCTTGGTATGAATCAGCACACCAAAGGCTCATGAAGCTCTTAATGCTGCAAGGACAACGATCAGCAGCACTGGCCCAATATGAAAGCTGCCGGCAGCTTTTGGAGCATGAATTAGGTGTAGAACCGGCAGCGGAAACAAAACATTTATACCGGCAGATAAAAGAAGGGAATATTGAGCCAAATGGTTCTTCCCAAACTGCCATTTATGGTTTTCCAACTCAATTGACGCCATTTATCGGCCGCCAGCAAGAAATCGCTCAGATAATCAGTCACCTTGCCGATCCTTCTTGTCGAATTTTGACTTTACTCGGTCCAGGTGGCATGGGCAAAACGCGGCTCAGCATCAGAGTAGGGCAAGAGTTAAAAGCGGGCGGGCAGTATTATAGAGATGGTGCTTATTTTATACCTTTGGTCACGGTTTCCGATGAGGTAATGTTGATCAGCACGCTCGCCCAACATTTGGGTCTGCGCCTAACGGGAGAAGGTACAGCCTGGCAGCAGCTGATAAATTATTTGCGTAAGAAAGAAATATTACTGGTATTGGACAACTTTGAGCAAATTGCGGATCATGCTGAACTATTGAGCGATTTGATTGCTCAAGCACCAGAAATCCAGATTATAGTTACTTCTCGCCAACCATTAAATTTGCAGACGGAATGGCGGCAAATAGTCGGTGGGCTAGATTGCAGTCAGGGGGAGGAGTCTGAGGCTGTGCGCTTTTTTCGGCGCAGTGCCCGGCGCAGCATGCCTCAATTTCAAATGAGTGGGGAAGATGTTTCTGCCGTTCTCGCACTCTGCCGGTTGGTTGATGGCCTGCCTTTGGCCCTGGAGATCGCTGCTTCCTGGACACGCATGATGGACTGTTCTTCCATTCTGCGTGAAACACAAAAAAATCTGGATTTCTTGACTTCACCCTTTGACGACCTGCCGGAGCGGCATCAAAGTTTACGCGCTGTTTTGACCCAATCCTGGCAGCAACTGTCTGCCCATTTACAGCAAGCGTTGAGCCAGCTTGCACACTTCGCCGGTGGCTTTACCTTGGAGGCTGCACTAGCCATAGTGCCTGAACTTTCATTACTGGACATCGCCACATTACTCGATCGCTCGCTGATTCAATGGCTTCCAAACGGCCGCTACCAGATGCATGAACTATTACGGCAGTTTGCTGCCGGCAAGGAAGGGATAGAATCAACCGATTTCCAACAATCTTACAGTCAATTTTATTTAACCTTTCTTGCCGATCAAGAGGGCAAACTACTGGGTGGCGAACAGAAAGACGGTATCGAGACCATTCAGAAAGAGATAGATAACATCCGCCTATCCTGGCGATGGGCGATCGAACAAAAGAATACCAATGCCATCGACAGGGCTTTGAATGGGCTGGCCGCGTTTTATGAATTTCGAGGGTTGTATGAGGAAGGGCATACCCGGTTTGCAGACGCCATTTCGGTTGCTCCTTATACAGAGTTGGGTCATAGGCTGCGCATGGCTGAAGCGGTGTTCCGGCAGAAATTAGGAGATTTGAGGGGATCGGAAAGGCTTATCAACCAGGTCTTGGATTCAGGTGTTAAAGAGACAAGATTGGCTGCTTTGATCGCTTTAGCACGATTGTATGAGCGCAGCAGTCAATATGACCAGGCAGTTTCCGTGCTGGAAGAGAGCCTGGATTTGGCTGAACCCAATTCGCGGGAAGCTGCCCAGATCTGGACGATTCTCGGCGCTGTACATGCTTATAGAGGGCCAATGGAGGAGCGATTAGCGGCTCATGAGCGGGCGCTGGCCATTAATATGGCACTGGAAGATGATCTGCAAACAGCCGAATGCCACGTCATGCTCAGCATGATACATAAAGACAGTGGGGAGTATGACCACGCTATCGAGCACATGGAAAAAGCGCTTGATATTGCAGAGAGAATGAATCACCGGGAAAACATCGGCCGTTTCAAGCAGAAGCTCGGCGTTATCCATTGGCGCAAAGATGACCTGGAAAGCGCTCAGACTTATTATGAACAAGCTTTAGCTGTTAGCCGGGAAATTAACCATATGCGGCTGATCACCATATGCTTAGGTTCTATTGGTGTTCTGGCCAAAAGACGGCGTGAGTATGGTAGCGCATTGAACAACTACTGGCAGGCAGTTCGTCTCGCGGAAGAAATGGGCGACAAAGCAACCCATGCCGTCTATTTAGGCAATATTGGTAATGTGTATATGGATCTAGGCCAATATGAGAGAGCCATTGAGCACTTAAAACAAGCAGCCGACATTGACCGATCCATTGGTGCATTGGGCGGGGTTGCCCGTCACTCCGGAAATATCGGGGATAGCTTGAAGTTCCAGGGACTTTATGAACATGCATTACCCTATTTTGAAGGTGCAATTCCACACTTGCGAGAAATTGGAGCTAATTATTTTTTATGTTGGGTTTTGGTTTCTTATGCTGAATGTTTATTTGAAGTTGGTCGAATATCAGAAGCACAAAAGGTAAATAGGGAGGGGGGCTATATTGCGGAGACGATTGGACGTGATTACTATCATTTGATGAGCCTGCTCCTTGAGGAGCGCATGAGGGATGACAGTGCGGATAGGCAAAATTTGATGGAACGTTTTCAAACGTTGCGCGAAAAGTTCCCAGAACCGTTAATGCTGGCGGAGATTGATTTGGCATACTGGCAGACTACCGGTGAAGCGTCTGCCCAACAAGCGGCTGCTGATCGTTTCATGCGTCTTCATGAAGAGACAAAGATTATGCGTTATCATCCTAAGGCTGTTTCATTGAGGTAAATAAGATGGTCCGGTTGTTCATATCTAAAGCCGGTGCTAAGATGAAACGGATATGAACAATTATCGTGATATCTTACTGATTGAAGATGATCCGGCCGTTGCCCAAAGTTTGACTGATGGGCTGCAACAGGCGAATTATCACGTGGTGTGGAAGGATAATGGGCGTGATGGGGTTGCCTACGCCCGCGAGCACCATCCCCACCTGATCATTCTGGACGTTCGCCTGCCGGACGAGACAGGATTTGATGTGTGCCGGCGGATTCGCCAACTCAAAATGCACCAGCCTATTCTGATGCTGACCGCCAGGAGGGAAGAGGCGGATAAAGTGCTGGGACTGGAAATGGGAGCTGATGATTATGTTACAAAACCTTACAGCCTGCGTGAATTGCTTTCGCGTATTCGCGCCTTGATCCGCCGGGCATATGGTGAATTGGCCGGCGCGGCCGGCAACCAGCTTTTTGCGGCCGACCTGGTAATTGACCTGGATAAAGGGGCTGTCTGGCGCGGGGATGAGCGCATTGAACTAACACCTATTGAACTGAGGTTATTCACCTATTTGGCCCGTCATCCTGGCCAGGCGCTGAGCCGCAGCCAATTGTTAAATGCTGTGTGGGGGACCTCGGCCGATATTGACAGTGAGCGCACCGTCAACGTTCACATTCGCCGTTTAAGGGAGAAGGTTGAGTTAGAACCAGGCAAGCCGAAACTCATTCTGACTGTGCCCGGCATTGGCTATCGCCTCGTATCTTGATTACAAAAATGTAACCTTTCCTTTCCGACCTGTAACCCGCCAATAACATAGACGAAACCTCCATGCTGCATACTGAATGTGCATGGAGGTTTTTTTAATGCGTAAGACCATAATCATTATCAGCTTCATATTCATTATGGCCGCCATAAGCGCGGCGGCTTTGATGGCATCCCAATTTCGCATGGATGCCGGGGAGGAACCCCCGCCCAAACCGGTTACTGTAGCCGTTGGTAAGGGTGAGGTGACGCATACAGTCACGGCGCCAGGCCAATTGGTGGGAACAGAAGAGCGTATATTGGGGGTTGATCTGGACGGCCGTCTAATTGAACTCTCTGTTCGGCCGGGCAGCAGAGTAAAAACGGGGGATGTCATTGCTCGTATCGACCCCACGCCTTACGAGAACGCCTTGGCCATGGCTGAAATCGATCTGGAAGAAGCCCAGGCCGCTTACCAACAGCAGTTGGCAGAAGCAGAATTAGCTGTAGCCGCGGGTGAAGCCCAGGTAGAAAGCACCCAGGCCCAGATTCCCTCACTTGCCGCCGCGGAGATCAATTTGCAGGCAGCCCGCGACAGAGAGTCCAGGGCAGCTTATGAATATCAAAAAGCGCAGGATCGAACCTGGGAACCACCAGAAGTGGTTGAAGCTTACCGCTTAGAGTGGGAGAGTACTGTACGCGACGTTGCTCTCTCTGAGGCGGAAGTCAATCGAATCCAGGCCCAACAATGGTCGGTCAGCCAGCAGGTAAATGCCTTATCAAGCAACGTGGCTCAAAGCGATTTACAGGCGCAATTCCTGGCGGAATCAGGGCTTGACCCCCGGCTCACATTGGCGGTTGAAGAGGCAGAAAAAAACCTGGACAAAACCATTATTGAAGCGCCGTTTGATGGTGTGGTATTGCAAGTTTTCGCCCACCCCGGCCAGCAGCTTCCCGCTGGGGTTGATCTGGCGATGCTCACCGATCCGGACCAGGGGGAGGTGCGCACGACGGTCATCGAAGAAGATTTATCCCTTGTAACTATTGGCCAACAGGCCGAGATTTATTTTGATGCACGACCTGATGTGCTGGTCGGTGGAGAAGTATCGCGCATTGTTCCCCAACGGGTGGAGGGAGAAGCGCGTCCCCTGTACTATGTTTTTCTGAGCTTGAATGATCCGTTGCCGGAAGGCGTTTTTCCGGGCATGACCGCCGACGCTTCTTTGTTAATTGACCGGGCAGAAGATGTCCTGCGTCTGCCGCGCGCCCTGGTTGCCGCACGCTCTGATGACACCGCCACGGTGGAGATTTGGCAGGATGGCCAAATCGTTTCTCGCGAGATTGAACTGGGTCTGCGTGGCGATGTTTTTACCACCATAACAGATGGTTTGGCGGAAGGGGACGAGGTGATTGGTGAATAAATTGACCGGACTTGTATCAGAAAGCACTTCGGAAGTGACCCCCATTATCGTTGTCGATGGTTTGAGTAAAGAGTATGTCATGGGTGAGGGGATTGTATATGCCTTGAGAGAAGTCAGTTTCCAGGTGCCGGCAGGGACGTATTTAGCCCTCATGGGTCCTTCCGGCAGTGGCAAATCTACGCTTATGCATTTGCTAGGCTGCCTCGATACGCCGACGAAAGGTCGTTATTTGTTGAACGGTCGTGATGTCAGCCATCTATCACGCAGTGAACGAGCGGATGTGCGCAATGCGCATATTGGTTTTGTATTCCAATCTTTTAATTTACTACCGCGCGTGAGCACGCTGGAAAATGTGCTGCTGCCCTTACAGTACCGCCGGAAGGCGCAAGAAAACGGACAAGTCAGTGAAAAACAATTGGCCGAATCAGCCCTAAAGCAAGTCGGCTTGGGCGACCGATTCTCCCATAAACCAACCGAACTGTCCGGCGGCCAAAGGCAGCGGGTGGCCATCGCCCGCGCGCTGGTGACCAATCCGGATTTGATTTTGGCTGACGAACCTACCGGTAACCTGGACAGCCGCACGGGCGAGGAAATCTTAAATTTGCTGGCCGAATTGAACCAAAGCGGACGGACGATCATTCTCGTCACGCATGATGCCGATGTGGCCGCACGCGCAGAGACAATCCTGACGATGCAAGATGGAGAGATTAGGTCGTGATCGGTTTTAAAACGATGCGTACCGCTTTTGTAGGCATTAGCAGCAATGTGCTGCGCGCCGTGCTCACAACGCTGGGCATCATCATCGGCGTGGCCTCAGTGATCAGCATGTTGGCCCTGGGGAATGGTGCGCGGGCAGCGGTGGAGGCCAATTTCCGCAACCTGGGTTCGGATATGGTGCAGATCAGCGTCAGCGAGAAAATCGAGCAAGGTGAAATGGTTCCTGTCGGCCAGATTCTCTCCTATGAGGAGGGGCTGCGCATGCCGCAGAATGTGCCCCTGGTCAGGCAGGTCATTATGTCTATCAGCGGTGCAGGGAAGGTGCGTCACGGATTTAATGTCCTGGATATGCAGATCTCCGGTACGACGGCCGAGGGGCTGGATGTTCTGGCTGCCCAAGGTAACGCGCAGCCTCTTGATTGGCCTGATGGCGTACCGCTGAATGGAGCCGCTTTTCTGGGCAGCGGCCGCTTCTTTACCCCAGCCGAAGTTTTTTCGCATGCCGATGTTTGCGTGTTAGGCCAAAAAACGGCCGAACAGCTATTTGGCGGCGATCCGCCCCTGGAAGAGACCGTGTGGGTGAACCGCCGAAAATGCCTGGTCATTGGGGTATTGACCGAACTAGAGGTGACCAACCCGGCCTTGCGTAACCAGATGCGTCCCAATGAAGCCTTTTATCTGCCGATCAGCACGGCGATCAATAACCTGTTTGATGAAGAACCGTCCGTACAAATCACGGCAAGGGTTAATGATGAGAGCCGTATGGGAGAAGCGCGGCAGCAAATTAGTGACTATCTGCGCGGGCGCCATAATGTCACGAAAGACGAAGTGGGCCAGTGGCGGGACGATTTCGAACTGACGACGCGCCAGGACATATTAGGTGCCCAACAGCAAGCAGCGCGTACCTTCTCTTTCTTGCTGGCGGCTATGGCTGCGGTCTCTCTCGTTGTTGGTGGCATCGGCATTATGAATGTGATGCTGGTCAGCGTCACCGAAAGAACGCGTGAGATTGGCGTACGCCTGGCCGTGGGGGCACGTCCAAGGGATATCGTAAGTCAATTTTTGCTGGAGGCGATCCTGATCAGCGGGCTTGGTGGTTTGCTGGGCATCGCTGTTGGCGTACTCAGCATTCCCTTAGTAGCCGGCATTAACCAGGGGGTTGCTTTGTTAGATCCGTTGAGCATTCCCCTGGCTTTCGGTGTAGCCCTGCTCACGGGGCTTGCTTTTGGTTTATATCCGGCGCTGCGCGCGGCGCGGCTCGATCCGATTGAGGCGTTGCGTTATGAGTAAATTGTAGCGCGAGCTTTCCAGCTTGCGGCCGAAACAACCTTTCGACAAGCTCAAGACAGGCCTGGAAAGGTTGTTCAACAGGTTTCTTAACAAGTGACAGTCACTTAAAAATAACATGTTTGAGGAAATGATGTATCAAAGTGACTGTCACTTTATAACCCAAGATTATTGTTTTTATATATAAGGAGATGCTGTAATGAATCGAAAAGTAATTGTGACTGGATTGGCTGTTTTATTAGTTGGTGTATTAGCTGCCGGGGCTTTTACGGCCGCGCAGTTGATGTCTGCCCAAAATGGAGAAGCAGATGTACCCGCGGGAGCTATGGTGTTTGAAGATGTGATGGATGATGGTAGCGGCAACCCGGTGACTGTCAAGACGGTTATTTTGCCTGCTGAAGACCTGCCGCAGCGACCGGCTGAAGTAGGTGGCGTGTTGGTCAAAGAGGAAGACAACAGCTACTTCGTGGGTACGGGTTCTACCTCGGTGAGTGTGAATGTGGAAAATGGTGAAACAACGACGGCCGTAGAGCACAGTGGCCCGGAAATCGAGGTCGTCTCCGGCCGCGATACACGGTTTTATAGAGATATTACCGAAGTGAGTTTTACGGCCTCTGAGTCGAAAGAACAAACCTTGCAGCAGGAAGTTGCCCCGGTGGATCAGCCTACTGAAATGCCGCAGGGATCGAGTATGCAGGTCTGGGGAGAGAAACGGGGTGATCGTGTGATCGCTGAAGTTATCGTCTATTCAGAGCCAAATTAGCTTTAAAGTGACATATCAAGAAGCAACACATCACAGGCTCTGTTCTATGAGTGAAGAAATTTACTTTGACATCCTGAACGAAGTGAAGGATCTTTCGTCTTCTGCCGATGAAAGATTCCTCACGCTGTTCGGAGCAACTGTGTGAATAAAAATGGTCCAATCAAGAAAAAACAGGTCTATCTTGCCACGAATTTCCATCGCGAACCATCG
>JANQGC010000056.1 GCA_028277515.1 Anaerolineae bacterium
ATGATACGGATGCCACAACGGAGCATTTTCTCAGCTTTGAGACGGAAGCCGAACGCATCGCCGGCTTTTTACGGCTCTCGCTGCCGTTCCGAAACCAGCCCCACCCGCTTCCCGAACTGCAAGATCACGCCATGATTCGCGAGGTTCATGTCTATGGCCCTGCCCTTGATCTAGGTGATGAGAGCCGGGGAGAGGCGCAGCATATGGGATTGGGCAGCGAACTGGTGGAAAAAGCGAAGGAAATCGCCAGGGATGCCGGTTACGGCCGAATCGCCGTGATCAGCGCCATCGGCACGCAACAATATTACGCCAGGCATAACTTTGAGCTTGACGGTTTGTATATGACGGCTCCTCTATAATAGAAAAATGCCGGCTTTACGAAGCTGGCATCCCGATTTTAAGCGATCCAATCCTGCCACTGTTCCGGTCTTGGCTTGCCCATTGCCTTCAAATAAACGTCGGCTTTGCCATAAAAAATCAGCAGCGCCTCTTTATAAACATCAATTTGAATGCCCACAGGCAGTTTAAATCCACCCCCGCGATCAATGACCTGGTTTTGAAGCTGCTCGTCAGTCAATGATTCAAGCGTTGCTAGTAATTCACTGTCGAGGGTTTTGAACCAATCAGACAAACGACTCACACTATTTTCCAGGCCCGGATCGTCATTGCGATAAGAAAAATCTTGTTTTAGATTTTTCAAAGAATCAATATAACTCTGTTCTACTTCACCAATCTCCCGGCAAAGCGTACCCAGGGTTGGATTTTCGCCACCGGGATTGAATTGCAAATCCTCATCGGTCAATGCGTCCATCAATTGATCGCGCAGCGACTGGTACAATTTAAAGGTCGGATATTGCTCGTTCATGAAGCGGTTCACAAAAATTTACCTCCAATGATTCCAGAACTTATACTGGCGTTTTCAACTTATGGCTGAACTCTTTGCGCAGCTTGGCCAACTTGGGTGAGATAACCACCTGGCAGTAGGGCTGGCTGCTGTTGTATTTGTAGTAATCCTGGTGATAATCTTCGGCCGTATAAAATTTATCAATCGGTGTCACTTCTGTGACAATCGGATTGTGCCAGATACCGGCCTGGTTTAGTTCCCGGATCATCGTCTCGGCCGTCTCTTTCTGCTCCTGGTCATGATAATAAATCGCCGAGCGATACTGCGTCCCTACATCGGCTCCCTGTCGATTCAACGTTGTGGGATCATGGGTAGCGAAAAAGACCCGTAGAATTTCTTGAAAACTGATCACCTGGGGATCAAAAGTAATCTGCACAACCTCAGCGTGTCCGGTGGTGCCGTTGCAAACTTCGCGATAAGAAGGATTGTCCACATGTCCGCCGGAATAGCCGGAAACAACTTGCTCAACGCCTTGCAATTCGACAAAAACTGCTTCCAAACACCAAAAACATCCGCCCCCTAATGTCGCAATTTCTAAGTTATTTTGATGGGTACTGTCCATTGATACATCTCCTAATTGGATTTCTTACTGTCACCGGGAAATTCATTTCCCGCATATTTATCAGCAACCTGAGTGTTTACCGGATTCATACCAATTAAATTGCTTTGAATAAAACCCTTAAGATAGAATCCTATCACATTGATATAAATACTTGGCTCCTATTAAAGCCGACCTTAATTATTATGGATATGTATTAGAACTATAATTTATTTATATTACAAATATCTTACGCTCTAGCGAAACCTCTAAGAAAATTGACATCATCTCTTCATAAGAGGTATGATGACATTTAGTCCATACGCGGAGTAATTATAATGATAGCGAACTACGAAAACGTACTCAACTTAGCCCGGCAGCTAGAATTGAAGGATCAATTACTTTTATTGAGAGATCTCCTCAGTGAAATTAGCTCGGAAGTAACAGAAAGTAATAGAAAGCATAGCATCACAGAATTAAAAGGGCTCGGTTCCGAAATTTGGGAAGATATTGACATCGCAGAATATCTACAACGAGAACGCAGTTTATGGGCTGGATAGAAAACTATCAAGGACAAACTATTGGCGTTGATACAGCTCCTCTAATTTACTTTATTGAAGGTAACAATAAGTACTCGCCATTCGTTGATTCTTTCTTCCAGGCGATGGATCGAAATGAGATATTGGTAGTATAACTTCGACCATTACATTAATGGAAGTACTTGTCCAACCCCTGCGTCTTGAAAAACAAGACTTGGTATCTCAATATAAAGAAATCCTTTTAGATACAAACAGCTTGATAATTGTAGATGTAGTTCCCGAGATTGCGGAGATTGCCGCAAGATTACGATCTCAATATAATATACGCCCTCCAGATGCGGTTCAATTAGCAACCACCATATTTATGGGATCGACAATACTGCTTACTAATGATAAAGCATTCCGGAAAGTTAGTGAATTAGAGATTATTCTACTGGATGAAATAAGTTGACTTTCCAATTTTAGCCTGGATTTTTTAGAAACTTATCCTTAGATTACTGTTGAATTGGATTAAATTTAGCTAGGGCAAACTGGTCTCCCCCATCAGCCACATATCGACCTCTCGCGCCGCGCCGCGACCTTCGTTGATAGCCCAAACAACCAGGCTCTGCCCGCGCCGGGCATCACCGGCAGCGAATATGCCTGCAATATTGGTGGCGAATTTACCATATTCGGCCGAGGCATTAGATCGGGCATCTCTGGCGACACCTAATTGGTCAAGCAGCGGCTGTTCCGGTCCCAGAAAGCCCATCGCCAACAGGACCAACTGCGCTGGCCAGGTTTTTTCCGTGCCTGGAAGCTCTTCTAACTGCGGCCGTTCATGTCCATTTTTGTGCCAGCCCACCTGCAGCGTTCTGATACCCTGTACCTGCCCCTGCTCATCGCCGATAAACTCTTTACTCATAACGGAATAAGATCGCGGGTCCTGGCCGAAAATATCGGCGGCTTCTTCCTGGCCATAATCAAGTTTGTACACCCGCGGCCACTGCGGCCAGGGGTTATCCGGCGCACGCGTGAGCGGCGGCTTTTCCAAAATCTCAAGCTGGGTCACGCTTTTACAGCCGTGGCGCAGGGCAGTGGCAACACAGTCCGTACCTGTATCTCCCCCACCAATGATGAGCACATCCTTGTTTTTGGCCGAAATAAAATTACCATCGGCGTGTTTGGAATCCAGCAAACTCTTTGTATTTGCTGTCAAGAAATCCATCGCCAGGTGAATACCCTTCAACTCCTGTCCAGGGATAGGCAGATTGCGTGCCCTGGTGGCTCCTGTACAAAGCACGATGGCGTCAAATTCGTCTTTAAGCGTATCAACACTGACATCCTTACCTACTTCCACATTGGTTAAGAAGGTGATCCCGGACTCTCGCATCACGTTTATGCGCCGTTCAACAACGCCCTTATCGAGCTTCATATTAGGGATACCGTACATCAGCAAACCACCAATACGGTCTGCCCGTTCGTATACAGTCACAAAATGGCCAACGCTGTTGAGTTGGGCGGCGCAAGCCAGGCCAGCCGGTCCGGAACCGATAACTGCCACCTTTTTGCCGGTTCGGCGAACCGGGAGGTCAGGATGGACCCAGCCCTCTTCAAATGCTTTATCAATGATCGCATATTCGATGTTTTTGATCGTCACCGGGGGATCGCTGATTCCCAACGTACAGCTCGCCTCACATGGAGCCGGGCAAACCAAACCGGTAAACTCAGGGAAGTTGTTGGTTTTATCAAGGCGATCATAGGCCTGCTTCCAAAGACCGCGATAAATTAAATCGTTCCAATCCGGAATCAAGTTGTTAATGGGACAACCAGTGGTCATTCCGTTTAATATTTGCCCCTCATGGCAAAAGGGTATGCCGCAATCCATGCAGCGCATGGCTTGTGTTTTTAACTTCTCTTCTTGAAAATGCAGATGCAGTGGCTGCCAATCCTGGACTCGTTCAACAATGGGTCGATCGGCGGCCGATTCCCGCGTATATTCAAGAAATCCTCTCGCTTTTTGATTTTTCATCCAGTTACTCTTCACCGTCCCTAATTTCCACTCACGCGCGCCATATCCTGGGCATTGGCTTCAAACGCCTTCATGATCGCTTCCTCTCCGCTAAATCCATTGGCTCGCGCTTTCTTAATTTGCTCCAGCATCCGCTTGTAATCCTTGGGAAATACCTTGACAAAACGAGGCCACATTTCTCTCCAATGAGCAAGCACTTTCCAGGCCATCTGGCTGCCGGTATGGAAAGCATGCTGCCAGATCAAATCATTGAGTTCGCGAATATCCGCCGGATCGCTCATAGGCTCTAAGTCAACCATTTGCAGGTTGCATCTCTGGCGGAAATCACCTCCCAAATCCAGGACATAGGCGATACCCCCGGACATCCCGGCGGCAAAATTTCGACCCGTAGGACCTAATACAACCACACGGCCACCGGTCATATATTCGCAGGCATGGTCGCCAACACCCTCAACAACGGCATTGACCCCGCTGTTGCGCACGCAAAATCTTTCGCCGGCCAACCCTCGAATATAAGCCTCACCGCCGGTCGCCCCATAAAAAGCGACGTTGCCGGTGATGATGTTTTCTGTGGGATCAAAAGTTGCCGTCTCCGGCGGACGGACAATAATTTTGCCGCCAGACAGACCCTTGCCCAGGTAATCATTTGTGTCACCATCAAGATAAAAAGTCATGCCCTTGGGCAGGAATGCGCCAAAGCTTTGCCCGGCTGAACCATGAAAGTGAATCTTTATCGTCTCTTCGGGCAGTCCATCCGCCCCATGTAGACGAGAGATTTGGCTGCCGACCATCGTGCCCACAGCCCGGTCCGTATTCCGTATAGCCAGGGTTGCTTCCACCTTTTGTTTGTTTTCAATGGCCGGCCGGCAAATATCAAGCAGCACACGATGGTCAAAGCGATGCTCCAGGCCATGATCTTGCAGTTTCGTCTGGTAACGGCTGCTCTGTGGCGGACCTTCAATCCAATGCAACATGCTGGACAGATCCAGACCACGCGCTTTCCAATGATGCGATACCTCACTGCTTTCCAGCCTATCGACACGGCCGATCATCTCATCCACCGTGCGGAATCCAAGTTCAGCCATGATCTCGCGCATATCTTGAGCAACGAACCGCAGAAAATTGACAACATATTCCGGTTTCCCTGTAAAACGCTTACGCAGTTCCGGATCTTGAGTGGCAACACCCACCGGGCAGGTGTTCTTTTGACAAACACGCATCATAATACAGCCCAGGGTCACCAGCGGCGCCGTGGCGAATCCATATTCTTCCGCACCCAGCAAAGCAGCAACAACCACATCCCGCCCCGTCTTTAACTGGCCATCGGTCTCAATGCGTACCCGGCTGCGCAAATCGTTGAGCAGAAGCGTCTGGTGCGTCTCGGCTACCCCCAGTTCCCAAGGCATGCCGGCATGTTTGATGCTTGAGCGTGGGGAGGCGCCCGTGCCGCCATCATGCCCGCTAATCAAGATGACATCAGCATGTCCTTTGGCCACACCAGCGGCAATTGTCCCTACGCCAACCTCTGATACCAATTTGACGTTGATTCGTGCCTGGGGATTGGCGCTTTTCAAATCATAAATGAGCTGTGCTAAATCCTCAATTGAGTAAATGTCGTGGTGGGGTGGCGGTGATATAAGCCCAACTCCGGGTGTGGAATAACGCACCCTGGCAATCCAGGGATAAACCTTTGCCCCAGGGAGTTGTCCCCCCTCACCCGGTTTCGCTCCTTGAGCCATTTTAATTTGAATTTCCTCGGCATTCGCCAGGTAATGGCTGGTCACGCCGAAGCGGCCCGAAGCCACTTGCTTGATCTTACTGTTAGCCGAGTCCCCATCATCCCAAACGGTAAATCGTTGCGGGTCTTCACCCCCTTCACCGGTATTGCTCTTTCCGCCGATGCGGTTCATGGCAACAGCCAACGCTTCATGCGTTTCCTTGCTAATCGATCCGTAAGACATTGCCCCGGTTTTGAAGCGGCTCATAATCGCCTCTACTGGCTCAACTTCCTCAATTGGCAGCGGTTCACATGCATCGAAGTTAAAGGAGAGCAGGCCGCGCAAGGTTGCAAATTCATGGTCATGTCGATTGACAGCTTTGGCGTATGCCTTATAAGCGTCATAATCATTATTTCGCGTGGCCGTTTGCAATTTATGAATGGTATCCGGGTTAAAGAGATGGTATTCACCCCCCTCACGGAATTGGTACTTGCCCCCCACTTCCAACGTGTGGCCATTGGCCGGCCGATCCGGAAAAGCGGCATCATGACGCATGCACACTTCTTCGGCAATCGTTTCCAGGCCTACGCCTTCTATCCTCGAAGGGGTTCCACGGAAATATTTATCGACGACTTCGCTGCTTAGACCCAAGGCTTCAAAAATTTGAGCGCCCCGGTAGCTGTGAATAGTTGAAATTCCCATTTTGGAGAGGACTTTTATCACACCCTTAACGCTGCTTTTCAGGTATTTCTGGATGCCCTCTTCCAGGGTAACACCTGAAACCAATCCCCGGTTGATGATATCCTGGATTGTCTCTAAGGCTAAGTAAGGATTAATCCCCGATGCGCCATAGCCCAACAATACGGCAAAATGGTGCACTTCTCGCGCTTCCCCGGTTTCCACGATCAGGCTGACTTTGGTGCGAGTTCCTTCCTGGATCAAATGATGGTGCAGACCTGCGGTAGCCAATAAAGCGGGTATCGGTGCGTGAAGGCGATCGACACCCCTATCGGAAAGGATGACCAAATTTACCCCCCGGATAACGGCCGCACTGACCTGTTCGCATAACGCATCCATCCTTTTCTTCAACCCTTCATGTCCCTCATTCACCTTGTATAAAATGGGAATTGTCAATGATTCAAACCCCTCTACCGAAATATGACGCAGGCGGGCGATATCATCATTGCTTAAAATGGGAGTAGGAACTTTTATCTGATGAGCATCAATAGGGGTTGTGTCCAATAGATTGCTTTCTGACCCTAACAATATCTCAGAGCCGGTGACGATCTCTTCACGAATGGCATCAATGGGCGGATTGGTGACCTGGGCAAATAATTGGCGGAAGTAATCATAGAGCAGTTGGGATTTATTGGATAAAACAGCTAACGGCGTGTCGTCGCCCATTGAGCCTATTGGCTCCACGCCATTTTGCGCCATAGGACCCAGGATCATGCGTAAATCTTCAAAGGTATAGCCAAATGCTTGCTGGCGTTGAATGGTTGTATGATGAGTTGTCTGCGGCTCTGCCGGCGGCAGCGGCAATTCATCCAAAGAAATCATGTTTTGTTCAAGCCATGCTCTATATGGATGAGCGGATGCCATCTCCCGCTTCAATTCTTCATCACTGATGATCCGTCCTTGCTCAGTGTCTACAAGGAACATACGGCCGGGCTGTAAGCGCCCTTTCTGCAGCACGTTTTCCGGGGCAATATCAAGCACGCCCACTTCCGAAGCCATGACCACCAGATCATCCTTGGTGATATAGTATCGTGACGGCCGTAAACCATTACGATCTAACACCGCCCCTACAACCGATCCGTCCGTAAAGGCAATCGACGCCGGACCATCCCACGGCTCCATCAAGGCGCTGTAATATTCATAAAACGCCTTGCGGTCAGGGTCCATCGTCTCATGCTTGGACCAGGGTTCGGGGATCATCATCATGACCACCAGGGGCAGCGGCCGTCCGGCCAAAGTCAGAAACTCAAGCGCATTATCAAACATAGCTGAGTCGCTGCCCTCACTGTCAATCACCGGCAGAATACGCTGTAAATCATCGCCAAATAGCGCAGACTCCAGGGTCGCTTCACGGGCCAGCATCCAGTTGACATTGCCACGGATGGTGTTGATCTCGCCATTATGATTGACATAACGGTTTGGGTGTGCCCGTTCCCAGCTGGGAAAGGTATTAGTTGAAAAGCGGGAATGGATCAAGGCGATGGCCGAACTGATCTTGGGATGGGAGAGATCATCATAAAATTGATCGACCTGCTCGGCAAGGAGCATGCCCTTATAAACGATGGTTTTGTATGAAAGGCTGGCGATATAAAAATATTCGGAGCCTGGAATGTCTGAGTTATGGCGGATGTGTTTCTCTGCGAGTTTGCGGATCACATACAGTTTGCGCTCAAAAGCCATTTTATCGGGCAGATCGGGGCTGCGGCCGATAAAAACCTGGCGGATTTCCGGTTGGCTGGCTTTGGCCGTTTCGCCCAACGATTCATTATTTGTGGGTACGCTGCGCCATCCTAAAACCTCCTGGCCTTCTGCAGACACGATATTCATCAACCGTGTTTCACAAGCCAGGCGCTGCTCTTTATCTTGCGGAAGAAAGACCATGCCCACGCCATAATGGCCGGGTTCTGGTAATTGGATATTTAATCTTTGACATGCATCTGAGAGGAAATCATGGGGCACCTGGATTAAGATGCCCGCTCCGTCCCCCGTATTTGGCTCACTCCCCGCTGCGCCACGATGGCTCATATTTTCCAAGGCCTGCAAAGCGTGGCGCACAATTGCGTGCGATTTTTCCCCTTTCATGTGGGCAACAAATCCGGTCCCACAAGCATCATGTTCAAAACGGGCATCATAAAGCCCTTGTGCAATGGGCTGCTGTTGAGACAGATTGTTGTTATGGATCCTAAATGGCGTTTTTTGCTTCATCTCTATCCTCCGCTGATCGATGGAAAAGTTCAAAACAGGCAAGTAGTTAGCGATAACCTGTGAAATTCATTATTGATGCAGGTTTAACGTCGTTAGAGACACTGCAAATTTTAGTATACTGCGTCCACTCCCTTATTTATACAGACACAATCACAAAACTTTTCGCCACATGGTTTGGAAAAAATGCACAGGATTTTCTTAAGATTTCCGCACTCTCCAATCAAAAAACTAAAGAAATCATTAGGCTCAGACATCTTTCATACATTATGCACAAATCTATAATTCAGAATATTGTGCGTTTTTCGCTCTTGACGGAAAGCTATTTAGCCGTTAAAGTGGTTAGGTATATTTGCAAAATGAAATAAAAAACGAGGCCAGGACGCCTTTTGCAGCGATCATTGTGATCGCTGCAAAAGGCGTCCTTTTTGTTTTTGGATAAACATAAAGGAGAGAAACATGTTTAAGAATATTCGCAAATATCGCCGAATTATTAATATCGCTTTAATTGCAGCCTTATTCATTTTTTCGACAAAATCGGCTTTGGCCCAGGAAGCTGAAGCAGTCGTCAGCGCTATAGACACGGTTTGGGTTCTCATAGCCGCCTTCCTTGTCTTTTTCATGCAGGCGGGATTTGGTCTGCTAGAGGCCGGTTTTGTCCGTTCCAAAAACGTGGTCAATATCATGGCCGAGAATCTCATGGATACCACAATGACGACTGTCGGTTTTATTATTTTAGGTTTTGGTCTCATGTTTGGTACCGGCAACGCCTTTTTTGGAACAGAGTGGTTTTTTCTTCAAGGAATACCTGATATATATCCAGGGTTAACTATTCCGACCCTGGCCTTCTTTTTCTTTCAATTTGCATTTTGTGCAGCAGCAGCCACCATCGCATCTGGCCTGATGGCCGAACGGACAGATTTCAAAGCCGACCTGGCTTATAGCTTTTTTACCGGTTTGATCATTTACCCCATTTTTGGTCACTGGGTCTGGGGTGGCGGCTGGCTGGCCGAACTCGGTTATGTTGATTTCGCCGGCTCTTCAGTTGTGCACCTTGTCGGCGCCTACGTCGGCCTGGCCGGAACCCTTATGCTCGGCAAAAGAAAGGACAAGAAGTTTGGCGACAGTATCCGGGGGCATAATATTCCCCTGGCCGCCATCGGCACTTTTATCCTCTGGCTAGGTTGGTTCGGTTTTAATCCGGGCAGCCAATTAGCGGCCGATCCGATGGAGATTTCTTTAATTGTGGTAACGACCGACTTCGCAGCTACAACTGGCGCTATTACTGCCATGTTCCTGGCTTACACCCGTACACGGAAATGGGATGTCAGCATGGCTTTCAATGGCGCATTGGGTGGACTGGTAGCTATCACAGCGCCAACTGCCTTCGTTACACCGGCTGCTGCCTTATTAATTGGCGTTATCGCCGGCGTCATCACCTACTATGGCGTACATATGATGGAAGTTCTCAAAATTGATGATCCCGTTGGTGCCTTTCCGGTTCACGGGTTAAATGGCATTTTCGGTACGCTGGCCGTGGGTATTTGGGGCGTGAACGGTCTTGGATTGCTGCATGGCGGCGGCTTCGCCCAGCTAGGCATCCAGGCTGTCGGCCTGTTGGCGGCTACATTGTGGACGCTGCCCCTGGCCTTCTTAATGTTCTTTATCATCAATCGAACAATTGGTTTGCGCGTTACGCCTGAAGTGGAAGAAGCAGGTATCGACCTGGCATACCACGGCATCGAATCCTATCCGGAATTTAACAATATCCAGCCTCCTTCAACTCCTTCGAGCATGCCTGGTCACATCCCTGCTCCAACTGGAGATTAGATTGTTTTTGCTCCTTTTCCTGGGAACTTGCTCAAGTTCCCAGGAGGAGATTTTCTACTATTTTTTTGATCGGAGATCATGGGAGGAGGTAATTTATAAAATAATTTTTTACAGACAAATAACAAGTTCCGAATTCAGAGTTTTTCAGTACCCATTGTAATTTCCAAATCACGCCCTTGTATCGGAACACGAAATAGATTTCGCGGTTACCAATCACTGAAAAACCATGGTTCCGAGTTAGTCCGGAGATGATGGCTAACATATAATCAGGAATGGTCGAAAATAAAAATGAGGGCGATCCGCCGGCCAACTGATGACTTTTATTGAGAAACCGGATCGTAAAAATGGAGAAATAATGAAAACTTCCCAAGATGTAATGAACTTTATTAAAGAGAAAGATATTGAAATTGTGGATGTGAAATTCACAGATGTGTTTGGCCAATGGCAGCACTTTTCAATGCCGGCATCTGAATTTGATGAAGAAACCGCGTTTGAAGATGGCATGGGCTTTGACGGTTCCTCCATACGCGGTTTTCAAAGTATTGAATCAAGCGATATGATTCTGCTCGCCGATCCGACGACGGCCGTCATCGACCCCATTTGCGAAGCACCAACGCTCAGCCTGGTGTGCGACATTTATGATCCCATTACTCGCGAACCATATACGCGAGATTGCCGGTATGTTGCCAAAAAAGCGGTTAAGTACCTGCAGGACAGCGGCATCGCCGACACCGTTTACATGGGACCTGAAGCTGAATTTTTCGTATTTGACCAGGTGAGATACTCCGCCGGTGAATATTCTTCTGTTTACCAGGTTGACAGCGTTGAAGGACCCTGGAACTCCGACATATTTGGTTATGGCCACTCGGTTCCGCATAAGCGGGGCTACTTCCCGGTTGCCCCATTTGACACTTTGCAGGATCTCCGTTCGGAGATGACCAAAGTTTTGGTTGAGTCCGGGGTCGGCATTGAGGTTCATCATCACGAAGTAGGCACGGCAGGCCAGTGTGAAATCGACA
>JANQGC010000262.1 GCA_028277515.1 Anaerolineae bacterium
ACCATTAATGAGGTTGCGTCCCCGCAAAGTCATCGTCACCTCCTCCGGCATAGGAAAGGCCGATCCGATCCCTATTTTTACCCTCTCGGCCATTCTCTCACCGATAAGCAAGTTATATTTATTGCGCGCATAGGCTACGATATCTTCATCCATCTCATCGCCGGCCACGCGGATTGAACGGCTCACAACAATGCCGCCCATCGCAAAAACCGCTACCTCTGTCGTTCCACCTCCAATGTCAACCACCATGCTCCCGCGGGATTCGATGATCGGTAAATTGGCACCAATAGCTGCTGCCATCGGTTCCTCGATCAAAAATGCATCCCGCGCCCCGGCCGACATTGTCGCATCATAAACAGCTCGTTTCTCCACCTCGGTTACGCCACTAGGCACACCAACAACAACGCGAGGTCGAGGGAATGGGACCAGCATCTGTTCGTGGGCTTTGTCTATGAAATACTTGAGCATTGCTTCGGTGATTTCAAATTCGGAGATCACGCCATCACGAAGGGGTCTGATGGCAACAATATCACTGGGCGTTCGGCCGACCATTTCCCTGGCCTCCGAACCAATGGCCAAAGGACGCCGTGTCCGTTTATTAATAGCAACCCAAGAAGGTTCATTAATCACAATACCTTTATCGCGAATCGAAACCAGGGTGTTTGCCGTACCTAAATCAATACCAATATCTAACGAGAATAGCCCTAAAAGCCAATCGAGTGGTCTAAACAATGCTTGTCCTTCTACCTTTTCCTCTAAAAATATTTGACAGATAAAGCAGTGTTATTGCCACAAGGTCTCCTGCCAAACCAATGCATTATACCCCAGATTTAGTTTGCGCTGCACACATGGCCAACTTTGTTCAGGAAAATATGGGTTCAGGATTAGAAGTCACGCCCAAAGCTGAGAAATATATAAGCACATCGCTTCCATGAGGGACGATAAGCCAGATGATTCGTAGGATAAATGAAAGAAAAGTCTTATGATGAAAAGAAGTTCTTTGGTTTTGAGGTAAAATAAGAATAGCGAATTTCAAATATCGAGCGTGAGTAGACATTTGATTACCGTTTCTGAATATCAAATTTCTCTCACCAAAAATTAGAAATCACTGGGAAAAATTATGTCTGATAAAGCGTTATTTGAGGGATTGGTCTTTGATGAGGATGAAAATTTACTTGCGGTAGCCAGGGTCGGAAATGAAGCATTTTATGTTGTAGATGACCAGGGATTCTTACGTCATGTCAACGCTGAAGAAGTGGATCGCCAGGTGTTAAGTTTCTTTCTCGAACAGTTAGAGGACAATAAAGATATCGCTGTTCAACAAGCGTTAACCATGCTGGGTAAAGATGATCTATTTACGAAGGCGGCCGTTGATTCCCAACTCCGAAATGTGGATATGGAGCAGATCATGGCCCAAGGGATTCCTCTTCAAGCGCGCAATATGTTAGGGATGCTAGGATTTCGTATCACCATCAATATGCATGGCCAGGTTCTATCAATTGACCAACCAAGTTTGCCGGAGGAAGGTTTTTAAACGATAAGCTAATAGGCTCCTCGGCCGAATAAAGTATAGGGTATTGTCTGTAGCAAAATCCGAATGTCCATCGCCAGTGACCAGTTTTCGATATAGTAAATATCAAGCAGGCAAAGCTCATCAAAGGTCAGGTTAGATCGGCCGCTTACTTGCCACAGCCCTGTTATGCCGCCAATCACCGACAAACGTTGTCTCTGCCAGGGTTTATATTCAACTACTTCCTCCGGCAAAGGGGGACGAGGTCCGACAAGACTCATTTGCCCAAGCAAAACATTATAAAGCTGTGGCAGCTCATCCAAACTGGAACGACGAAGCCAGCGTCCAACCCTGGTCATTCGGGGATCGTCTTTGATCTTAAAGATCGGCCCATCTGATTCATTCCATTCTTGCAACGCCTGCTTCTGAGCATCAGCGCCCAAAACCATTGAACGAAACTTATACATATTGAACAATTTCCCATCACGGCCGACACGGACACCCGAATAAATAATTGGCCCGGGTGAATCAAAACGAACAGCCACAGCAATGATAGCCATTAATATCAAGGCCGGAATACTTAAAATCAAAACCAGGGCCAGATCCAAGGCCCGTTTCATTGTCCGACCTAGACGGCTGATGCGCTTTTCCCGCACCCCAAGCATTGGAATACCAGACATATTGATAAACTCGACCCGATTCAAGCTCATTTGCAATAAATCGGGAACGACCTGGGCACGAATATCATGAGTTACACAAATGCGAAGCAGATTTGATATTTGACGATGCATACCTCCCGGCAAGGCGATGAAGATAGTATGCAGCGCCATCTGTTCCTTTAATACTTTGTCCAGGTCCTGGATATCGCCGAGATGGGGGATGCGACCTGAGCCGATATTGTTTTCACCTGCCCTATCACCCAAATACCCAACGAGGCGAAATCCTAAATCAGGCCTTGCTAACAACGTTCGGATGACACCTCTGCCAACCTCTCCGGAACCAACCACCAATGCGTGGTCAACAAATTTACCCCTTCTGTTTAACTCTCGTAATGTCCAACGCCGAACAAGACGCGCAAAACCAACAAAAATGACGATGAACACCAGCGCCCAAACCAGCAGCAATCTTGAGAAGGGCACGGGCTGGAAGAAAAATGTAAACACCATCATTAATGCGACACCTGATGCCGTAGCTGAAAGGATACGGGACATTTCATCAATCCAAACTTCACCTCTGCGCCGCCGCCAAACTTTATGTTGTGAATAGGTTAAGATCAACAGCAAATTTAAAATAACTTGTTGTTCGAGATAGGCTACATAAGGCTCCGGGAAAACAACGGGAAGCAGCCATTCCCATTGGTAACGAGCCACATATGCCAGCGCAAAGGCCAGGTTTATCAAGAGGATGTCTATAATAATGGTGATACTTCTAATGGTCTGATTTTTCATAAAATCCCAAGCGCCCGCTGGTAAACCTGGGCTGTTTCCCGGCCTGCTCTCTCCCATGAAAATCGTCTCGATTGTTTTTTTCCCACTTCACCCAATTCATCAGCCAATTGGGGATTCTCAAGGATGGCCGTCATATGTCCTGTTAATTCCTTCATGTTTCCTGGTTCAAAGTATAATGCTGCGCTCCCACCAGCCTCAGGTATTGAGGATGAACGTGCAGCCACAACCGGCGTGCCGCAAGCCATCGCTTCAACGACCGGCAGCCCAAACCCCTCATATACTGACGGAAAAGCCAGCAAGGATGCTAAATTATACCAAATGGGTAATTCTTCGTCGGGCACATAGCCAATAAAATGAACTTGCTCGGTGAGGCCCAATTGGCCAACCAGATCAAAGATTTGTTCATACAGCCAGCCCTTGCCCCCAACGAGAACGAGATCAACATCCGACCGGCCGATTTCGGCAACTGCTCTTAAGAGTAGAGGGATATTCTTCCGGGGCTGAAGCGTTCCCACGTGCAGAATAACATTCCTGGACAGACCCTTCTCTATGCGAAACTCCTCAATCTGCCCGGTAGGATACGGTCGATAAATTTGCTCCACACCAGGTGCGACAACATCAATATTTTCCAGTGGAACACTCAATAATTTGTGCACATCCTGGCGGCTTGCCTCAGAAATCGTGATCACCCTGCGGGCTTTGCGGCACGATCGTGCTGTCTGACTATACAAATATGTTTGCTGCAACTTTGGAAAATTCTCAGGAAAATGAATGAAGCTCAAATCATAAACCGTGACCACAGAGGGTGTTTTTCCAAGGATGGGCAATACAAAAGCCATGCTATGTAATAAATCAAACTTTCCAAATTTAGCAACGATAGGCCACACACTTTGTTCCCACAAAATACGGACGATTCGCCTATCCGTCGGCCAATGGCTGCGCTTTGCCTTAAATCCATATTTAGCTTCAAGCCTGGCTTTGTTTGCCAAAAATACCGTGTATTCCCAATTCGGTTCCGCTAAAGGTATGTTGTCTAAAATTTTATAGATGTAATTGTGAATTCCTGCACGCCGGTAACCTGGCTGCCCGGACAACAAATGGGCATTGATCCCAATACGAATTTTACCGTTTCCGTTATTTTTCTTTCTTTGCATTTTTATCAAGAGTGACTATTGTGTTACCTAAAATTTGACAACTTTGATGAAATGGTTTTCACCGATATATCAAGTGCAAAGTTGTCAAATTTCTGTGTAAATGAATTTGGTAACAGTGTATTGATTATAGCCGAACAACTATAACAATGGCTTAAATGTGACAGTCACTTTAGTCAATAATTGAGGAGCAATACAAGCATCAAGTGACTGTCACTTGTTAAGGAACTCCGTGAGCAAACTGTTCAGTCAGGCATATATACAAGTATAGAGGGCTATCATGCTCAATTTAATACATTATGTTGACTGGATTTGGGCATAGGATTACAATATGTTAAATAATTTGACCATGTTTATCGCCTAGGAGGCCATCAAAATGCACATAAAAAAGAGAGCAGTCCCGCTGACCCTTATGTTCATCGTTGCGCTTACCCTGGCATCTTGTGTGCGCCCTTATCCGCAAGAGGAACCGGCCGAAGCCCCTCCTGCAGAGGAATTAGCCACCCAACCGGTCATTCAACCAGTGACGCCACTGGCCACACCTCTGGACCCAGCTGTTACCGATCCCACACCTGAATCTGTTCAACCCACTGTTGAAATTATCGTGACGGAAGAGACACGAACAGAGACGATCCATACGGTTCAAGCCGGCGATACCCTCTTCAAGATAGCCTCCCAATATGGCGTTACGATTGATGCCATAACGTCGGTAAATGAAATCCCAAACATCAACCAATTAGAAATCGGGCAACAGTTAACCATCCCCGGACCTGATTATGTGCCGCCAACGGCAACCACTGTTTCGGCCGAAGCAACCCCTTTGCCTGGCGAATCACCAACCCAACCGGCGACCTCACCGGACGGAACCCATGTTGTTCAGGCGGGAGAAAATTTATTCCGCATCGCTCTCCAATATGGCTGTACCACACAAGAAGTAGCCGCTTTTAACGGCATTGCGAATCCCAACGCGCTTTCCGTGGGGCAGGTATTAAACATCCCCGATTGTAACTAAATGGTTACTGAACATGTGACAGTCACTTGAATAACGAAGACCTCTCTGGACAACAGTAATAAATGACTGTCACTTTAAGAAAGCGATTAATCAATCAAATCACTGAGGACATCAAAATGGAATCATCACCTTCACCTTCCCACATCGTTTGGGAAGGCAGTTCATGGCGTTTACGCGTTCATTCTATTTCAGCAACAGGAGAAGAGCCAATAGAAAAAGGTATCATTGAACATCCCGGATCGGTTGTTCTCGTTCCAATACGCGATACCGAAGCAGGGCCTGAGGTTCTGATGCTGCGCCAATACCGGCTTACGTTGCAAACGACTATCTTAGAACTACCGGCCGGAACGCGTGGCTGGCAGGAAGAGTGGTTGGATTGCGCGCAACGAGAGCTTCGCGAAGAAACCGGATATCGAGCCGGGAGTTTTGAAGGCTTAGGACGTTGTTGGCCGGCTCCAGGGATTACCGATGAGGTTATGGCCGTTTACCTCGCCAAAAACCTGGAAACAGACCCCTTACCTCAGGACGTGGATGAAATTATTGAGGTCCAGCCGGTACTACTTAATGAACTGGTTAAGATGGCATTAGATGGCCGGATTCAAGATGCAAAAAGCGTTGTCGGTATCCTGCGGACAGACTATCATTTAAGGGGATTCATAGAAAGGTGAGCCTTTCTTCAGGAACACAATATGAAACAGGTAATTTAGAATCCAGGAGGACCTAGACCAACATGTTTGATTTTAGTGAAAAAGTTGTCGCCATAACTGGAGCAGCGGGCAACCTGGGCCGGGCTGCAACCTTCGCTTTCCACAATGCCGGCGCGCGAGTGGCTGTGGTCGACAGACGCAGAAAAGATATGGTTGATGTCTTTCAGGATGAAATACCTGAAGACAGTTATTGTTATTATGTCACGGCCGATTTGTTGAATGAAGATTCCGTAGAAAAAATGGTGGGCGACATTATCGAACATTACGGCCGTATTGATGTCTTGGTCAATATCGCCGGTGGGTTCACGATGGGCGACCCGCTGCATGAAACCGATCTCAAGACCTGGGAATTCATGCTCAATCTGAATGCCCGCAGCGTATTCTTTGTCTGCCGGGCGATTATACCCCACATGATCGAACAAGGATCCGGAAAAATCATCAGCGTTGCGGCAAGGGCTGCCCTAAAAGGAAAAATCAGGATGGCACCTTATGTCGTTTCCAAAAGTGCCGTCATCCGGTTAACCGAAAGCATGTCGGCCGAATTAAAGGAGAATAATATCAACGTCAACTGCGTCCTACCTGGCACCATTGATACAGAACGCAATCGGGAGGATATGCCCAATGCTGACTTTAGCCAATGGGTTCAACCGGAAGCGTTGGCAAATGTAATACAGTTCCTGGCCTCCCCCGCCTCAAGAGCTATTCATGGCGCAGCAGTTCCCGTTTATGGAACTGGTTAAGTGAACGAACGATGATTCGTTAAAAACTAATTGGAGAAAAAATGAAATTAAATAGTGGCGATCTAGCACCAGATTTTGAGATTAAAAATGACGAGAATGAAGATGTCAAGCTTTCCGATTATCGTGGCCGGCGCGTCGTCATTTTCTTTTATCCAAAAGCTGATACACCCGGATGTACCAAACAAGCCTGCGGGTTCCGCGACAATTTCCCCCAAATTGAGGCAGCCAATGCCACAGTTTTAGGAATCAGCCCAGATTCGGTCCCTAGGTTGAAGAAGTGGCGCGCGGCCGAAAAGCTGCCTTATAACCTGTTGTCCGACCCTGACCATGTAGTGGCTGACTTGTACGGCGTCTGGGGAGAGAAGAAGTCATTTGGCCGTGTTTATGAAGGGATTATTCGCAGCCATTTCGTCATTGACCCGGAGGGTCGCCTGGAGGATGTGCAGTACAACATCAGTCCTGACAAAAGCGTTGCGCAGGCGCTTGAACAAATTCAATAAATTAGTTTCAAAAAATCTTCCCTGGCCAATGCTCCAAAATAGGGTTCAATATTAATTTCACTTAGAGTCAGGGCGAGGGCGTCAGGATCGTAGCGCAGGCCAATCAGGGTTGATTCCAGTTCTTGAACATCCTGACTGCCCAAAAAATCACCAAAAATCTTGATGTTCCGGATGAGACCCTTGTCCACATCAATACGCAGGTCGATCTTGCCGGCCGCAAAACGATCACTCTTTTGAATATTGAAGCGCGGCGAACGGCCGACATTCCATTCCCAGGTTTGGTATCTCTCACGCGAAATCCGATGAATTTGTCCCCAATCTGCTTCGCTTAACTCGTAATATTCAATTGGACCTGATTGAAATATACCTTTTATGATCGCTTCGCGAAGCGATTCGATGCTCCCTATCTGTGGCTGTAGTTCCTGAATATTGGCCACAAAGTTGTGCACCGATTGCACCGCACTGGATTCAATCTTAACCTGGCGAGGGTTTATCGCTTTCAGCATGATTTCCAGGTCAGTATTAAACAGAAGTGTACCGTGGCTGAACATCCGCCCACGACTGGCATATTGCGCATTTCCTGAAATTTTCTTGTCCCCGGCAAAGATGTCACTTCGACCCCGCAGCTGAGCATCGACCCCTAATTTACGCAGCACACGGACCACGGGTTCCGTGAACAACTTAAAGTCGTGCAGCCCCTCCTGTCCAGGGGTTACAAAACTAAAATTTAAGTTTCCTAAATCATGATACACAGCACCTCCACCGGATAAGCGGCGTACCAGGTGGATTTGATTATCCTTTACATAGTCAGGATCAATTTCTTCTAATGTGTTTTGGTTGCGGCCGATAATGACCGACGGTTCGTTAATATAAAAAAGCAGCAACGGTTCTTCGGTTTGAACATGGCGCAATAAAAATTCCTCAATAGCCAGATTTATTCTGGGATCTCTCTCCCGATCATTTCCAACGTACAGCATCATCATTTCCTTATTAGAGGGATCGTGAGCGTGCTGCTCCATCTTGCAACCCCTCATGAACAAAATCGTAATCAATAATAACTTAGCAGAACAAAAATAACAGCAAATATGATTCGCATTCACGATAAACTTCCGCTAAACTGCCCCTATTCGATTCATTCGGCTCGGATCTAGCAAGCATGGAGCAAGACGAAAAACTGACAGAAATCGGCCGTACCTTGCGCGCCCAGGCAATACTTCTCGGCGGGTTTATCCTATTTATCTGGTTTTTAGAAGCCTTTGATTGGTTGTTAGGCGGCAGTCTTGACCAGTTCGGTATCCTGCCCCGTCAGCTCAGCGGCCTTTGGGGGATCGGAGCTGCGCCCTTACTTCATGTCGGATTCTCCCATGTAGCAGCCAACACCATTCCCTTTCTCATTCTGGGTTGGTTCGTGCTGCTGCGTGGCCCACGAACTTTTCTACTGGTGACGCTCATTGTCGCATTGGTCAGCGGGTTTGGCACGTGGCTCATTGGCCCATCATCATCAATCCATCTCGGTGCCAGCGGACTCATCTTCGGCTATTTTGGCTATCTGTTATTTCGTGGATACTTTGAGAGAAGTTGGGAAGCGGTTGCCTGGTCGGTCATCGTCGCCATTCTTTACGGGGGGATGTTGTTGGGAATATTTTCAAACAACCCAAGAATATCCTGGCAAATGCACCTCTTTGGATTTATTGGCGGTGCTTTGTCTGCATATTTGCTATCCCCCGGCCGGGAGCAATTTCATCATGATAAATAAAACCTAGATTTCCATCGATCGTTCAAACTGCTTGTGGCCAAAATTAGCCAGAACGATGCTGAGCAAATAAAGAAGCAGTAAAGGTGCCATTGTTAAAATCATCGTCACCGGATCAATTGAAGGAGTAATGATGGCCGCCAAAACAGCGATACCCACAACGGCAACCCGCCATTGATCGCGCAGATTTCTGCCACTCACCACGCCAATCCGCGAGGCGAAATAGGCCACAATTGGCAGCTGAAAGCTAACCCCCATCCAAAATACGAGCCGGGTTACAAAACTTATATATTCCTGGCTCGTCCACTCCGTCATGAAGATATCCGTCATAAAATTAGCCAGAAAAAATATGGCTGCTGGGGCCAGCACAAACCAGGCAAATGCGATTCCTAAAAGAAACAATATCAGGGCGCTGGGAACAAAAATAAAGATGTAGCGCCTTTCCTGGTTTGTCGTTCCAGGTGAAATAAAGAGCCACACCTGAACTAATATGACCGGCATCGCCAAAATCGCGCCCGACATCAAGGATATTTTAAAGTAGGTCTCCAGCCCCTCCGTGGGTCGCAGGGTTTGTAACGTGGCTGTTCCTCCTATGCTTTCTGCATAAGGGGTAAGCAAAAAATCAAGAATCGTTTGAGCAAATACGAAGCTGATAACTGTGCCCACTATCAAAGCGATGGCGGCCCAGGTCAATCGTTTTCGGAGTTCACTGAGATGTTCTAAGAGGGTTTGGTGTTCACCTAAATCTTCTATCGATTCGGTATCGTTCATTACTCAGGATCATCGACCACTTCAACCCGGTTTGGTAGTGTGACGGGTGCTGATGGGCTGTTTTCTGTTGTGTTATTATCCGAATGTCCATCAACTGCGTTTGACAAATTGGTTTCGGACATTTTTTTAAGCAATGATTGCGGGGCAATGGTGCGCTCAATCTCTTGTTTGGTTTCCTCTAACGCGCCGGTCCCTTCATTTAGGGCAGATTTGGTTACCGACATTAACTCCCCTTTCAATTCATCAATTTGGCGGCGCATATCCTGCATATCATTCCATGCCCCTTTCAGTTCATTCGATTCATTATCCATGTCCAATTCAGCGTTTAACTGGCGAATGAAGCTACGTGAGATATTTTGTAATTGCGAGGAGGTTCGGCCGAGCCAGCGCGCCGTGCGTACAATCCGCTCCGGTCCCATAACCATACCGGCAATGACCAGAATTAATATTAATTCCGGAGCGCCAATTCCAAAGAAACTATCCATTTTAACTTATGATGAAGCTTCTTCCTGGGTATCTTGTTCCTCTGAGTCCTCTTGACCTTCCTTAACCCCTTCTCTGAAGGCGCTAATACCTTTGCCAAGCTCGCTACCTACTTTACTGATCCGGCCAACACCGAACACCAACAGGACAACTGCCAGGATCAACAGAAGCTCCGGCCAACCTAGAGAACCAAACATTTATTCTCTCCTTTCGATTGCAATTCGAAAGATTTGTCAATTTTCATTTTCTTGTACTTCCAGAAATCCCACAGAAATAATTGACAAATCTAATGCAAAACTACTTAATAATCGTCTAAATGAGTTAATTATAGCAGAATCCACCCTTGGAAGGTTCTTTTGCTAATTTGTTGGGGTAAATGATTCATTTATGCCTGATCTTCCGGACAGGCAACGGTTACATCTCGATAAAGGACGATCCAGTTTGGCAGTGATTGGTAACGGTCACGCGGGTGTTTTATTTTTCCAATTTCCAGGTCTTCTACGGAACTGTTTACTGCATATGTGTATATATGACGAAAGAGAGTCAGTTCCGGCAAATCCTCGTTGTAATAGTGCAAGAAGGTATCGTAATAAGGTTTTCTTTCTTCAATCAACCACACTTTTCGGCCGTCTTCCAATGCCTCACTCGCTCGTCGACGATTCCAGCCAGCGTAATTTTGCCCATTGACAATCGCTTCCTGGCTCCAGAAATCGTACAAATCCGGATCATGCGTGGGTGTTACATCAACCAGAGCTACGTCAAATTCTTGGGCATCTAAATTCTGCCGGTAATCGCGCCAATTCGAGAAATAAATTAATTGAGGCGCGATACCAACCTCGCGCCATTGTTGTCCGATGCTTTCGGCAACAGCCCGGTTGGTCGGTGTGTCAAACGCCAGGAACCGTAAGACGAGTGGATTTTCCTCTTTGAAACGCATGGTCTCACCCTCCGGCAATAGCCATCCTTCTTGTTCCAAGCCCGTTGTAGCGGATATGATATTTCCAGCAATGGGCGTTAGAAGCGCAGGATTGTAAGCCCAGGAATTGGATAGGAAAGGACCGCTTTGAGGGATGCCCTGGCCATTAAGTGTCATGTCAATCATTGCAGATAGATCTAAAGCATGCGCCAATGCACGGCGAACTTCTGTTGAACGAATAGCGGCCGATCCCGTTTCGCTTAAGTTGAACAATAGCGAAGAATAACGGGGCGCCTCAGTTGAAAATAAGCGGGCATCGCTCATTTCGGCAATTTGAGGCAGCATCGCCGGAGATACGGAATTGATCGCCTGAACCTCCCCTCGCTCGAATGCTTCAACCAAGGCTTCTTCAGAAGGATAAAAATGAATGACGACCTCGTTGACCCCACTTTCTCCCGGCCAATGATTGGGCGCTAATGTGAGTCGCAACTCACGCGAATCCGCCCAATTCTGGCCTGGTTCAACCATGAATGGCCCGGTTCCAACGGGTTGATAATTAAAAGGTGATTCTGACAACGTTGCTCCCGTAACACCTTCGAGTAAATGGGCGGGAAGTATGCCTAATGATGTCACTTCTAGAAAACCAGCAAAAGGCTCCTTTAACTCAAATTCAATGATTCGGTCATCAATCGGCCGGATAATTATTGTTTGCCATAACCTCTTTAACGCCGGTTCGCCGGGAAAACTCTCATCTTGCAACAAACCATAAGTAAAAGCGACATCCTCTGTTGTCAAAGGCTGTCCATCCTGCCATGTGATATCTTCATGTAGATAAAAACGAGCGATCCGCCTATCCTCACTGATTTCCCAACGCTGTGCTAGGACAGGCATGGGCATCCCGTCTTCAAATCCGGTTAAACCATCGAAAATCAACTTTGAAATTTCGCGATCAACCGGATTGTCACCAGCCAATAAGGGATTTAAATATTGGGGTGCTCCAACCATTCCTTCATGGAAAGACCCACCTGAAGCCGGGACGCTTACAGTGCAAAGACTGGCAGTCTGAGTCTGGTATGATAGGAGGGCTAAAACCAAACCGAATCCAGCTATTGCCAATAATAGCTGCCATCTTATATCTGGTTTCATCAAAATTTTTGTGCTGCTCCCTGAAGCAAATCAATGCCGCCACAAGGACAAAATGGAATTGAGGATTGATGGGTCTCCCCACCCATGCAATGTATTTCTATCCCCAGGCCAAAAAAGCCAGAATTGTATTCAGGAAAAAAATGACGGATACGAGAATCGTTAGCCGGTGCATCGTCGCTTCAACACCACGGCGGGTGCGAAAACTACCGCTGGTGTCTCCGCTGCCGCCCAAAAAACCGCCCAGATCAGAACCTTTGGTTTGCAGTAAAACCAACACCGTCAACACCGCAGCCAGTAGGATTTCAATGACACTTAAATAGGGAGCCAATGCTTGCAAATTCATAGCCTATTTCCTAAACCTTAATAACTTCTTGTAGATTGGGATGGATCATCTGCCCATGCCCAAATGCGAAATTATAGCATACCAAGAACTTGCGGGCATGTCGAACCAGCATACTTCGTGCTCCTGAAATCCTAATATTGGCCATTTAAAAACGTAGCCGCGGATTCTCCTCCTATGATGAGAAAAATCCGCGGCTTTAACAATTCTTTCGTTTACACTTCTTCCGCGATTAATTCTTCTATTGGCAGCCCGGAATCGCGACGGATCAAATATTCGATCTCATCTAATATTTCCGGGTTTTCATACAGGAAAATCTTAGCGTTTTCCCGCCCCTGTCCGAGAAGCGTTTCGCCGTAACGGAAATAAGCCCCTCGTTTATCGACTAACCCGTAATCCACGCCCAAATCCAGCACATCTCCTGTGCGCGAGATTCCCTCATTGTACATGATGTCAAATTCACACTCAGTAAATGGCGGCGCTACCTTGTTCTTCTTCACCTTCACTCGCGTCCGGTTGCCGGTCACCTCGCCCCCCGCCTTGATCGCCTGAATGCGCCGGATGTCCATCCGCACCGAGGCGTAGAACTTCAACGCATTCCCCCCG
>JANQGC010000016.1 GCA_028277515.1 Anaerolineae bacterium
GTTCGATGTCGGCGAAGAAGGGCATGTGATCGTTTGCACCATTGATGGTGCCGAACCCGGTTATCGCGCCACGATTGAGGGCTGGACGGACGGCGTCGTTGCCTTGCCGCTGGCCGACCTGGGTCGTGGAGCGATGGATAATGCCTTGATAGTTGTCGACGGTGGTACGCCTGAGGTAGAAGACCAGCGTTTCCCCGGCACGCTTTACACGTGGGAGAATGCCGAGGAGAATGCTGATCAGATCTGGGGCGCGGCAAGCAGTGAGTAATGATTTCGTTGAGGTGGCTGCTATTTCGTAAATGGCAGCCACTCTATACTTCGTAATAATATTATGGTAACTGACAGCATTGATAGTAGCGATCAAAACCGATCAATGAATATCGGTAGGCTTCTGGGTAGCTTATTCCAAAAAACATCTGTTCTACCTATCTTGATCCCGGTATGTCTATTATTCGCCTTCCTGGCGCCATCTTTTGCTACTTTGACAAACATGCGCACCCTGTTGGCGGTAACGGCCGTTGTGTTTGTGGCTGCCGTTGGGGAAAGCTTTGTATTGTTAACGGCCGGGATCGATATTTCAGTGGCGTCGGTTATCGCTTGCAGCGCAGTTATAGCGGCTGCTGTTATGGGTCAAGAAGGCAGCCCGCTGCTTGGTCTGATTGTTGCCATATCTGTCGGCTTGTTATTCGGAACCTTCAATGGCTTTTCAGTAGCAGCGTTGGGGCTTACACCTTTTGTCTTAACATTAGGCACGCATCTTATTGCCAGGGGTATCGCTTTCAGTGTCTCTGAGGGCATTGCCATGCGAGTTCCACAAACGTTGCGCCAGTTAGGGAGAACCGATTTCTTCAACATTCCTGTTATTGCTTTTGTAGCTATCGCAGTCCTTATTATCGCCGGATTCGCTTTGAGCAAGACAACCTGGGGCCGGTTTATCTATTTGATTGGAGCGAATAAGGATGCTGCTGACTATGTGGGTATACGTCGAAAGTGGTTAGAGGCATCGGTATACATTATTGCCGGTGGCCTTTCCGGATTGGCCGGATTTCTGGCGATCATTAATCTGGGGGTTGCTCTCCCAGGAATTGGCGATCCTCTCCTGCTCACAATCATTGGTGGGGTGATCTTGGGCGGAACCAGCATGTTCGGGGGTGAGGGTTCTATCTGGCGGACCGCACTGGGTGTTTTATTGTTAGCTGTGTTAGCGAATGGACTCAATCTATTAGGGTTTGAGTTTTACGACCAACTCATTTTTGAGGGATTGGTTATTCTACTTGGCACCGGATTAGCTGTGCGCCTGGGTAGAGCTTCATAGTTCTGATATTTATAGCTTCCTTAAGTTTGCTTGCGAAGTTTCTTAACTAGTGACTGTCACATGACTTAAATTGTTTAGAAAACAAACCACTTAAAATGGTGAGATCAATGACTTTATTGAAGGATAAAACTGCTCTGGTCACGGGGGCGGCACAAGGAATCGGGCAGGCAATTGCCGAAGCATATGCAGCTCACGGGGCACAGGTATTGGTTGCCGACATTGATAAAAACGGGGCTGAGGAGGTAGCAGCCAATATCGCCCAAGATGGAAATCAAGCTATACCGGTAACATTGGATGTCGCTGATGAGCAAGGCGTTGCCACCGCTGTAAGAACGGCCGTCAATGCTTTCGGCCGTCTGGATATATTGGTAAACAATGCCGCAGTTTTAGAAGCAAATTACGTGATCGATTGCCCCTTGGAATCCTGGCAGCGCATCTTTCGGGTGAACATGGAGGGTACATTTTTATGCTCTAAAGCAGCAGCGAAGCAGATGATCTCCCAGGAAGATGGTGGTTGCATTATTAACGTTGCTTCTGCTTCCGCGAGGAAAGCCGATCTAAAACATGCGGCATATTCCTCAAGCAAAGCGGCCGTCATCGCCTTTACACGCATCTTGGCGTTGGAAGTTGGAGAATATGGGATTCGCGTGAATGCTTTGTTGCCCGGAGCAACGATCACACCCATGTTAGAGAATGTGTTTGCGACGGTTCCCGGCATTCGTGAAGATTTAATTGCCAAGACAACCTTAGGAAAACTTGGCCAACCGGAAGATCAAGCAAACGCAGCAGTTTTCCTTGCTTCTCACCTGGCCGACCATATCACCGGTGAATATATTGTTGTGTCCGGTGGGGAATTCATGAACGCTTGAGAAGTTAAATGCCCACGGAGAGATAGATGTCACATGAAATTGTACTACCCAAAATGGGGCTAGATATGTCGGAAGCACGCATTATTGAGTGGTATAAGGTTGAAGGTGAACCGGTTCAAGCAGGAGACACCCTTTTTACATTTGAAACGGATAAGGCTAACGTCGATGTTGAATCCCCAGTATCAGGGATATTGGGTAAGATTTTAGTCAGAGACGATGAGACCGCTTCCTCGGCAACAGTTGTTGGCCTAATATTTGAAGAAGGTAAGGTAAGGTCCTCTCCTGCGGCAAAACGGCTGGCTAAAAAGAACGACATTGATATAACAACGATTCAAGGGACAGGGCGTAACGGCCGAATTACTATAGAAGATGTACAACAAGTAATCAATAAAGGTGAGGATGGACCTGTTAAATCTACACAAGGTCAGCAGCTATCACCGAAAAAGAAAAAAGTGGTCGCTTCCCCTATTGCCAAGCGACTTGCCAAAGCGCATGGGATTGACCTTACTTCCATCACAGGTACCGGCAAGGGTGGGCGCATCATCCAAGATGACGTGCAAAATATCATTGAAAAGAACGAGCAAAGTAAACCAGTATCGCCAAAAAGTACGTTAATCCCCATTGAAGGTATACGAGCGACTATAGCCGAACGAATGTCATTGAGCGTCCAGCAGTCAGCCCAGGTTACATTACATAGCGAAGTAGATGCCACAAACCTGATCAATCTGCGCCAGGCTTACAAGCTTGTGGCTCCTTCTGCCGACATCACCGTGCCTGGCTATAATGCCTTATTAATTACCATTGTTGCTCAAGCCTTGCGCGAATATCCACAAATGAATGCCCGCCAGGAGGGTGAGGCTATCCGGCTATTGGATGATGTCAATATTGGAATAGCTGTAGATACCGAGCGGGGTTTACTGGTGGTCTCTATAAAAGATGCCGACCGAAAGTCGGTGTTGACGGTCGACTCCGAACTTGCCGCTCTTGCAGAGCGCGCTCGCTTGGGAACATCGTCATTAGGTGATTTGACCGGCAGCACGTTTACCATTACCAATCTAGGGGTATTTGGTATCGACCAATTTACTCCCATCATTAATCCGCCGGAAATTGGTATATTAGGAATCGGCCGGATTATCGAAAAACCGATGATGATGGATGGAGAAGTAGTCGGTCGACCCATGATAACCCTCAGTCTCACTTTCGATCATCGACTGATTGATGGTGCACCTGCGGCCAGGTTTTTGCAGCGTATTGCTCAGTTGATCGAGAAAGGTGAGTAGCTTGTTATTGACGCTTCTACTCTACGGTCACACTCTTTGCCAGGTTACGAGGTTGGTCGACATCAGCGCCCCGACGAACGGCAATATGATAGCTTAACAGTTGTAGTGGAATGACATTGATGATCGGTGCCAGTAAGGGCGTTGTCTTAGGAACAAAAATGACATGATCAGCTTCTTGCACGATGGCTTCATCCCCTTCGGTTGCCAGGGCAATAACCACTCCGCCTCTTGCTTTCGCTTGTTGAACCTGACTAAACATTTTTTCATATAAAGAATCTTTGGTCACGATTGCTACAACAGGCATGACTTCATCAATTAAGGCGATGGGTCCATGTTTCATTTCACCGGCAGGATACCCCTCAGCGTGAATATAGCTGATTTCTTTGAGTTTTAATGCACCCTCCAATGCGATTGGATAGTTAATGCCACGGCCGATAAATAGAAAATCGTTTGCTTTGAAAAAGTGATTTGCCAGGTCTTCATATTCCTGGTCACGTTCGAGAACTCGTCCCGCAAGCTCAGGAATGTGGGCAGCGTCTTCTACGAGCTGGCGAAGTTGGTCTGCGTTAACTGTGCCCCTCAATTGAGCAATATTACAGGCGAGCAAGTAGAGATCTAAAATTGCATTGGTAAATGCTTTTGTACTGGCGACACCGATTTCAGGACCGGCTTGCATGGTGATATAGCCATCCGATATGCGCATGGCCTGGCTGCCAAACACATTGACGATACTCCACAATATCGCCCCTTTTCTTTTAGCTAATTCCATTGCGGCTAATGTATCGGCCGTTTCACCAGACTGAGTAATAGCGAGGACGGCCGTGTTTTCATCAATAATAGGATCGTAGTAACGAAATTCTGAGGCATACTCCACTTCCACAGGAACTCTGGCCAAAGATTCAATCATAAATTTGCCCACCAATCCGGCATAATAACTTGTGCCACAGGCAATTAGAAATATTTTCTTCAAATGTTTGACCTGAGTTTCATCCAAATTTAGCTGGCTTAAGTGTACCTGGCCATTCTCGAAATCCGCTCGTCCACCAAGGGTATCAATTAATGAGCGAGGCTGGTCAAATATTTCCTTTTGCATGAAATGCTTATATTCACCCTTAGCGGCGCTTACCGGGTCCCAGGGAATTGAGTGGATTTCTGTTTCCAGGTGGTTGCCTTCTAAATTCATTACCTGGTAATCGTTTCTCGTTACCCGAGCGAATTGTCTGCTCTCAAGAAAGATCATGTCTCGCGTATAATCCAGAATGGCCGGAATGTCGGAGGCGATGAACATCTCGCCCTGACCGACGCCGATGGTGATGCCGCCGGCATTACCCAGACGCGCGCAAATAAGCTCGTCCGGGTTATCAATGTTCATAACAACAACGGCGCTTGCTCCTTTTAATAAGGTTAGCGTTTTACGAACGGCCGATTCTAATGAAACTCCCGCACCGAGATGGCGTTCAACAAGCTGGACGATGACTTCCGTATCGGTGTCTGAATTGAATTGTACGCCCTCGGCTTCCAGTTCCTCTCGCAGATCTAGGAAGTTTTCAACGATTCCATTATGTACAACAACCACCCGGTTATCCATACTCATATGTGGATGGGCATTACGCTGATTGGGTTCACCATGCGTAGCCCACCTTGTATGGCCAATACCTATTTGCCCGTTTAGAGGTGAGTTCACCAGCATCTGTTCTAAATTTACCAGTTTGCCAACATCTCTTCTGAGTTCAATTTTTCCATTTTTTTCTATGACGGCAATGCCGGCTGAATCGTATCCCCGGTATTCCAACTGCTTTAGGCCTTTAATGATAATTTGTTCGGCCGACTTTGGACCAATATATCCTACGATACCACACATGTTTCTATCACTCCTTTTGCCTGGATTCATGCCCATATTTTATGCACCAACACAGGGGAAACTGCATGCGTGCATAATGCGACACTTACAAGCATCTATTATGTGGACGTGCCGGTTCAGACTAAATTATGGTTTGTCTATGGAACGTCCCTTCAATAAATTAAGTGGTCATCAGCAAGGGGTAATGAATCTATACTTGCTGAATTCCACCTACCACATGTGATACGATTTGTTGGCTGGTTACCCGGTTCTGTTTGACGCATCACTTATTTGAAGGGACATTGAATCAGAGTGTGGTCACCCTGGGAGGCACCCGCTGATCTTTCGACTTTCCCGGAAAACCGGTTAGCACCCACCTCGCGGTGGGGAACCTCCACCTCGTCAACCATAAAAATTTCTATGGTTCATGCGCTTTTCATGTCCTAAAGACTATTTTATATCCTCGTTGATAATCGTAACCTGACATTTCCGGGCTGTCAAACTGAATAAACGCAATTTATACGCCTAATATGAATTTTACATATAAGATTGACCATTGCAGCTAAGAAAGCTGTTAGATCGCTACCCGGAAGGTTGCGATGGCTGTCTTCACAGACGTATAATGCGCTAATTCGATAGATTTAATACAATCCATCGTCAATTTTAGGAACTATTATGTCCGATATGTCTTTTCTTTGGGCTTTGGGTGGCTTTATTATTGTGCTGACACCCGTGGTCCTTATACATGAGTTAGGCCATTTCATAGCTGCTAAGATGTCAAATATCCGGGTTGAAGAATTCGGTTTTGGCCTTCCACCAAGGGCTTTAAAACTTGCTGAAAGGAATGGCACCATATATTCATTAAATTGGATACCTTTAGGGGGGTTTGTTAGACCGTCCGGAGAGGATGACCCGTCCATTCCAGGTGGTTTTGCTTCAGCCTCGAAAAAAGCCCGCCTTTTTGTCTTATTTGCTGGCGCAGGCGCCAATTTTTTGGCTGCAATTTTTATTTTTTGGTTGGCTTTAGTCTTAGGACCTCCTGCCGTAGCAGTTGCTGATGTTCATGATGGGTCACCCGCTCAAATGGCCGGTTTAATAGTCGATGATGTCATATTAGAAGTAGATGGTATACGGGCTGATAATGGAACTGTGCTGCGTGATGTTGTTGATGAAAAAGCCGGATCTCCAATTGATCTCCTTGTTTTAAGAAATGGGGAGGAAATAAACATCACATTGGTGCCACGCCAGCCTGGCGAATTTGATGTTGAAACCGATGGCCCTATTGGCATCAGCTTAAAAGCGGCAACCAATGGTGAACGGATTAGTATGCCCCCATTACGGGCTGCAGCCAATTCATTTGGCTTTATGTGGGACAACCTCACATTGTATGCAAATTTGCCTGGAATGCTCATCCGTGGGGAGGTTACAGCCGAAGAAGCAAGACCGGTAAGTGTTGTGGGTATCAGTCAGATTGCCGGTAGAGCGGCCGAAAATTCGGCCTTAAGCCGTAACCTTTATCCAATCCTCACCATGGCTGCCTTTATTAATATCGCTTTAGGTTTAACAAATTTACTGCCCATCCCCGCTCTGGATGGCGGTCGAATACTGTTTGTCCTTATTGAAGCAGTCCGAGGTCGGCGAGTAGAGCCGGAGCGCGAAAGCATGGTTCATATCATTGGTATGCTGGTGCTTTTGGGTTTAATGGCCCTCATGATTTTTCAGGACATCGTTAATCCGATTGTTCTCCCTTAGCTTAAGCAATTGATATCAGATATTATAGATTTGAGCCCCTGGAAAACAGGCGGAGTTTTAAACATGGAACAAGAAAAAAACGTCCCTTTTGAAGAAGTTTTATCATTAATTTTTACTGAAGATATCGTGCCCTTAAGTCAACTGTATCGATTTTCAGACATGAGTGAATCTGAATATTCCAAATTTTTGCTCTATTGGAATTCAGCACAAGATGATAAGCGGAAGGTTATTGTGCGCCATTTGGCCGATATAAGTGAAGAGAATTTTGTTGTTGATTTTTCACCCATCTTTCAACTCTCTTTTCAAGATCCATACCCACCAGTTCGTGTTGCAGCACTTGATGGCCTCTGGGATAGTTCTGATGCAAAGCTGGTGGATCCGATTCTCAACTTGCTCACAAATGATTCTCATTCAGAAGTTCAGGAAGCCGCTGCTCGAACAATTGCTCATTTTCTTTTAATGTCGGAATGGGGCCAAATTCGCGGCATTGATACTTCCCATATTTTTGAGATCTTAAAGCAAGCATATGAAGATGCAGACGCTGAGCTGGCTCTTAAATGTGCCGTTTTAGAAGCCATGGGGCCTGTTCCTTCTCCTGAAATTCCGAAAATTATTGAAGATGCTTATGAAGGATACCATCCTGAATTACAGTTAAGCGCCGTCTTTGCTATGGGAACCAGTGCCGATCCACGATGGACATCAATTTTATTAGATGAAATGGAAAGTCCTAATGAGGAAATGCGTGCCGAAGCAGCCCGGGCGGCAGGCTTGATTGGTAATAGCAGAGCCGTTCCTGTGTTAATGGAACTCGCTTTTGATCACGATCAAGATGTTGCGACAGTTGCCGTCACCTCAATTGCCCAGATTGGTGGGGATGAGGCGGACAGGTTCTTAAATGAATTACTCGAAGATCCAATGGCAGCACATTTGCATGGTACAATTGAAGAAGCGATTGAAGAGGCGAGTTGGTTGGGAGGTGAATTGCCTATGTTTCCCTGGTCAGAAGATGAGCTGAATGGGACACATAAATAAACAGGAAGATGAGGCGTCCAAGGATTTACTTGTTGCTTTCAATTTGGCTCGCCGTAGGTTTTGCCCCATTTGTTTTTCTCTCCGCTGTTGCTGCACAAGAGCAAGAACTTGAGTTTGAATCATCAGTGGAATATGCTTTTGGACAGGAGCTGCGTTTTTTTCTAAGTATCCCAGGCGCATCTGATGTTGATAAGATTACGTTAAACGTGCGTCCAAGATTAGCGGAGTTGAATAATAAGTTTGAGGTTCCATTCGAACCAGGGGATATTATTTCCGTTACCTATACAGTTCCGGTTGATACGGTCGCATTAAGTCCATTTAGGCAAGTGAATTATTATTGGGAAGTAAATGAGGGAGATAGGTTATATCTGACAGATGAAGAGGTCTTCAATTATGAAGATGATCGATTTGTATGGCAGCAAATGACGCAAGATGCGGCAACGATCCATTGGTCAGGTAGTGGTCCATTTTTTGGCCAGGATGTGTTGACAGTTGCCGACGATGCATTGAACAAACTGATTTTAATGCTCGCGATTGATCAGATAAATCCTTTTGATATTTATGTATACCCCTCTTCTGCGGATTTACGAGCCGCTCTCAGGTTAGCCGGAATAAGTGATGCGTCTTCATCGCATCCCGATCTTGGCGTGATATTGGTCACGTCCGTTAACCCCCAAACTGCCATAACCGACCTTGGGCAAAGCTTGCCATATGAGTTAACCCAATTACTGCTTTATAACGTCTCAACAGAAAATTTCGAGAACATCCCATGGTGGCTGCGCGATGGGATTGGAACCATTGTCCAAACAGAAACCAATCCTCGTTTTGAGCAATTATTAGATGACGCCATCAATTCTGATCGCACAATTCCTCTTGAAGAACTATGTGTTGAGACTGAACGTGTCGGCGATAGAGTCTTGTTAGCATCCGCGCAGAGTAAATCAATTGTGGACTATATTTTAAGACGATATGGTGAGCAATCCCTTTCAGAACTGGTTACAATCTATATTGAAGGAGATTCCTGTGATGTGGGGATTAAAAGAATCTTTGGGATTACATTGCAGGAACTAGAAAATGATTGGCTTAAATCTCAACAAGATGAAAATCCATTTTCAAATTTCATAAACAACTACGGCATCTGGATACTCTTGCTATTCGGAGGGACCCTGTTAATGATATTGATTATAAATTCGACCCGGCATAAACAACAATGATAATGATTACTAAATATATTAGAGATCGAAATGGAAGATAATCAGGATTTTAACCAGCTTTTGTCTCAAGGGACTGAAATGATTAAAAAGGGAAAGTCAAAAGAGGCCCTACAATTTCTGGAGCAAGCCCATCAAATGAAACCCGATAACATTGATGTGGGATTAAATCTAAGCGGTGCTTACATTTTAACTAAAAGGTTCAAGAAAGCGGTGAATGTGTTAAAGCCTATGAGCGATCAAAACCCTTACAACAGTAAAATTTGGATCAATCTTGGAGCTGCTTATCTGGGAAACCCGGTTCTGGCCAATGAAGAAAACCAAAATCAAGCTATTTCTGCATTCAAACATGCCTTAGAACTTGATCCTGTCGCTCCTAGTGTTGCTTACAATATTGGTTTAATTTACCGGGACAAGCATGATTATCGAAAAGCTGAATATTGGTTTAGCATGGCCATCAAACACAATCCCCATGATAAAGATGCCCGTCGCTTGCTAGAAAAGGTGAAAATAAAACAGTCTGAGGCCAATGATAGCAGCGGATAGATTGAAACAAATTCCGTTACTTAAAAGCTAGCTCGCAATATTTTGTTGGTAATTACAAACTCCACTTAACCGATAAATATAAAGCTATGGAAAAAATTCAAAAAATGTTCGCCCCTTTTGAGGAAAGAATGCGTTCTGAAGGGCTACCTCAAATTTTTATCAATTGCTTCGCGACATATTACCAACAACTTGTCCTTGGCAGCACCGGTTTAATCCCTGAAAAGAGTATAAATGCCGTACCTCGTGTTCCTAATGTTGAAACATTTCCGGACTCATTAAAAAGAATTGGACAGGATGCGCTAAATGAAACGGCGATCATTAAATTAAATGGTGGACTAGGAACTAGCATGGGGTTGGAAAAGGCCAAATCCCTGCTTCCGGTGAAAAATGGCCTTTCTTTTCTTGAAATTATCGCTCAGCAAGCAGTTGAAATTGATGTCCCCTTGGTGTTAATGAACAGCTTTGTTACCGAACAAGATTCACTGGCGGTCCTTGATAGATTTCCAGCATTGAAAAGCAATTTGCCGTTAAGTTTTATTCAACATAAAGAGTTGAAAATAAACCGATCAACTTTAAATTCGGTTTCCTGGCCAAAAGATCCTGATTTAGAATGGTGCCCACCAGGTCATGGGGATATTTATCTGGCCATGGTTACAAATGGCACATTACAAAAATTGTTGGATGCCGGTTACCAGTATGCATTCTTTTCAAATACGGACAATCTTGGAGCAGTGGTTGATTTATCGCTTTTGGGCTATTTCGTTAAGAACCAAATTCCATTTATGATGGAGGTGGCTGACCGGACTGAAATGGACAAAAAAGGGGGACATCTGGCTAAATCTAAAAAAAGCGGCCGGTATATTTTACGTGAATCAGCACAATGTCCGGATGAAGATGAGAAAAGCTTCCAAGATATTGAACTCCACAAGTATTTCAATACAAACAATATATGGGTGAACTTGAAAAGCGTGCAGCAATTGATGCGTGATCGAAATAATCAAATAGGGCTGCCGATGATTCGTAACAAAAAAACAGTTGATCCGCGCGATGAAAATTCAACCCCGGTATATCAATTGGAAACAGCTATGGGGTCGGCCATCAGTGAATTTGATAATGCGATAGCTATTAGAGTCCCCAGATCTCGATTTGCGCCGGTTAAAAAGACAAATGATTTGCTGGCGGTTCGCTCGGATCTTTACAGACTTACAGATGATTATCACGTCGTGCCTGATAAGAAAAGGACTCTAGGTTCAATTAGTATCGATCTTGACGACCGGTATTACAAATTCGTGTCTGATTTAGACCAAAGATTTGATGAAGTACCATCATTAATTGATTGCAGCCACCTGAGCATAAGTGGGGATGTCCGCTTTGAAAAAAATGTCATTTGCCGGGGAAAAGTTGTTCTGGAAAATAAAAACAACCAACAGATGGTAATTAAAGAGGGTACAGTTTTAGAGAATAAAATTCCTAACGCATGAATAAAGAACTAATTATTATTGGTGGGGGTTTAGCTGGCTGTGAGGCTGCATGGCAAGCATCTCTGCTGGGTATAGATGTGTTGCTGTATGAAATGCGCCCCAATAAGCAAACACCTGCCCATACAACCGACCGGTTATCAGAATTAGTGTGTAGTAATTCCCTTGGTTCTGATTTAATAAATAAAGCCCCTGGATTGCTTAAGGCTGAACTGCGGGGTTTAGGTTCTTTAATTTTAGATTGTGCTGAAACCGCTGCCGTGCCCGCCGGGTCATCACTTGCAGTTGATCGGTCTAAATTTGCCGAATTGGTGACTGAGCGGATTGAAAGTAACCCAAATATCCGGGTCATTCGCGAGGAGATGCCGACTATTCCGGACCAGCCTTCTATCGTTGCTTCCGGACCTTTAACGTCTCCTTTTTTGTCGAAGCAAATTCAGCAACTTTCCGGACATGACCATCTTTATTTTTATGATGCTGTTTCGCCCATTGTTCATGCTGATTCGATCAACATGGATATCGCATTTCGTAAGTCTCGTTATGACGATGGATTAGAAGAAGGGGACTATATCAATTGCCCCATGTCCGAGGAGGACTATATTGCTTTTTATGAGGCTTTGTTAGCGGCCGAAACCATCACGCTTAAACAATTTGAGGTCGAGGACCCTAATTTTTTTGAAGGATGTATGCCGGTAGAGGTGCTGGCTGGACGTGGGTTTAAAGCTCTCGCATTTGGCCCAATGCGCCCTGTAGGATTAAATAATCCACATACAGGGGACCGTCCATTTGCGGTTGTTCAACTCCGTCAAGATAATTTGGCCGGAACGATGTATAATATCGTTGGCTTTCAGACAAATCTGAAGTGGGGGGAACAAAGACGTGTGCTGCGAATGATTCCAGGGTTAGAAAGAGCGGAATTCCTTCGATATGGCATGATGCACCGTAACACCTATATTAATTCACCCCGGTTACTTCAACCCACAATGCAGTTACGAACGAGGACAGATTTATTTTTTGCAGGTCAAATTACGGGTGTAGAAGGTTATGTTGGCAACGTTGGAACGGGATTAGTTGCCGGCCTGAATGCTGCCCGGTTGCTTAATGGACATTCACCTGTCATATTCCCGACCAAAACAATGTTAGGTGTTCTGTGCCATTATGTCACCCATACTTCAGGCAAGGATTTTCAACCTATGAAGGCCAACTTTGGTTTGTTTCATGCCCCACAGGGAAAAATGTCCAAGCGGGAGCGCTATTTTTGGTACTCAAGGCGTTCCCTAACCTCACTGCGCCGTTTTGCCAGGGAAAATGAACTATTTTTCAATCGCAAGGTAGCAGAAAGAGACCTCATAAAAAATGAAATTACCAGTTAAGTACACGATTGAGAAAGTGACGGTTTACCCGGATAGGGCGCTTGTTACCTGCCTGGGCGAAACACATGTGGAGCCTGGTTTAACATCACTCATATTCAATGAACTTCCTTTATCTTTAGAACCGGATTCTCTTCGCATAAAGGGTAAAGGGAAGGGAAGGGTTCAAATCCTTGGTTTAGATTTTAAAGTTCAGCACTTTGCGCAAACCCCTTCAGAACAAGCTAAAGAGTTGGAACTATATTTAGATCAATTGAATGACGATCTAAAGGCCTTGGATGACCAAGACGCAGTTTGGGAAGGGCAGTTAGCTCACCTGCAAGGACTTAGAAATGCTACTGAACAATATGCTAAGGGTCTATCTCGCGGTCAAAGTAGCGTTGATGATCAAAGAAGCTTGATGCATTTTATCAAGGAACAAGACCAGGAGTTTCGCGCAGCTCAAAGAGAAATTGGAAAAGAAAGACGCGATGTTAAGCGCCAAATTTCTAAAATCGAGAGAGAACTTAAGGAGTTAAGATCGCAGAGGGTGCGCAAACGATTTCAAGTCTTGGTTAATGTGAAGGTGACTGAAGCTGGTGATTTTTGGCCTGAATTAGAATATATCGTTGGTAATGCTGGCTGGAAACCGATTTATGAGGTGCGATTAGAGGAAGAAAATCGAATAAAAATCGATCTTTTTGCTCAAGTTGCTCAAAAAACTGGACAAGAGTGGGAGGATGTTCAACTATCGGTTTCAACCGCTCGCCCAGCTTTAAACAAACATCTCCCGGAACTAAAACCATGGTTTGTTGATGAAAGGCAGGTTTATAGAGCCGGTAAGAATATGATTCGAGCTACTTCGCTTGAACCCGTCCATGCCCCAAGCCCACAAAGTGAGGAAGCACCAACAGATGCTAAAGGTGCTGAACAAACCCTGGCGCAAGCTGATGTAGCCCAAGCCAAAATTTCTGAGGAAGGGGCGTCACGAAGTTTTAATGTGACCGGGTCTTGGGATATTCTCAGCGATGGCTCACCCATAAAAACGTTATTGACGCGTTATTCAACTGATGTTGATGTCGATTATTTCACCATCCCTAAATATGCCAACGCCGCATATAGACGGGCAAAAATCCAAAATCATAGCGATTCTTCATTGCTAAGTGGTGATGCCTCTTTATATTTGGGAAGAGAATATATCGGAAATTCGCGAATTGAGTTTACTCCAGTAGATGGAGAATTAGAACTTATAATGGGAGTGGATGAGCAGGTCGTCGTAACGCGTGAAATGGTTAAACGGCAGGTAGACAAGCGTCTTTTGAGGGAAAATCGGGTTCAAAAGTATGGATATCAAATCGAAATTAATAACCTAAAGCAGTCGAAAATTGAAATTGAGGTTCAAGATCACATTCCAATTTCAAAACATGAGCGAATAAAAGTGAAACTTGATTCCGTTAATCCTGAGCCTAAAGAAAAGAATGAATTGAATCTGCTCAAGTGGCAACTTCATCTTGATCCGGAGTCAGAGCGGAAGATCAAGTATGAATTTGTTTTAGAATATCCATCTGATTTTAATATTAGTGGGATTCGAGAATAATATTTTAACGAAATTGAATTTATACAAAGAAATTATGGGATTTGAGGATTCATTTTTCCAAAATTGGAGGTCACTATTTCAAATCAATTAATGATCACAAGCTCACAAAAAGAGAAGGCAATGCTGGTCGGTGTGGAAATCAAAGGGAGTAGACCTTTGATGACTATCGAAGACAGTGTAGAAGAACTTGAACGCCTCGCTGATACGGCCGGATTGCAGATTTCAGGAAAAGTAATTCAGAGACTGGAGCACCCTAGCTCAAGTACTTACATCGGTTCTGGGAAGCTCGAAGAGATAAAAGCCTTGATTGAAGGACTCGATGTATCTGTTTTGATTTTTGATGATGAACTGCTTCCCAGGCAACAGAGAGAATTGGAACGTTATTTTGGAGAAGATATCAGGGTTATCGATCGCACGGCATTGATTTTAGATATTTTCGCTCAACATGCACAAACGAAAGAGGGCAAACTACAAGTTGAGCTTGCACAATTGGAATACAGGCTGCCACGTTTAACCAGGATGTGGACCCATCTTGCCCGGCAGGCAGGTGGCCGTGCCGGCGGACAAGGTGGGGGTGTTGGCCTTAGAGGGCCTGGTGAAACACAGCTAGAAACCGATAGGCGTGAGATCGGGAGACGTATTTCCCATATAAAAAAACAACTTGAGTCTGTTCGCGCCCACCGGCAACGCCATCGTACAAAACGGCGACAAACTGAATTAAAGGTGGTTGCCCTGGTTGGCTATACAAATGCCGGGAAGTCAACATTGCTGAATTCAATTGGCGGATCGGATGTTCTTTCGGCCGATATGCTCTTTGCCACGTTAGATCCAACAACCCGCAAGGTTGTGATGCCCGGAGGCCGAGAGGTTTTGTTTACAGATACAGTCGGTTTTATTCAAAAATTACCTACAGAGATTGTCGCTGCCTTTCGAGCGACACTGGAAGAAATTATTGATGCAGATATGTTAATTCACGTCGTTGATATCACACACCCGAATGTAAATGCTCAAATCGAAGCTGTTGAGGACACGCTGGCTGAATTGGAAGTGGATCATCTTCCTACAATCGTGGGCTTGAACAAAATCGACTTGCTTCCAGAAGATAGACGGGATTCCATCAATTTGGATTTAGATTATGTAGCTGTGCCAATTTCCGCTGAAACCGGGCAAGGGATTGAGGACTTATTAGAAGTTGTTGAGGCAGCGATGGTTCAATTCCTGGAACCTCTGCATGTATTTTTACCCTACAAACGGGGTGATTTGCTGTCTTTATTACATTCAAGAGGGCAGGTGGATGGGGAAGATCACAAAGCTGAAGGGGTTGAAGTGTACGGCCGATTACCTGTTCGGTTAATCCCATATTTTGAAGAATACCGATTGCAAGAATAATCGATTATTAAACAATAACTGTTGGTTTTTATCTGTGAATCCTGTTAGACAAGTCAGCAGAAGCAGGGAATTCAAACGAGTTTTGGAAGTCATCGAAACTCAAATCCCTGAACTAATTAAATTGATTGTTGATATTCAGCAAATCCCGTCTCCTACATTTGAAGAAAAGAGAAAAGCCAATTTTATAGAACAGAAGTTTTTGAAAATTGGCCTTCGAGATGTTCATAAAGATTCAATAAATAATGTATACGCCAGGATTCCTGGAAAAAATAAAACGACCAAGGCACTCGTTGTATCGGCGCACCTTGACACCGTTTTTTCCGCTGATACGGACTTATCAATTAAGAAGCAAGGACCTTTTTTATACGGACCTGGGATCGGGGATAATGCGTCAGGGGTCGCCGCTATAATTACCATAGCCAAGCTAATTAAAAAATTTCAGATTCCAATAGATTCCGATATTTGGTTTGTTGGCAATGTCTGTGAAGAAGGAATGGGCGATCTGCGGGGCATGCATGCGGTAGTTGAAAAGTTCGGGCGTCAGGCGAAGTATATTGTTGTTGAAGGGGGATCGCTTGGTCAAGTTATTCACAAGGCAGTTGGGGTTAAAAGATTTCGCATAGCCATTAGGGTACCAGGCGGCCATTCATGGGGAAATTTCGGAGAGCCAAATGCCATTCACGAAATAAGCCATATTGTCTCCGAAATATCTAATATCAAAGTTCCTGATTCACCAAAAACAACCTTTAATGTCGGCGTGATTGAGGGCGGAACGACGATTAATAGCCTTGCCCCTTCTGCAAGCGTTTTGTTAGACCTTCGGTCTGAGGACAAGAACGTTTTGGAAGGATTGGTCTCCCAGGTTAAATCCATAGTAGAGGCACGAATCGCTTTCATAAGCTGCCAATACAAAAATGTCTCCATAGAGATTGAACAGGTTGGTAACAGGCCGGCCGGTTGTATTTCCAACAATGACCCTCTTGTGAAGCTGGCTGAAGAAGCTTTGCAATCGGTGGGTTTGCCAGAGATCACTAATCATTTGGGAAGTACGGATGCGAACATTCCCCTTAGTAAAGGAATATCTGCGGTTTGTGTGGGACTAACATTGTCTGGTAATTCTCATCGGGTTGATGAATATATTGATTTATCGCCGCTAAATGTGGGTTTACATCAGTTGTTATTGTTAATTTTGGCGGCATCAAATTGTTAAAGAATTCCTATTTGGGAGGAGTAAAATGAATTTTGAGCTTACAGATGAACAGCAAGAGTTAAAACATATCGTACATGATTTTGTCCGGAATGAGGTTAAACCATTCGCCCGACAAACGGATGAAAAATCAGAGTTTAATTGGACGGCCGTTCGTAAGATGGGTCCGCTAGGGCTCCTTGGCTTGGAGGTGCCTGAGAGGTATGGAGGAGCCGGATTGGATGCGATCAGCGCCGTTATTGCTATCGAAGAGTTGGCCTGGGGATGTGGCTCAACAGCTTTAGCGATTTCTGCTCATAATGGCCTAGGATTGGGACCAATTGTTAAGTATGGATCTGTGGAGCAAAAGCAGAAATGGCTGCCGTTTTTAACTTCAGGCCAAAACAATTTGGCTTGTTTGTCTTTAACTGAACCGGGGGCCGGATCAGACTTGAAAGGTGGAGTGAGAACAACGGCCGTAGAAGAGGGGGATTCCTGGATAATCGACGGCTCAAAGATGTGGATGACAAATGCGTCTATTTCTGATCTTATGGTCGTTTTATGTCGCACTGGCTACAAAAATGGGAGTAATAGCTTAAGTCATATTCTGGTGCCATCTGACACACCCGGCATTACGATAGGGCCGGCCGAAAAAAAGATGGGCCTGAAAGGATCGCCAACCCATGCGGTCAATTTCGATGAGGTCAGAGTGCCTCTTGATAATATTCTAGGCCCTATTGGAAGAGGGCTGCAGCAAACCCTGGAAACCTTAGATGGAGGCCGTATTAGCATTGGCGGTATCGCCATTGGATTGGCACAGGCAGCCTATGAAGCAGCGGTTGGGTATGCTCATGAGCGGGAAACGTTTGGCAAATCAATTGCGAATTACCAGGCGATACAGTGGATGCTTGCCGATGCAGCAACAGAAATCCATGCCGCTCGGCTTATGGTTTATCATGCGGCCTGGCTAAAACAGAATGGCCGTTCTTACACCAAGGAAGCGGCAATGGCCAAATTATTCGCAACGGAAATGAGTGAGCGCGTTTGTCGCAATGCCATTCAAGTTCACGGAGGTTATGGTTACAGTTCTGAATTTGAAGTTGAGCGCATGTATAGAGATACGCGCTTAATGACCATAGGGGAAGGAACAAGTGAGATTCAAAGACTGGTCATTGCCAGGCATATACTGAATTTGTAGATGGCTTGGGGTATTTGAATAAACTTATCTCACTTCATCAGTGAGGATAATTTCTAATTGATAAGGATCCTGGGTGTTTAGCTCACCTTCATTCAACACCAGTATAAAATAGCGGCCGGCATCCAATGTGCCAAGAGAAAGAACCTTTTGAGTTGATTCATCAGCATTATTCGCCAAAACTGTTGAATTAGCGCATCCTTCACCAATGTCTTTATAAGCTATCAATTGCCCTATTTTAGGGAGGAAGTTTGTTAAATTTATAGTGACGTCCCCATTTTCAATCAAATTAAATTCGTATAGGTCAAAAATGTCATTAGCCATAAAATGATAGGTTTGATTGACGTTTAGCGGAAAAACCTGCGAGCAATTATTGTTCGGTTCATCAATAAAGATAATCAATCCAGGAAAGAAAACGGAATATACAGGTGGTTCAATGATATCGATAACTGTTTGCCCAATACTGAGCACTTGACCCGGTGGAAGATCATCATCTACCCCCTCAGCAGTTAATACAAATGTTAAAACATCACCTGCTCCGCCAATAATCTCTCGTTCATAAGTACATGTAAATGCCTCTCCCGGTTGAATTTGTTTAGGTAAAAAGCACGTTCCTTTGTTTGTTAAATCTCCTAAAATAGAATCGTTTAAAGTTTCAATAGAAATTACATCAACAAGACCGGTATTTTCAACTTCGGCCGTAAACTCAACCAATCCACCCGGAGGAAGGACAGAACTGACGCTTGGGGTGACCGAAACGGACAGGCTGGCAGGCACATCCGTTATTTGCACAATTCCCTTGCTAGATTTTTCTAATAAATTACCGGAACTATCTTGACCCCCTGTTGCTGTTATAATCACTTCAAATTCAGAAGGTTGTCCAGTGACTATGCCCAGAAATGAACAAGCAAAATCCTTTCCGCCCACGATAATGACAGGTGGTTGGGGGGTAAACTCACAGGTAGTGTTTAACACAGCAGGGTTCGTAGAATCTGTTAAATCACCAAATTGAGGGCTGGATAATTCATTTAATTCAAAGTCAGTAGACCCGGTATTGCTTACAGCAACTGTAAAGCTAACAGTACCACCTGGTTCAGGTATAGAGTCAGGTTCCAGAAAGATTGACGATTGTAAATCAAGTAGATCGACAAGAACAGAGTTGCTCGCTATATCAATACGATTGTTAATTGGATTAGTGCCTTGCACTGAGATTTCATTAACAAATGAACTCTGAACATTAAGTATTGAACAAGCGTAAGGCGTGAAGTTTGAATTGGCAGCTAAATTGCCAATTGTTTTATTGCAATCGGGCACAGATGGTGCTGAAACGTTCACATCTACCAGATCGACTGAATTGCTTGTATTTAGGACGACAACCGTAAATTGAGCATTTCCTCCTTTAAGGACAGATTGTTGTTCAGGAGTAATGATAACCCGGAGATATTCCCCTGGTTCGCTCGTTGAACCCATTTCTTCGTTTTCAATTTCGTTATCTATTAAATATTGTGAAGGAGCGGATTCGGCTTTTACCTTTATTGCATTCATCCGGGTGGAAATTTCCACACTAATCATTAAGACAATAACGACGATAACTCCCCAAAAAGGAAATTTAAGTTTTTCTAGCATTTTCCAATACCGTGACGTATGAACTTTTTAAGTCCTAGGATTTTTTGACCAGCAGAGTGTAAGGATTTTTGTAGGAAATTCCATCAAAGTTAATGACCCATATGTAGTAACGGCCGGTTTCCGCTTGGAAACTCACGGATTTATTCGGTTCGAAATTGGCATTGTGTGCATTGTTAATCGTCAAATCTTTGCAACTTTCACCAGACCAAACAGCTAATTGCCCATCCTTTGGTTCAAAGTTTTCCATGAATATTTCGATTAGACCAGGTTCATCTACGTCGATAAAAAACCAGTCATTTTCATCATCGGCTAAAAATGAATACGTTCGCTCATAGGTTAATGGATATGCCATGCATGGAAGATCATTATCTTCTTCTGGTTGTGAGTAAAGTTTATAAATTGTAGGGAAGTGAATATTTTTTATATTAGATGAAATGATATTAATTGTAAGGGAATCCTCGTCTGAGATTTCTTGTTTTGTCCCCGTTTCGCCAGTGACTTCAATGGTATGGGTCTCATTGTCGCCGACTTCACCAGTAACTTTTATTGAAAACTGGCATTCATAAACCTCCTGAGCTGAAAGTTCTAATGGGAACTCGCAATTTCCAATTCCATCTAAACTGCCAAGCGTGGAGTGAACGATTGATGTAATGGTTATGGATTCAGTAAAAGAACTGTTTTTAATATTTATGATTTCATTAATCGTTCCACCAGGAGATGGTACGGTTAATTTGGAGGCGGAGAAATCAACATTTATACTGGGAACATCGGTTATATCGACAGAAATAACTGCCTCATCACTAACACTGATTTCCTCGTCATTAACGCCTTCAGCAACCACGTTAAAGTCGTATGATGGCGGTGTACCACTGATGTAGGTAGCTATTTCACAAGAAAATTGCCCACCAGGAGGAATTTCAAGTAAGGAACCTTCAATACAACTGTTGTTTAGCCAATTACCCTCAACATCGAAAAATGAACCTAATAAATCATTATACAAATCTGTCAAAATGGCATTTATCGTTCCTGAATTCTGAACGGTGATAGAAAATGTTATTGGCCCACCTGAGGAAGGAACAGTTGAAGGATCTGCATCAAGCTCGACATTAATATCTAACATATCCACTACGGCTAGACTACTATCTTGAACAATTTCCTGGGTGAGTAGATTATTGCCGGTAACGGTAATAATGCTTGTGAATCCTAATGCGACATTTTCTTTACTGCATGTATAAAGAGCTGTTTCACTGGCAGAAAGATTACTAAAGGAGTGGTTTCCAATCCTGTTACAATCGGGCGAATTGGGATCCTCGACAGTGATGTTAACGAGGTCAACCATATCGCTCGTATTGACAACAAATATTTCAAAAATCGCTGATTGCCCTTCAATGATGGTTTGTGCGGCCGGGCTTTTAATGATCTGAATATTTGGATTATCTACCCCAACCCGTGCCGAATCTGTTGCAGTGGTTTTGTTGCCATCATCATCCTTTCCTTCAACTGTTGCTACATTAATAAATTCACTCATAACGTTTTGTTTACTGCATGTATATGATTCGACGACACCGGAACGTAAATTGCCAATCGTTCGGTTACAGTTAGGTGATCTGGGATCAGTCACTTTAACATTCTTCAAATTCACATTTCCAACATTCTCTACCCGAATGGTGAAAACTGCGGTGCCACCACTTCCAATGGCTTGTTCGCCGGGTCCCTTCTCAATGGTTATCCCTAAAATTACAATATCTACTGTGGATTTAGCGATATTACTGTAACGGTTAATTGGCGATCCATCATCAACCCTGAAGGTAATTTCTCTGATCGTCGTATTTGGCGATTTTTTATTATTTTGGTAAGAGGTCGTCCTCAACACTTTTTGATAATTGGCAATCGTGTCATTGCCAGTGATATTAAGGACCCCAGCATTGTAATTTGCAGATAAATTTGTACCACTCGTATCAACAGAGAGCTTCTCAGAAGCGCCATTTTTGAGATTAACAATTTCAACCCTCGCCGCGGTTAAATTTACATTATCAATATCTTGGATACGCAAATCTGCATCGACAATGATGACTTTTCCTTTCTGGGCGATAAATTTAGTGGAAAAACCTGTACCCGCTCCATTTCCATTCAGATCAATTGCAGGGGCATCATTGACCGGTACCACCGTAAGCACAAAATTTTCTATTGTCTCCTTTTGCCCATCGCTTACCATGATTGAAATTGTAGTGTTGCCAAATTTATTTACCTTGGGGGTAATTTTGATTGTTCGATTAGCATCATCTCCGGCGAGAGCGATATTACTTAAGTCAACTAGATTGGAATTTGAGGATGTCACGGAGACACTCAAATTTGCTGCTGGGGTTTCATTATCTTCGATTTGGAATGATACAAGTCCTGTTGATGTGTCCTCATCAATCGACAAGTCATCTATTTCGGAAATGGTTGGTGGAGAGTTTATGGGTTTAGGCGTGGGAGTATAAGTCGGTGTCGGAGTATTTGTCGGAATAGGCGTTTCCGTCGGCTTCGGTGTATTGGTTGGGGTTGCAGCTGGTGTATCTGTGGCTGTTGGAGGATTAGGTGTATTAGTAAAAGTTGGCGTTGGGGTGTGGGTTGGGGAGGGTGGCTCAGGCGTCGAAGTCCATGTTAGCGTCGGTATGTCTGTCGGAACAGGTGTTTCTGTAGGCGTCACCGTATTGGTTGGGGTTGCGGTTGGCGTATCAGTAGCCGTTGGAGTAATAGGTGTATTTGTTGCTGTTGGCTCACTTGAATCGGTAGCAGTTGGCTCCGCAGATTCAGTTGACGTTGCGGTTGGCGTGATTGAAAAATTTGGGTTTCCTTGTTGGAATAGGCTTTGCCCTATTTCTACAGGGCCTGTGAATTCCGCAAATCCCCGATTGGCAACTATTAACCAGCTTGAGAAAAATCCCAGTATTATTATTGAAAACCTAAGGATTTTGCTCACGACTATCCCTCTTTATGACGATATTGAATAAATTAAATTATTTTTACAAGATCATTTTATACTGTCTCAGTAAGAATAATCGACTGATCCATTACCATCATTATAACTGAAGCTTGCAATACCGTTGAATTTTTCAACGAATTTTCATGATCTTTAGGTGGGAAGAAGCCAACCAAATTCGCCTGGATTAGAAGGTTTTTTTTGCAAATTTAATTATTCGCCTGGTGGCGGTGGTGGCGCCGTACTGGTTGGGCGCTCAGGCGGTTCGGTTGGTTCTGGCGGTTCGGTTGGTTCTGGAGGATCGGGATCATCCCTAGTGGGATCGGGATCGACTGGTTCATCAGTAGGGAAAAATGGTGGGGAAGTTGGAAAACTTGGTGGCGGCGTATTAGTTACTAAGGGTGGAGGTATGAACAATACTTGTCCCACGCTCAAAATTGCTCCTCTTTGGAGGCAGTTGGCATCAAATATTTCTTGTACCGGTACGTTTGCCCTCTGAGCAAAGAAGAAGGGCGTTTCTCCGGATTGAACAGCATGAGTAATCCAACCAGGAGGGGCATTTGGTACGCATGCGATCTGGGTTGCGGTTGGAGATGGCGTTATTTCTGTCGGTGTTGGTGTCGGTGTGTTTGTCTCCGTTGGCGGGATGGGTGTTGGGGTAGCTGTAGGCTCCTCTTGAATGATTAACCGGCGGGAATCACTTTCAACAACCATTTCACCGGTTGAAGCATTTTCTAGCCTTACTTGCCAGAGATAGGAACCAGGTCCAATCCCCAAATCACGAACGCTGGTTTCGAGAAGGTAGAGTGATGCGTTATCCGGTTGTGAAACCGTGCCAATTAAAGTTGGCCCTCCACCACTGTCTTCATTCATAAGGTAAATGGCGAAAACTTCATTTTCTCCGGGAAGGGTTAGCCATATCCAGGCGAAACTAATGGTTTCAAATATAGAATAAGATTGATCGGCCGGCGGTCCGAAAATCGGGATGGTTGTGTCTGCCGCAGATGTTGGAGGCGCTTCACGGGTGAAAGTCGCCGTTGACACGGGAGTTTCAGGATTGATTTCCTCACCACTAACGACCTCGGCAGGTGATTCGACTACTTGTACTTGCTCTGTTGGGGGAATAATCCCTGCCTGACCTTGTTGTGCCCTGGCGAATTGACTCCAGACTAAAGCTAAGCCGAATATGATAAAGAGCAGAGCGACTACGGGAATAGCAACATACAACCAGCGTCTTCTTTGGCTTGTCCAAATGGTCGCTTTTGGTAGGGATTGCTCGGCGAGGATAGCCGTGTCAATTGCTGAAATCAACTCGTCGGCCGATTCAAATCGGCTCCATTCCTGGCGCCACAAACAATTTCGGACCAGGCGATAGGTTTCTCCAGACAATCCCTCCCGTTCTTCTTCCAAAGGAACCTCTTTTGGCATTGTCGAGCGTTCAAATATATCCCAGGATGACGTCGGCAGCTTTGGACGGTGTCCTGTTAAAAGCTCATAAAGAATGATGCCCAATGAGTAGATATTGCTTCGACGGCCGATTGCTTTCCCTTCAATTTCTTCAGGAGAGGCATAGTCTAACGAATTGGATTGGCCATTCGTCAGGGCAGATTCTTTGGAAGTAACGATAATTGGCGCCCCAAGATCGAAGATAACGGGGGTGTTATCAGGCTCACGTATGAGAATATTGTCTGGTCTCAGATCGGGATCGACTAAACCGGCCGAATGAGCCACACTCAATCCTTCAGCGATATGGCGTGCGAGCAATAGGGCTTCATCGACAGGGAGGATGATACCATCCTGTCTCCAATTTTCAATAATACTATCTAGCCAGTTCCCCTCAATGTATTCAAGTATGGCAAATGGGTAGCCGTCATTCGATATTCCTACATCGATAATCGGTGCAATATAGGGGTTTTTTAGTTGCGAGACCGTTTCTGTCCGCCTCTGAAATTGAGAAGCAATACTAGGATCTTCTTGCTCAGTTGTTTGTAATATTTCGATGAAGACAGGCTGATCGAGCTTAATGTCTCTTCCAACGTAAAAATCACTGGCAGGACGGTGTATTAGCAACGCGTCTAATTCGTAGTTATCGATTTGCTGGCCTGATAAATCCGTTCTGTTTTGCGTTAACATTGCTAATCATTTGGCAGGATAAGATTGTTCAATCACCTTATTAATTCCTATTGACACCTTGATAGGAAGTAAGTGAAGCAGTCCCTCCACCAAAACCAATACATCCTAAACTCAGAAATGAAAAATAGGCAGCTTGAAGCCTTGGACCTTTAAACTCCAAATCTGCCGCAAATTCCTATTGAGATATCTTCTCTTATGCATAAAGATTACTACCTTCGCCTAAAAAAAGCAATCATTGTTTATCGATTCGATATGATTTTTCTTAGAGAATTATATCCTACAGAAAATGTTTATTGGGAGATTGAATTTAAGATTACAGGCACGCGGTTGCTTCTTAAAGCGATGAGGTGAGGCTCTTTTTGTTCCAATCGAATTTCAATATCATATTTTCCAGGGGATTCTACGATCTTGCCAGGAGTAAAATTTATGTGATAACCAAAATCGCCAAGAGATGGTTCATCTCTTGTTCCAATCAACCATTCTTCAAATTCGCCCAATAAATAGACGGAAAATTGATGCTGCTTTTTAATATAATTATCTGGCCAGGTCCAATACAATGTGACTGGAGAATCCAGCGTAAACGCGCTTTCAGATGGAGGTCCCTTAATTTTAAGATCATCTGCGGTAAACTTGATGGGTATCGGTGTGGCAGTTTCCTCAATCCTGAAAGTTGAATCAAACGTAGTGGGAGATGGGGTGCCCATTTCCGTAATAGGAGTTGTAATAATTTCTTTGGTGGAAGATGCGGCCGATACTTCTAAACCAGTTGTACTTGTTACGGGTGCTCTTTCGGTTCTATCAAAGATGTTATTGAAAAATGAATAAGTAAAAAATCCTAACAATAACATCAAAAATGGTAGAAAAACCCGAATTATTCGTTTTTTATTCGGTGAATCACCAACGCTTTTCATTTTTTGATTGGCAGTTGACGCATAAAGTCGCGTATGGAATTATCTCTAATCTTTCAGGCTGTATTTCCTCTCCACAATCAATACATAGCCCATATGTTCCTTCATCTAATCGCTTCAAAGCATTGCCAATTTGATCTATTTGTTCTAACTCCAATGCCTTTAATGCCTCAGTTTTCTCCCGTGTAATGAAGTCTTGAGCAAGATCATCTCTATCCGGATTCATGTGCTCTTGTGGTTGATCGAGATTTTCAACTTGCTTGATTAGATCTAATCGCTCATCTTCTAGTGTTTTGCGAATTTTTGTATAATTTAATTTTGCCATTTCTTCCCTCTACAAAAATTAATAAGATTACTAACTTTTTCTCCGAATTGTGAACGAAAGCAAACGCGTAAATTCGGTAAACAAAAGTGGTGGCTCGTGCGGGTGATATTTCCAAACCGAGAAATATCTTACCTCTTTATTAATCATATCAATGGATAAGGGAGTTTGGGTAGTGCAGTTTGTTACAATTTTGATGTGATTTTTGTCATGATCGGATCCAAATCAACCATCCCGTCAATCATAATGCCCTGTTCAGAGATTTCAATCTCCTCTAATGTAATGGCATCTTGAAAGGGTAACAACGATGAGTTTTCAATTCTTTTGATATAATTCTGCCTAATGTATGTTGAAATTAATTTGGGCGATGTTATTCGGTTGCGTAAAAAACATCCTTGTGGAAGTTATGATTGGCAAGTCGTGCGTCTGGGAGTTGATGTAGGGTTGGTTTGCCTTGGCTGCGGTAGAAAAATCCTTCTTCCTCGCGGAACATTTAACAAAAGATACAAAACAAAAATAAAGCCGGAATTAAAACGAGATTGATGGCCCAATTACTCTCATTTCTTTATATCCTCGCCGTTTCGTTATTGTCAATTTATGGTTTACTTGGCTTTTTTACCTTAATACTATATCTGCGACATAGAAAAGATATCGAATCCTGCCCTAAGGTTAACAGCAGCCAATTGCCAAAAGTTACTATTCAGCTCCCTGTTTACAATGAGCGGTTTGTTATAAGGCGGCTCATCACTGCCGCGGCAAATTTAGAATACCCTTTAGATCGACTACAAATTCAGGTCATTGACGACTCAAATGATGATACTATCATAATTGCACAAAAGCTGATTGAAGTTTATCAAAGCCGAGGGGTTAATATTCAGCATATTTGTCGTTCAAACCGGCGGGGCTATAAAGCTGGTGCACTATCCGAAGCGATGCCGTATGCAACCGGTGATTACATTGCAATTTTTGATGCCGATTTTGTTCCATCTAAGGATTTTTTATTAAAAGCAGTACCCCACCTTCTTTCGGATTCCAATTTGGGAATGATACAGGCGCGGTGGGGGCATTTAAATGATCAGGATTCTTCATTAACTTCTGCCCAGTCAATTGCATTAGATAAGCATTTTATTATGGAGCAGTATGTACGGCATCGCGCTAATCTTTTTCCAAAATTTAATGGTGCAGCGGGAATTTGGCGCCGAGACTGTATTGAAGACGCGGGTGGTTGGCAAGATGATACCGTATGTGAGGATCTATGCCTCAGTACCAGGGCAGTCTTAAAGGGTTGGCGATTCCGATTCCTGCCTGATGTTGTTGCGCCTGCCGAACTGCCAACGGATATTTTGGCGTACAAAAACCAGCAGGCCAGGTGGGCAAAGGGATCGATCCAATGCCTTCACAAGTATTCAGGTGCGATTATAAAAGAGCAGCAGTATACTATTGCCGCACGTTTGTATGCACTGTTATCCATGTCTGCCTATGCAACTCATGTACTTTTGTTATTAATAGTTTTGTTACAGATTCCATTACTCCTGCTAGATGTGCGATTTTCCCCATTAATGTTTATTTTCACCATTATCGGGCTTGGACAGCCTCTGCTTTTTATCTTAGCTCAGAAAGAAAGCTATTCGGACTGGAAAAAAAGATTGCTTCACTTTCCAACATTGCTGCTGGTGGCAATCGGGACAGCACCTAGCAATACAAAAGCCATGATTCAAGCACTGTTTGCCAAGGAGCACATTTTTGTACGCACACCTAAAGGTTTTTCAAATAATACTGATGGGATTAAAAAAAATACTATGTATCAATTGCCATTTGACAGTGTCATCTTGGTTGAGGCTGTCTTGTTTATTTATTCTGTTGTGGGAATCATTCTCTCTGTCTCGAATAAAAATATGGGTTCTCTTTCCTTGCTAATGACGATTGCTTTAGGATTTGGCTATATTTTGTTTTTAGAATTTAAAGATTTTTTTGTTTATCCACATAGGAAGTTTTTCTCCCCACTTAGTTAATAAACACGTTCTCCTACACCCTTAATATTATTATATAAACCGTATAATTATCTCTGTTTCTATAAGAAACGTATCAATTGATGTTGGCCTTCTTTATCTTCGTTAATGTCAATAATATTAATATGTATATGAATAAAGTTAATATTAACTAAAATAAAATTAATAAATTGGTTGACAAGCGTGAATTATAAAGGTATTATGTGATTGGACAAGTAAAAATTATTTTGATCAAGAGAGTCTAATTATGAATCCAGTTATAGGCCAATGTCCTATTTGTTCTGATACGCTACATGTCACTCAACTACATTGTAGAAATTGTGACACGACTGTGAAAGGCCATTTTTCTTTAGGGCGTTTATATCTATTAACACCTGAACAACTTTCATTTGTAGAAACATTTTTGCGCTGTGAAGGAAAAATCAAATGGGTTGAAAAGGAACTTGACTTATCTTATCCGGCGGTGCGTGCCCGATTATTGGATGTGATAAGAGGGATGGGTTATGAGGTTGAATCAGATGAAGATCAGGTTGTGACCGATGAAACCAGAAAGCAAGTTTTAACTGAATTAAGTGAGGGGCATATTGACGCAGAGCAAGCACTCACCTTACTTCGTGGTAATAATTAAATAAAGGATGGGCAATTATGGATGAAAACCAAAGAAAAGAAATATTAGATTTGCTGGCCAAAGGAAAAATTAGCATTGAGGAGACCGTTCAACTACTTTCTGATGAAATTGATGTGAGTTCACAAAATGTTGATGAACCTGTTCATAAGGTTGATTTATCTACAACCCAACATTTGGCGGAAGAAATAATTATCGAGAACGAGGAAGATGAAAACAAGCCTGCATCAGATCAGGGATTGGAGGGAGTAAAATCTTCTTCAAAGAATAAAAACCCCAAATGGCTGAGGATAAAGGTGTCAAACCTGGATAGTGGGAAAAACAAAGTTTCCGTAAACATTCCTTTCAGTTTGGTTGAATTTGGAATTGGCATGGCTAACGTATTCTCACCTGAAAATGATCGTTTCCAGGTAGAAAATATTAAGGAATTCGTTGCTGAGACCGAATCTGGGGTCCTGGTTGATGTGGAAGACAGTGATAGCAACGAACATGTCAAAATTTTTATTGAATAATTTATGGAGATAAACTTCATGAGTAGTAAAACAATCGAATCCGGCAAATCCCCCAAAATTGAGGTAGGAAATTGTAATGGCGATCTCGTCATTCGTTCATGGGCGAAATTAGCCATTGGCGCCAGCGGCGAATATCAAGTTGAAAAGGGTGAACATTCGTTTTCCTTCATCTCGGATGGTGATCTCCAAATGGAAGTCCCTGAAAATTCAAATGTTTATATTGGGAAGGTATTTGGAGATGTGGTCGTTAAAAATTTAATAGGAGGGCTTACCCTTTCCGAAATTTATGGCGATGTCGTATTAGTTAATAACAGTCAGGTGAAGATTCAAAAAATCCGCAGTGATTTGTCCGTCAAGAGCCTGCAAGGCCCGGTCAACATTGAGGTTGTTGACGGTGATATTGTTCTTCGCAATGTTGATGATAATGTTGCGATTAACCAGGTAAAGGGTGATTTAACGGCCAGTTTTATTAATGGTGATCTTTCAATTCAGCAAGTTTCGGGAGATGTAAATTTGCGAACAGTTGGTGGCAATATTTCTATAAATGCAGTTAACCGTGATGTTAATCTCAGGAATCTTGGTGGCCCGAATAATATTGAAAGTGTGCAAGGGGATATCCGAATTATTGGCAGTCTTACCGCAGCAAAGCATCGATTTAATGCTAAGGGAGATATTGTATTAAGGTGGCCGGTGAATGCCCCTATTAATTTATTTGCTGAAGCCCCTGAAGTGCAGAACAAATTGCCACTGGTTGAAGTCAAGGAGTTAGATAATGGTTTGTCAGGTCGAATTGGAGAGGGAGAAACGACCGTCCACCTCATCGCGCAAGGAAAAATATTACTTAAAGAAGAGCAGATAATTGATAAAAAATGGCAATCGGGGGAAAAGTGGGATGAAGGTATGGACTTTATGTTCGATTTTGCCGGCATTGGGGAGCGGGTGTCTGCCGAAGTCAATCATCACATAACACGGATGGCCAACCATTTAGAAACTCAGTTCGGCCCGGAGTTTGCCCAAAACATTTCCGAAAAAGTATCAAAACAAGCAGAGAAAGCAGCCAGACAGGCTGAAAAAGCGGCCGAAAAAGCGCGAAAATATGCAGAAAGAGAAGTCTATCGTGCCCAACGCCGCAACCCTTACCAAGGTACAAGCGCATATAGAAACAAAGCAGCCGAGCCGGTAAAAACCCAGCCAAAAACAACGTCAGAAGAACAGTTGAAAATCCTAAAGATGGTGGAAAAAGGGACGATATCCCCTGATGAGGCAAATACATTGCTGGATGCACTTGAAGGGTAGTAAAAATACTGGACTAGCGACCATCAAATTTGGGTGTAGAATGGAGGTCAAAGATATAGTAGATTTCAAGCTAAAATGGTTGTTACTTTTCCGGCAAAACAAACAGGCAGTGGACTGCGCCGCATAAATCCAAACAAAGACCTGCCTCAGGTAGTAGAGTTGCTGCACCTGGTTTTTGGTAAGGAAATGGCCGCTGATGGACAGTTTTTTGGTAGCGTCGTTGATAGTAGTAATCCGGCATTTCTATGGAGATTCGATCCTAGCCTGGCACGGCTCTCGCCCGGTTTCATTTGGGAACTCGACAATGAAATTGTCGGAAATGTAACGCTCTTGCCGGCCAGACCTCCAGGGCGTTTCCTGGTTGCAAATGTGGCGGTTCATCCAAATTATCGAAGACGCGGTTTGGCCCGGATGTTGATGATGGCAGCTATTGATGAAGTGCGAAATAGGCATGGAAGAGAAATCATGCTGCAAGTAGTTAGCGGAAATGATAACGCAATTGCATTATACGATTCTTTGGGGTTTCATCACCTGGGGGATATGATAACCTGGCAGTCTTCAGTGTCCCGTGTTAGGAGCTTGTATCCACTAAATAGCCAAACAACAATTCGCAAACTTCCAGGAAATAAGTGGCGCGAGGCATATTATCTTGATAACCAGGCCCTTGATCCAAACCTGATTTGGCCGGAACCGCTACCCAGGGATTTTTACAAAACATCTATTTGGCGTCGTTTGGTTGGATTTATGAATGGTCAGCAAGTGAAAACATTTGTTTCCATAGACAATGATGGTAAATTTAACGGTCTGGCGGCCGTAAGAAGCGAATGGGGACGGCCACATGAAATATTTATCCGTGTGACGCCGCGGCAGAAAGGAAATTTCGAGAGAGCATTATTAAATCAGGCAATTCATACTCTGCACAATTTGTCACGGCGAAACGTGCGCCTCATTCACGATGCTGAAGATCGAATAATGAACAAAATATTACCTGAAGCTAATTTCTACAAAGAACGTACGTTAACCCATATGCGTATTGTCATGAGATAGTTTTACGGAGTTGAGACAATGGCTACAGTAGAAGAAAGAATGCAGATATTACGAATGATTGAAGAGGGCAAAATAACGGCGGGCGAGGGAGCAGAATTGCTTCGCGCTTTGGATAAAACCGGAAGAAACCATCCCAATGAACCTTTGAAAGGGAGCAGTGCTCCTAGGTGGTTTCGGGTTCGCGTCACAGAAACAGCGACAGGGCGTAACAAAGTAAATGTAAATATCCCCATGGGCTTAGTAAATGTGGGCATTAAGATGGGTGCTAAATTCGCTCCTGAGTTGGAGGATGAGCAGTACGAAGAAATTATGGAAGCAATCCGCAGCGGCCGGCAGGGAAAAATCCTTGATGTATTTGATGAAGAAGATGGTGAACATGTAGAGATATTTGTCGAATAATCTACCCAATAACAACGAAAAGGTATTGGCCTATTATTATGAAAGACTCCAATTGCCAGGACTCTGAGAACCTCCTGGATGACCAGTATAAAAATTCCAGCAATTTAGGCGATCGTGCCCAACTACATAACCATTATAGCTCTAACTCCATTGGCTGGTTTCCCTGGATCTATTCCTTCTTAAATTTGCAATCTGGGGATAAGGTTTTGGAGTGTGGCGCTGGTCCAGGATGGCTTTGGCAAGAGAATTTGGACCGGTTGCCTGAGGATTGTCACATTACAGTAACTGATTTTTCCTCCGGTATGGTTGATGAGGCAAAAAAGGCGCTTGAACCAAGCGGATTTAACTTTAAATTTCAAATAGCTGATGTGCAAGACTTAAGGTTTGCGGATAATAGTTTTGATGTCGTTATTGCCAACCACATGCTTTATCATGTGCCACAATTTGAAAAAGCAATGAGAGAATTATCCAGAGTAATGAAACCAAATGCCGTTTTCATTGCTTCAACGGTTGGTAAAGGGCACATGAAAGAGATGCACCAGTTTGCTATCCAGGCCGTTCCAGAATTGGAAAAAATTTTTGAAACTTATCAGCCTAATTTTTCCTTAGAAAACGGCCGAGAAAAACTTAATCCTTGGTTTTCCGCTGTTGAAATATTCAATTATGATAATGAGCTCCAGGTCACAGAAGTGGAACCGGTTGCAGCCTATATATATTCCTCCTCAATTGTCAGGGATTTATTTGATTCACACAAAAAACAGTTACTCAATCAAATGATTGAAAAAATTATCATAGAAAAAGGATACTTTCCGGTTTCAACTAATAGTGGCTTATTTAAAGCGAAACATTCGTGAAAACTATTCTATGGATAATATATGCAATTTCGGATGAGAAATTGTTTCAAAAGAACCGACATGGAATTTGATCGAAAAACCATTTTCCAGGTGTGGATATTCTTCTGCTAAGGCTTTGGTTTGGGAAATGGCAAAATCAACCAACTCCAAAAACCTGTCTTTATTCTCCCTTCCCATCTCTTCCGTGCCAATACCATGTTCAAATGGTATCGCTAACCAATGAACGGCCGCTTCGGGTTCGATGGATTCAATGATGGCGATTTTCTTTTGATCGTCTTTGATAATGATATTTCCTGGTTCCTCTCCGCTCAATATTGCTGCAAATAAACTTTTTTCCTCACTCATTTTGTATTTCCTTCTAAATCTTTGAATGCATTTGTATGGTCGAATATCTATTTTAACATGAACACCTTAAAGAGAAACAATTTCAGGTTATTATGAGCACATAAACGCCATGATGGTTTTTTTGACTTTATGTCCTATAATTTTGTTGATTATATATTGTGATCCTACTTACTTTTATTAGAACCCTCACCCCATATAATCGTGATGTTTTGTAAATATTGATTCCTAGAAGGAGAAGAACAATATGTTAGGTACGAGATTCCCTGTGCACAACAAAAGATTACTCATTACAGGCTTGCTGATAATTTTTACTTTAGTATTGGTATCTTGTGGTGGAGGGGCCGAACCTGATACCCAATCTGAAACAGCCGAAGAACAACCCGTTGAGGTTGATACTGGAGAAGAAGCGAGCGCAGAAGAAGAAACTGCTTCCGAAGAGGAAACGACCGAATCGACAGGTGGTACATTGCGCGTTGCAATGCAGCCCATTGTTAATACCGATCCGTTGAATATATCGTCAGATAGCGAAGTTCTTGTTGCTAATCATGTATATGATTACCTGGTTGATATTGATCCGCAATCCAACATTATTCCCCGTCTCGCTACAGAATGGGAATCAGGTGAGGGTGGATTAACCTACACATTTACCCTTGCTGAAGGGGTAACATGGCACGATGGCAGTGACTTTTCGGCCGCAGATGTGGTTTGGACGTTTGACCGCCTGCGCAATACCGAAGGCGCGCCAACGGCCGATTTATATTCCAATATAGAGAACATCGAAGCGACCGGTGATCTCGAAGTTACTTTCACTTTGTCCGAACCCAATTCATTTTTTCTTTATGATTTGAGTGATAATCACGCCCTTATTCTAAAAGAGGGTTCTGAAGAACCTGTGACTGACTTCAATGGAACTGGTCCATTCAAAGTCGCTCAGTACAGTCCTGAAGATCGAATTGAGCTTGTGGCCAACGAAGATTATTTCATTGATGGACAACCCAAGCTGGGTGGCGTTGATATTATATTTTTCAACGATGATGTCGCCTCAGTTGATGCCTTAATCGGCGGCCAAATTGATTTGGCACTTCGCATGCCAACCTCCTTGTTCGTCAATTTGCAACAAGAATCGGGCATCAATACCGTGAGTATTCCTACGAATGGATTTGATTTGGTCCGCCTGCGTTCCGACAGGGAACCTGGGAGTGATCCAAATGTCATTCAAGCTTTGAAATTAGCAACTGATCGAGACGCGATATTTAACGTTGTGCAGCAAGGCTTTGGTGCTATTGGCAACGATACTCCGATTGGGCCATTGTATGAAGCCTACTACGATCCTTATGTTACACCTTCCGCTCGAGATATTGAGGCCGCTCGTGAGTTGCTGGCAGAATCAGGATACGATGATAGCAATCCATTGACTTTAACTTTGCACACGCCAGATACGGGTGGCCGTCCTGATCTTGCGGCCGTTTTAGCTGAACAATGGTCTGAAGCTGGCGTGTTAATTGACATCAGCGTCGAACCGGAAAGCGTTTACTACGGCGTAGATGATAGCGGAAACGAGCGGTGGTTGGATGTGGACCTTGGCATCACTGGTTGGGGATCTCGACCATATCCCCAGTTTTACCTGGAGACAATGTTGGTTACGGACGCCAAGTGGAATGAATCCCATTTTTCGGATGAGGAATTTGACCAGCTTGTAGAATTAGCCAGGACGACTGTTGATGATTCAGAGCGTGTTAGAGCATATCGACAAATACAAGAGCTTCTTGTGGAACGTGGTCCAGTCATTGTTCCTTATTTCTTCGCACAATTTGGTGCTATAAGCGACCAGTTTGATAACTTTGAGCTGAAAGCTTTTGCTGGACGTACTGATTTCCGAGAAGTTGAGTTTACCGGTTCTTAGATCTAATGGCCGCTTCTGAAGCGCGTTCAAAACCCAAAAACGCCGCCCAAAGTTTTGGGCGGCGTTTTTGGGCTTCCTTCAGACACCTTTTTGATAGACCGACAACAGCCATCGGCACAACTTTGTTTTTGCTTTTTCTGGCCATGGCCCTGGTTGGTCCCTTGATCGCACCCTATGGTATGA
>JANQGC010000127.1 GCA_028277515.1 Anaerolineae bacterium
TACGAGCCAACTGCGCGCCCAGGATAGCGCGCCATCGGCGCCGCAGCTCACCCCGACCTCAACGGCCGCGCCGATTAATACCGACACCCCTACGCCCACCGCCTCCGCGACGGGCAGTATGACGCCAACAATGACTATTACACCAACGGCCACGATAAACCCAACCGAGACGGCAACCGCCACGCCTACTATCAGCGCCACTGTCACCATGACCCCCACGGTGCCGGCAACGCCAACGGCCACAGCAACCCCGTCAACCATGCCATTTAATGATGTCTATATGCCGGTCATTCTTGTTCCGGCCGGCGGCATGATGACCCCACCGGAATTGGTATCCTCCGCTGATCCCGTGGATTTCGCAGCCGCCCGGCAAGAAGCGCAAAGCGAGGGCTTAGATATCGCCTTCAACAAAATTGGGTTTCATGTCGGTCTTTTTGGCAACCGCCAGGGACTTGACAAATGGATGGAAGATCTGGATGCGGCCGGCGTGCCCATGTTCTTAAAAACAGCCAACGACGCGGAGCCGATTTACGAAGCGCAGCAGCTGATGCAGGCCAGCGGCGTACCGCATATCCTGGTTTACCGCGACGCACGCTCACAATATGACATCCCGCGCTATGACCTGCCACCGGAGGAAGCGGCCGAAATAAGCTGGGGTCTGAACAAAGGCATTTTCCCGCCCGAATTAGATCCCTCCCTGGTCTGGGTTGAGACCACTAATGAACCGGATAAAAATAAGGCTGCCTGGCTGGCCGAGTTTTCCTTAGCCACGGCTAAAATGGCCGTGGCCGATGGATATAAATACGCAGCATTTGGTTGGGCTTCGGGTGAACCGGAGCCGGAAGATTGGGAATCGCCAGAAATGTTGGCCTTCCTGGAATATGCCGGAAACCATCCTGACCAGGTCGCTATCGCCATTCATGAATACAGCTACCAGACCGACACTATCAGCAACATTTATCCCTGGCTAGTTGGCCGTTTCCAGAAGCTGTTTGCGGTCTGCGATAAATATGGCATTAATCGGCCGACGATATTAATCACTGAATGGGGCTGGGAATATGATAAAGTTCCCACACCCAGCGAAGCTATGGAAGATATCGCATGGGCTTCCTGGCTCTACGCCGCCTATCCCGAAGTGAAAGGGGCCGGTATTTGGTACCTGGGTGAAGGCGATCAATTTGGTGATATTCACAACCAGGCCCAAAAGCTGATCGACCCCGTACGCGATTACACCTTGAAGAATTACTTCAAGATTCGCCCCGGGCGGTATGATATCGACGAGACGATCTTCATAACGGATCCGCCAACACTCCTCGGTCCATAACACAAATTGCCTAATGTAACTTCAATGTAGGCCGATTTGGTAAAATCGGCCGGCGCGATTTGGCAATACCCAAAGGGCACGCTGATCGCGCTACATACTTACTCAAATGAAACACATCCATTGTCTAACTTGTGATGTCTGAGCAATTTAGGCAAATTACTCTACACCTGGAATTTGATTTTAACAATTTATAACTGCACTCTGGTGGCGAATCTCACTTGTCTCAATTCTGTTTTTTAATTACACTGGTATATAGTATTGGGCAGGTCTGTTTTTCTTGTGTGGCTAAGATGGCCAGCTTCGTCGCAAATCAAAATAATAATACTCAAAACAACATCGCTTGGGGTGGTCGGTTTCGGCCGCCTCAGCTAATGGCAATTAAACGAGCCAGGCCGATTATTCGTCTCGTTCTCGTCATCTTTTTCATTCTTTCCAGCAGTGGCTGTACTGTTGTTGAGAATCTATTCGGCAAGGACGAGCCAATTGGCCTCGAATTTGGCTACAGTCCGCCTATAGTACCCTTGCGGGTAAGTGTAAACACCTGGGGAGAGGTCAACATATCCGCCACCACTTACGTCGTTACGCCTCTGGGTACATTTGATGCCAATGCGATTGCCGACCCCACTCGTTATTTTGACGGCGTACAGAACACCCTTACCATTCGCATTGATGATCAGGATTGTATATTTGACCTGAATGGCGGTGATTTTGATTTTGAACTCCAGGGCAATAATTATGAGTTAGTTCGCTTGAACTCGCAAAATAAAAACATTTTTGTGGAGTTAAAAGGGCAGGCATACACAGGCTGCAAGCAGCGCACGCCTGTTGCCTCTCGTAGAGTGCCGATTCAAAGCGGCGACGAGTTAAATTGCCCGGGGGCTTCCCCATCACATGTTGTCCTCGGTGGCCGGGCCGTGATTTCTGTAAACCAGGCCACTGTGCACACTGAGCCCAGCGAGTTGGCTCCTTTGGTCAGGAATAAGTACCTGCGTAGGGATCGCCTGGTGACAATTGTCGATGGGCCAGTCTGCGGCCAGGGCAATCCCGGCCATGTCCTATTCTGGAAGGTGCAAAGTGAGGAGATCTCTTTTAGCGACGGCAGCCGAGGTGTTGTCGTTGGCTGGGTCGGTGAGGAAAGTGGAGATGTCTATTTGCTGAAGCCATACTAATTTCGTCCAGGCGCGTTTGTGATGTGTGCTATTATAGCCGACAGTCAAATCACGATACCAAAGGTGGAAAAGCTAAACCGCACTACTACCCGCTTAATTACATAACCGAAATTTCCAAATCGTGTTCATTGGCGAAATTTGAATCTCCCCAGGATAGTGTCTAAACCCGGGATGCTATATATTCTATGATTTCTTTTTCCAGGCGGTCGGCTAAATCGTCCTTGGCGATGTCCAGATCGTAGTCCATTTGTAATCCAAGCCAGAATTACTGGTCATTGATTCTAATACTATATTGTCCTGCCGGAGATGCAAAAGCTAGATAACCCGATTACCCACATAAATGCATAATTTCCCTTGACAAGCGCCATAAAACCTGCTATTATCTATTGTACCCGCTTAATCGGGTAACATAAATACCAGGGTTATCTAACAATACGAGGTCATTATGCCCGCATCTGTCCAAACCATTATCAATCCCAAGCTCAAGAAAATTTCGGTTGCACTTGAACCGGCCAACAATGCCCTGCACAGCTTGATGTTGTTGGTGAAGGCTGAAAAATTGCAGGGTCTAGATCCCTGGGTTGAGCACACACTGCAAGAAATGTCAACGGCCGAATTTCAAACGCACCAGCTGGTAATGATCGGCCTTTATTATGCCATCTCCCCGGAACGAAGCTGGCCAAGTTTCCCGGCCTATCTTGAACGCTTAGAAACCATCGACCCACTCATCCTGCGCGATCGCCTGCTGGAAAATTACCTCCACATGCCCTGTCAGAATGAAGAAAAATACGGGAATGTCAATCGGGAGACGGTGCTGCACTCAGCAGATCATTATATACGATTCCTGGAAAGCCGCTTTGGGGAAGATCTGATCGATGTCGAGCTAGAATCCCAGGCCTATACCTATGCCATCAATCCCACAGCCATGAAACGATTGATCGCCTCCCATCTGCGAACCATGTGGGAAAAATACCTGGCCGAAGAATGGGCGAGAGTTGAGCCGATGCTCAAAGCATCTGTGCGCGCTTTCCAGGAAGTTGACTTTGAGAATTTGAGCCACCAACAAGCGGCCGAATTCGTCACCGGGCAGGATGTTTCCCAGGCGCATTGGCTTAAATGGTTAGAGAAATCTGACCGGTTGATTTTTATGCCCTCCGCCCATGTCGGTCCTTATCTCGGCCAGTTCAAACAGGGACAAACAATGGGTCTCGTCTTTGGCGCCCGGCTGCCTGAAGGCAGCAGTGTCTCCGCTCCCGATTTGAGCCGCCAGGAAATCGTCGTGCGCCTCAACGCCCTGGCTGATGACACGCGACTGCAAATATTGCGGCTCATTTACGAGGACGGAGAGCACAGTTCACAAGAAATCATGCAAACCCTTTCCTTGAGCCAATCGGCCGCCTCCCGTCACTTGAAACAGCTCAGCGCCAATGGCTACCTGGCAGAGCGTCGCTGTGATGGCGCCAAATGTTATTCACTCAACGAGGAAAAGATTGGCAGCACGTTACAGGCACTGGCCATCTTCCTCACCGGAACGCCTTTTCCTTAGCCCACCTCTCGGTCCCGCGTTCCGCTCTCGTTCCCCTTCTTCCGAGGCCGGAACGTGGGGCCATTTTTCACCGTAATGGTATTTGTTTATCTTTGGGAAAAACAACTTCATCTGATCTAGCTTACCGGACAGTTTAGAAAAAGGACGCGGACAAGAGCGGATTTACGCCGATAAAAATAAAAAATTCAGCATCATCAGCGTGAATCACCGTCCAATTAATCTTCCCTTTGTAAAAGTGCCGGGTTACTATTCACCTGATCAGTGTCTTAGGTCATATGAAAATAATATCATTGTTTTTCCTGTTATATAAAAAGGAGAAATTGTCATGTTTAGCAATGTAGATGTTTGGAAAAATGCGCAGGAAGCCGTTCAAGCCTATACCCCGTTTTATCAACAGGAAGCTGTTCAGAAAATTCGGGATGCTGAGGCCGGGCAATACTGGTTCGCTCTCTTAACAGCCAAGGGTTTAGAACCTGCCCCTCTGACCTTTAATGATTTGCGGGCGGTTAATCCCTACGCTGCCCCCACCCGCATTAAAGAACTGTTGAAAAAGGGGATAAAAGACGCGTTTTTTACTGAAACGGATGAAGGAAAATTTCGTGTCGCTGAGAAGGGCAACAAAGTACTGGATGCTTTTTTCAATACGGCGCAGAAGAAATTACTCGAAGCCCCGTCTCTCTCTCCGGCTGAGATGAACCGGTTGGCTCAGCTCTTAGGTAAAATCGTATCGGCCACAGAAGCTGCGCCCAAACCGGCAAAGAAATTCTCGCTGGCCGGCAGCCGCTGGACCGATCCGCAAAATGGCGCTCCGGCGGCGCTCATGGTCGACCAGTACATCACCGACCTGGCCCGCTACCGGGATGATGCGCATATTGCCGCCTGGCAATCCAGCGACTTAAATGGTCATGAATGGGAAGCGCTGACGTTTGTGTGGAATGATGACGCGCATTCGGCCGAGGAGCTGGCTGAAAAACGAGAAAATCGCGGCTATTCTATCCAAGATTACGCCGAGGCATTACACGTCCTGGCCCAGCGCGGCCTGCTCCTGGATGATGGAGGTCAATATCAATTGACGCCGGAAGGGCAAAGTCTGCGCGACCAGGCCGAAGAAGAAACGGATCGGTTATTCTATGTCGGATGGGCGGTCCTCAATAAGGATGATCTAAAAACCATGAACCAATTACTGATTGATTTGAAACATGTTTTGCAGGAAGCGGTAGAACCGGAACCGGTCGCCGCATAAAGTTGATTGTCCCCGGAAACGGCCGTTCCTCTGGTTCGTTTCCGGGGCTTTCTCTTTTTATTTAATCAGCCCCGACATAAAATCCGCCACCACCTCTCGCCTATGTTCCTGAATAGGAACGATCTCAACACCTCAATAAGTTACGAAAACCTTAGCTGATTGTGTGCTAGAAGTAGTTTTGTATATAGTTACTGGGTTTGCCCACGGGCAGACACAAGGAATTATAAAGAGTGAGCCACAAAAATTACCCACTTATTAAATGAAAAGAGAAACCTGATGAAAAAATTGTTAACCATTTTCCCAATAATTGTTTTGGTATTGATCCTTGCAAGCTGTGGGGGTGCTTTAGAAACGGCCGAACGCACCCAATCAGATGCCCCTTCCACTTCCCTGGAAGATCTCGCCCCGGCTGTTGATGTTCATACAACCTATGATTTGAAAGACAATGAGGGAGTTTATCTCTTAGACGTTCGCGAACAGCATGAATATGACGAGAAACATATTCCCGACATAACACTGCTTCCGATGAGTGAAATTGAAAGCCGCCTGAATGAAATCCCAACGGATAAAGAGGTAATTATCACCTGCCGTAGCGGCAATCGCAGCGGGCAGGTGGCGGAATTCTTACGTCAAAACGGCTTTGACAACGTCCATAACATGGAGGGTGGGATCATCGCCTGGGAAGAAGCAGGATATCCGGTAGAGCAATGAAATAGTAACCGCGAAATCCATTTCGCGCCTCAAGCGAGAATATGAATTCTCGATTACGTGGTTCAATCAAAAACAGGCAAGCCACTAGGTACTGATTCAGGTACCAAATGACTCAGATCAATCGCCGATGGCGAGGTTTGGGCATGTAAGAAAGCAAGGAGCTGATTGATTTGCTCCTGGCTCAAATTTTTTGGTGTCGAAACCAGGGGATCAACTGTCTCCACAATTTCCCACTTTAATCTTTCATCTCCGTTAATCATGTGTTGGTATGCCTGCGGCACATTGTTTGAATTGTAATCCCATAAACCTTGCTCGGGATTCAAATGGTGCCGGATCACTTTTTCCAGGCTGTCGTAGGCGCCATTGTGCATATAAGGTCCTGTCAAGGCGACATTGCGCAAAGGAGGTGTCCGGAAGGCAAATTTGTCTTGTGGATCATCTGTTTCCAAGAATCTACCGTAATCGATACCTTCATCCACCTTGCCCGGCCCCAACTGCGGAACGGCAATATTATGAAATTGCTGATCAGTCAGCAGGCTTCCCGAATGGCACTGCGAACAACCGGCCTCACCATAAAACAAGATAGCTCCCTTCTTGGCTTCAGCGGACATGGCATCCGTATCTCCATTCAAATAGCGATCCCATGGACTGTCATCAAAAGAAAAGGCGGCGATTTCATACGCAGCGATGGCATTCGCGGCATGTTCAAAGCCAATATCTGCAGGCGGCGTTTGCGGATAAGCAGCAGCGAATAACTCCTGGTATTCAGGAATAGCCATCAGGCGATCAGTCAAGATTTGCCACATTTCCGTGAGGTTGCTGTCGTCCACCAGGGCAATTTCATTTACAATTTCCATTCGCGCCGATAGACCATCCCACAAGCCTTGCAGTTCGCGACCTTCATTGATCAACATTGGTTCCTGGTCATATACAACACATAGGTCACCGGATAGACCACGCATTTCATCTCGCGAAGTGACCGGGAACATGGCCTGGATGGCCAGGGGGCTGTCCAATTCCAGGGGCAATTCAGCGCCGGCGGGTGATTCCATGACATAACCGTGGATGGCAACTCGGCCGTCCCAAAACATCGTCCGCCATTCAGGCGAACCACGATTAAAAATCTCCGGCGCATTACGTGGAATCATCTCTCGTCCATCTCCAATCGCCCGTGACGTGCCCAATCCCCGGCCGCCCGTTCCAAAAGATAGTGGCAGCCCATCGCCACTCCCTAAAAGTGGATGATGGCAGGTCGCACAAGAAATATCACGGTTGCCGCTGATCTCCTTATCGAAAAAAAGCGCTTCGCCCAGGGCGACCATCTGCGGGTCTGGCTGTGGCCCCAAATCCAGCGCTGAGACCTCCTGTTCCTCCATCATACTCCAGATTTGATTATCGAGTGGGGAAGATAGAAATGGCAAAGCCCCTCTTTCCAGGATTAAAAAAAAGGCGGCCAATCCTGCCAGGGCAATGATGGCCGCTAAAGCTATTATAGCAACGATTAATGTTGCAAAGAACCAGGGTGTTTTGGTCATAAAAATCCTCCTAATGATGTATTGTAAGCTAAATTACATTAGGATAAGATTCATTATATATGACCCAGGCAAAAATAGCGTTAATAATACGAGAATTCTGGCAAAATTATTTCAAAAAAATAAAGGATCTGCGAAGCAAATAAAACCCCAGGAATTTGCATCAACTCCTGGGGTCTTTGGATTTCGGCTGATGTGAAAGTCAGAGAGGTAATTTTCAATAAATACAAGGATGACTGCTCAATAGACCTTATCCTTACTCTTTTGGCCAAGCAGCATCAATCACCGGTAATACTTCATCCAAAGAGGCTCCGGTGACCCAATCGGTAATTCCTGTCCAGAATTCACCAGCGCCCACTGGCGCCGGCATCAGATCAGAACCATCAAAGCGAGTCACACTGGCATTCTGCAACATTTCGGCAAAACGTCGATCCACATCAGTCGTATACCAATCAAGGCTGGCATCTTTATGGGGAGAAATTAGACCTCCAGCTTCAACCCAAGCCTGTGTTGATTCACCGGTAGCCAAATAAGCCATGACGGCGCGCACTTCAGGACGGTCACTATACATAGCCACCAGATCTCCACCTGTAAGCACAGGCTCGCCATATTCGGGGTCTATAGGAGGAAGGTAAAAGAAATCGACATCTTCTCCAATTGCGGCATCATCGGGAAAGAATACAGGTGCGAAACTGGCCTGACGATGTAGCCAGCAGCTTGGTGGATCATCAAACAATTGGGTTGGTGAATCACCAAACGGGGTTGTAACAATGCCAACAGTTCCACCCAATACCCACTCTTCATTTTTCCAAATGTTGGCCATGGTATCAATTGCATTGCGAACCTCAGGTGAATCGAATGGTAGCTCACCAGATGTCCACTGATCATATACCTCGGTCGGCTGCGTTCGCAGCATAATATCTTCAATCCAATCAGTGGCTACCCAACCGGTGGCGCCGCTGCTCTCAATGCCAATACACCAAGGGGGGACGCCTTGCTCTTCTAATATTGTTTCGCTCAGTGCCAATAATTCGTCCCAGGTCTCTGGAATTGCATAGCCTGCTGCTTCAAAATCATCTTTTGGATACCAGACCAGGCTCTTTACACTGGCGCTGTAACGTAACCCTCCTAATTGATCGCCCATCATTGCGCTGTCCAAGTAACCCTGTGAGTATTGCTGCTGTAAGAAATCATCACCCAGAAATGTTGATGGATCAATGACCACACCTTGATTAACCAATCCTGCAAGGAGGCCAGGCTGCGGATGAATGGCAATATCCGGAGGGTCCCCCCCTTCTACCCGAACCTGGATTAACGTCTCAAAGTCCCCAGAACCTTCATATTGGATGTCGATACCTGTGCGTTCTTCAAATGGGGCCATTGATGCATCAAAGTTTCGCGCACCGTCATCAACAATGGCTCCAAAAATAGAGACGGTTGAGCCGGCAAAATCCCCATTACTGGCTCTTTCCAAAAGATTGTCACCTCCTATGATTTCGCCACCAGGATCACTTTCGCCGCCTTGAGAGGCCGTATCTTCTGTTGTAGAAGGTGTGTCATTGGATGATTCATCGGCCGATACCGGTTCTTCTGCGGCATCTGAACCGCAGGCAACTGAAATAAGGGAAAATATTAGCAAGGTTATAACAACCCATACAAGGTTTTTTCGGTACATGTTTACTCTTCTCCTTTATGAGAGGCATATTTACACAAAATAAATAAGCTTCTTTCTAAACCCAATTTGGATAGATTTTCAGATCAAAATCGGAGGAAAAATCCTTTCCAAAATAAATCTTGAACATTCAATTAGCCATAAAACCTCCCACATTTCGCAATATTAATTATCATGCAATCGATTGCACCATGCCTAAAAATTTTTAGTTGCGGCTCAATAGATGCGCGCCACAAGATTCTCTTACAACAAGTTTCCCTTTTAGCATCTTGGGTTCAACTGACTGCCCATCGATTAGTTGCAGCAGCTTTTCAACCAGAAGCTCTGCAACGCCATCCGCTAATCTTTGGCTGACTGAGGTTAGTGTGGGTATGGTAAAGTTACAGAGATCAATATTATCAAATCCTACAATTGCTACATCTCCGGGAACGCGTCTGGCACTGTCTTTAAGTGCTTTAATCGCCGCAATCGCTTGAACATCTCCAACTGTAAATATAGCATCGACGTCAGGTGCATGATGCAGGAGCTTTTTGACGGCTGAATAGCTTGCCTGCCCAGCGGTAATTTTTGAATGAACAAGCAGCTCATTATCTAAGGTCAATCCCCAATCCAGCAGTGCCTTTTTATACCCTTGGAAACGGAGGCAGCCTTCTTTGTACTTATTTTCAAATTCATCCGTGATTATAGCGATACGCCGCCGCCCGTGGCGCAGCAGATGGCTCACGGCTTCGTGTGCACTGGAAACATTATCGATACCAACTGAACAATAATCCTGATTTTCATATTGAGGCCCTAATACCACAAACGGGATATCGGTTGCAGCCAGCATCGCCAGTTTCGCCGGGTCGCCATCCCCCCGCCCCATAATGATAGCGCCATCCGCCAAACCGCCATGAATATATAAATCGTCAATGCCGGCTTCGATATTTTCCTTTCGAGATAGAAGCATATCATATCCACGCATGCGTAAGGCAGAACCAACCTCACCCAGCATTTTCAGAATATAAGGATTTGCCAGAACACTTTCATCCCCAAATCTAAATGGGAAAATGGCAACAATGGTATTGGTTTTTTTTAAGCGAAGATTGCGGGCTCCAAGATGAGGGCGGTAACCATGTTTGCGGGCAATGCTTTGGACTCGTTTTTTTGTCGCGTCGCTGATCAAAGGGCTATCCTGCAATGCCCGTGAAGCCGTTGAAGATGAAACTCCTG
>JANQGC010000302.1 GCA_028277515.1 Anaerolineae bacterium
GGTTTTGTTGTTGCAAACTTTCCAGTATGCCTTATGAACCTGTTTCTGCAAATTTTGCCGTTTTTAATGTTCAACCACGCTTTACTGTGGTGTTACCCCTCTGGAAATCCGGCAGAAAAAATTGACAAATCTAATTCAAAACCACTTAGGAGAACCAAATGAGCGCAAGAATTGGCATTATCACCGGTACAGGATTTGAAACATTACCCGGATTAGAACACGGGGAGAAGCAAGAGGTACAAACTCCCTATGGAAATGTCCGGGTTGAGCTTGGCGAAATGAACGGCCGGGAAATTGTACTTATTCCAAGACATGGAAAGGGTCATGAAGTATATCCCAGGCATATCAATTATCGGGCCAACTTATATTCCCTGCATATGATGGGTGTGGAACATATTTTAGCCACAAGCACCAGCGCCTCACTGGTATTGGCCTGGCCCCCAAGGACTTTGGTGTTGGTCGACCAATTTCTGAATTTCACTCGCGGTCGAGAGCACTCCTTCTATCCATTGGAGGATGGAAAAGTGGTCTATTTTGATACGACTGACCCTTACTGTTCAACAATACACCAATATCTTTCAGAAAGCGCTCTAGAACTCAAAATCGAATTGCAAAAAGGGGCTACATATGCCTGCTTTGACACGCCAGGATTGGGAAATCGAGCCGAGACCGAAATGGTTCGACGCCTGGGCGGCCAATTGATCGGAGGAACAAATTTCCCAGAAGTCGTACTGGCTCGAGAACTGGCCATTTGTTACGCCACAGTTGGGGTTATTAGCAATTATGCGGCGGGAATGCAGCCTACCAATACGGCGCGAGAAATTTCTGAAAATTTAGAGGGCATTGGAGACAAACTCGTCCATCTTTTTGCCGGCACAATAGAAAAGTTGCCCAAAAACCGAACTTGCATGTGTTCAAAAGCGCTTGAGAATTCAACTCTCTAAATGAATGCTATCCAGATTCAACCTCAAACGCCAAAAGCCACCCAAAGCTTTGGAGCTAAGTCAGCAAGCTCGAAAGTTACGGAATTCCTGCCACAGACAACAATCCTAGTTCGTATAGGGTTCAATAATGGCATCACCCATATAAAACCCGGCTTCAGCCAATTCTGTGCTGGCCCGTTCGGTGGTCATTTTGCCGGCGATCCAAACTGGATAAAAGGAATCCTCCGTCTTAATGCCCTCTCCCTCGGCCGTCCTCACCAGCACAGTCTGATTAGCCGGCGGCGGAGGCACATGGATGCAGGCTCCAAAATAAGGAACCAATAAAAACTCAGTGATGAGATCACCAGTATATTCCAGGGGGGCAATAAAACCGGGAAGTCTGACCATCGTTCCATCTAGCGTCTCATTCACCGGCGCATTGTTAAACTCTTCTTGCATTTGTTGGTACAACTCAAATCCTTCCGGTGAGCCGTCTTGAATTTGGGCTAACTGGTCCTCATACTTGGCCATAATCGCTGCCACCGTGAATTCCTCAGGAACAAGCGCGTCCCACATAATCTCCCGATAAGCAACATCATCGATCATATACTGCGTACTCGCTAAAGTTTCCCCGGTTGCAGGCGCACTATCCTCCGCCGATGCTGCCGGGTAAGCGGGGAGGGCGGTTTCAGTCGGCACAATGACGCTGGTCGGCGGCGCAGTGGGATTTTCCGGCTGCACAGCGATCGCTTCACCGTTGCCTGCCTGTTCCGGCTCCGCCTGCGTCGCCTCTTCCCACTCACTCAATGATGCGCCATATTCTACCGGTTGGTCCACTGGAACTGTGGGGGTTATTCCTCCGGACAGCGACTCTGGCCGGGTTGAAGGGCCGCAGGAAACCATGAAAAGCGCAATAAAAATGCCCAGAAAATAAAAAAGATAACCTTTTGTTTGTCCAAAGTCGTTCATAATTAACACCTCGATAAATTTGTTATACTTTGATCGCTAAACCATCTTGCAGTGATCGTTTATAGGCAATCAGGCCAGGAATTAAACTGACGAGCATACCTAGAAAGATAACGACCGCGAACAGGAGCCATTGCTGTGTATCCGGCAGCGTAATGGCAATGTTTATGCCGAATGATTGCACCAAAATTCCTTGCGATAGGAACAGCAGCAAATACAAAACAGCCGCCCCAATCAAACAACCGGCGAGCAGAATAAAAAAGGTCTCCAGCATAAACAGCAAAATGATATGGTAGGGATGGGCGCCGATAGCCCGCAGCACGGCCATCTCCCGACGCCGTTCATTCAATGTCGATAGAAGCGTGGTCAGCATACCAAGCAGGCCGGCAATCAACACAAAACCGGAAATCACCAGCAGCACCTGCTCAAAAATGGAAATCGTCTGCCACAGTTCAGCCAATGTTGCCCCTGGAATAATTGCCAGCAAGGGTTCTTCTTCATACTCCGTGATTTTCCGTTGCAAACGAAAGGTGTTGATCCGGTTGTCCAGGCCAACCATAAAAGCTGTAATTGTTTGGGGTTGCAAATCCATTTTCCGCGCTTGCTCGGCCGTTAGTTGCAGCGGAGACCGTGTGCCACCCTGCCAATCGACATGAATCGCTTCAATGCCTTCCAAGGATACATGCACAGTGCGATCAACCGGCGTGCCGGTTTTTTCCAGAATGCCGGCAATGACAAACGGTTTGTCATCATGATCGGAAAACTCCGTCGAAACCAGCCCATGAGCGATGATGAGCTCATCGCCCACCTCATATTCCAGCGCCTGGGCCACATCAGCCCCAACAACCGCATCATATAAATCGAAAAATGGTTCTCCGGTGGCAAATGACAGGGGTTGGTTTTGCCCATAGCGAAAATATTCAAAATAATCGGTATTAGTGCCCATCACGCGATATCCCCGGTGCGAATCACCGAGTGAGATGGGGATTGACCAGGCGACCTCCTCAAAATCGGTTATTTCTTCATAGGATTCCCAGGAGACATTATTGGTGGCATTGCCGATGCGAAACACACTGTAAAGCAATAAATTTGTCGGACCGCTGCGCGCACCCACAATGAGATCCGTTTGTGATATGGTGTTGATAAAACTGTTTTTAGCCTCTTTGCGAATCTTGTCCACACCTAACAGCAAGGTGATACTGATGGCGATGGAGAAGATGGTCAGGAGCAAGCTGGTGCGCCGGTGCCAGGCGCTTTTTAGCACAATTCTAACCAGGTTCATGACATCCCATTCCTGGCCAGGTTGATTTGGTTTAAATCGATGACGCGCTCAAAGCGCCTGGCAATATATTGATCGTGGCTGACAAAAATAAGGGTGCCTCCTTGCTCCTCAGTTTCTCGGAACAGCAGGTCTAAAAATCGGTCACGATTGCCACTATCCAAAGCAGAGGTGGGTTCATCCGCGATAATAATTTCCGGGCTGCCGATGAGTGCGCGGGCGACGGCCGTGCGCTGCTGCTGCCCAAAACTCAATTTGGAAACAGGTTGGTTTAACAGCGAATCCTCAATGCTGAGATGATTAAGCAAGCGCAGCGCCGTTGCTTTTGTGTCACCCGCATTCGCCTTTTTGCGTTTAGAAAATCCGCAAGGAAGCTGCACATTTTCGAGGAGCGATAAATAAGGGAGCAGGTTAAATTGTTGAAAGATAACCCCTAAATGATCCGCGCGAAACTGGTCCCGTTCGATATTACCTAATCGCTCTAAGCGCGTTCCCAGCACGATCACTGACCCTGAATTGGGCAGGTTAACCCCGGTCAGCAAATTAAGTAAGGTTGTCTTGCCGCTGCCGCTCGGTCCCTGAATAAAGAGATGTTCCCCTTTCTTGACCATTAATTCCGGAATATGCAGCAAGTCATCCTGCTGATCGGGCCAACGAAAGCGGAGATTTTGTAAGTGAATGGTCAAATCAGACATTGTCATCCGGCTTGATGGTAGATCCTTCCCGCAATTACAAAATTTGCGGGAAGGATTTTAACATCATTCAAACGAAAGAATCGGGTCCTCGGCCGTCAGCTCTGCGGCCGATTGGTTGCTGTCAGAGACCCATTGTACCTGCAATGCTTCAAAATTAGGGAATTGGGAGAACAATTCGCCGGCATCCACTGCTTGCAGTTCACCAGGATTTTGGCACTGTACCAGATATGAGACATCAATATCGGAATGTGTTTCCTGGCCATCCTCTTCCTCTGCATCTGCCAGGTCAGTGTGAACATCAGCGGAAACCAGGGAGCAGTCCGCCTCTGGACTAAGCTGCAACAGATCGCCTGTTTGCAGCGCTGCCACGCTCTCATCTAGCAAATCTTGCTCGTCTTGCGAGCCAGGCGCGTGTTCAAAACCAAGCACATTAAAGGCAGGGGTTTCTAAATCAATAGCCAACTCGTCGCCCGACCAGGCAATAGTTAACACGGCCGTCCCATGCTCATGAGCGCCATGTTCTCGATGTTCATCATCATGGTCGTCTTCATCATGCTCATGTTCGTCTTCATCATGCTCATGCTCGTCTTCATGTTCATCATCATGGTCGGCTTCTTCATGCTCATGCTCGTCTTCGTGTTCATCATCATGCTCGGCTTCTTCGTGCTCATGCTCGTCTTCATGTTCATCATCGTGGTCGGCTTCTTCTTCACTCACTTCAGCGACAGATGCTTCAGTTTCTGCGCCTTGAGATGCCGCTGGTTCTGCGTCTGTTGGTGCGCAAGCGGCCGAAATGACAAGCAGCCAACACATTATCAATAAATATCTAAACATCATTCCTCCAAATATCAGGTTCTACGAGAAAATTAGCCAGGTAGCGGCACACAACCGGTGCGCTATGCGCTTCCAGGCAAGATCAGTTAAACAACGCACAATGATTATGGTTGTCTCTAAGTACAAACAACTATGTTTTAACGGCTGTCATTTCGAGAAATTCCAGATCGTGAGCGATATTCTATGAGCAAAGAAACACCAGTTTGTCATCCTGAACGCAGTGAAGGATTTTGCGCTTCCTACCGGTGAAAGATTCCTCACTTTGGTCCCTTCGACAAGCTCAGGGCAGGCTTGAATGACGGTTTGAGAAAGTTTGTTTCTTAGCAGCAAAGCGAGAAATCTCTTGAGAGATGCCTCGACAAGCTCGGCATGACACATGATGCAACAATACTTTTTTGTTTGTACTTAGTCCAACAAGTAATTTATTAGAAAATTGGAGGGGGATTTAACGGTGAAAGGTGCAGAATTGAAATATGAAAGTAAACAAGATCGAACCCAAAAACCAGGGGATGGTGGCACACAAATTGGTCGTCAGGAGTGATGTTAAAAGCAAGCAGTAAAGCCAATAGCGCATCAATATCCAAAAAACAAAGGAAACCTTCCTCATGATGCTCGTGGCCATCGTGATGCATTATTGAACCAGGTTCATAATGGATCGAATTTTGTGCAAGAATTTCAATGGGAAAATGTATATGGTTGTGCGGCCTGGCATAGACTTCATGATCAAAAAAATGATCCAGGAATGGGCTGTAAAGATACGAAAATACCCCCAACACCAATACAAGATGGAGAATGGTTTTTTGTTTCTTCTCAAATGAAAAAATTTGGTTCCGCATTCCTAACTACCATTTGTTGCCAATCAATGAAAACTGTATCCATACACCATTTCTTTGTCAATCTTCATCGAGCAAAAGTGCGGGACTCTTATCACCCTCCAATAAGAAGATTGATCATCCGGGGGACGATTAAGTGTGTATCCTGGATGCGCGGCCGTTCATCTCTCAAGCCAAAACCGTCGCCATCACCAGGTCCAGGAATCGCCGGTAATCGGCCTGGTAAGCCACCTGGATTTCAGGCAAGTGCGACCATTGAAAATGATGCCGGGTGTCCATAACCGTCATCCCTGACGTGAGCTTTCCTTTTGTTTCCACACCAACCCTGGCGCTTATGGTGGAAATGAGAGAAGGATCAATAACAGTCGCAATGGCCATGGAGTCGATCAATACACTATATGATTCAAACCCGCGCCCGGTTACAAAACGGATCATCTGCAAGAGAAATTTCGCTTCCGGTCTCTTTGATTCTCTCAGTTTCACTAAATCCTGGTCAGAAAAATTCACATCAAAATGAGTGGCAACATCTAAACCTATGGCCGTCACTTTAACGCCGGATTGAAACACCAGATCAGCCGCTTCCGGATCAACAAAAACATTCCATTCGCTTTGTGGATTATCTCCCGTAGCGTTGGAAGCAGCATATTTGTTGAACCCAAAAGCGCCGGCGATGGCGATAATCTCTTTAACCATCGGCTTTATTTCCGGCGCTTTCATGAAAGCAAAAGCGATATTCGTCAAGGGACCCAGGGCGATAATGGCGATATTTCCAGCATTGGCCTGCACCGTTTCAATGATCAAATCAACTGCATGGTTGCTATCAAGTCCAATTTTGGGGTCTGGCAAGAAATTTTCTCCCTGCCCATCTTCACCATGAGTGAACGGGTCCGCTGGCAGGTCGCGAACCAATGGTTTTTCTAACCCTTTTGCCACAGGAATATCCGTCGCCTGGAGCAACTCCAACGTTTTCAGGGCATTTTTACTGGTCAGGTCGACGGGATAATTTCCGGAGACGGTGGTGATCGCCTGGACCTTCAACTGCGCCGACTTGACGGTGAGGATGAGGGCCAATGAATCATCCATGCCCGGATCGCAATCGATCAATATATTCTGTGCCTTCATCATACTGCGCCTAATGCCGGATACCAATGGTTTTTACCGGCTTTTGCCTTTTGCAAATCCATTTGGTTCAAGATAGCGCAGCCCTCTAAAGCAATGCGGATCGCCAAGTCATGTCCGGCGCCGCTGGTGAACGTCTCACCGGTCACGATATTATCGGCCACGGAACAAACCGCGCCTCCCCTTCGGCCGAAAAGGGAGGACAGAGTAACAATGGCCGCCGATTCCCGGTCCCCATTCAAAACACCAGCCCGATTATAAATGCCCGGCTTGTCGATATTCCAGGGTTGCAGATAACCACCAACACCGGGACGGCCGCAGCCCACATAATCACTATCTCCGGACATGGTGACGCCGACATGGTAAGGCGCAGCGATAGATTCGGCGGCCTGGATCATGGCCAAAACCAATTCAAAATGGCAGGCGGCAGGATACCCGGCGTCAATATACGCTTTTGTCATCGCTTCTTCACGAACGATGCCGCTGGCGATGACCACATCTCCCGGTTTTACTGTATCCCCAATGCCCCCCGATCCACCCACGCGGATAAATGTGTTTGCGTCAGTATGCTCCATGTAATCATAGAGGATCAGTTCCATTTCCGGCGCTCCACTGCCACCACTAACGACGGTTATCGGCGCACCTTTATAGGTCCCGCTGTAGGAAGTAAACATGCCCGACTGGCCAATCAGTTCACTATCTTCCAATGAGCTTGCGATTTGGCTGGCCGGGTCTTGATCGTAAGCGCAGAGCGGATCGCGTACCGTTATTAATACAAAATCACCCACTTTAACGGGGTCAATTTGTGTCAGAGCAGGACGCCCTTCGATTTGTAGGCCCCGGTGCGGAATGTTGTCCCAATACTCGTAATTATGATGAATATGCTGAATAGATGATTTCCGCCTGATCTGCTCGCTTTTCATATCCTCATCCCGCAATAACTTTAACAAAGAATTCCCTTGTTCTTGGCCCATCAAATTCTAAAAAATAAATGCCTTGCGAATGGCCTAATAGTAGTTGAGAATTTTCAACGATGAGGGTCAGCGTACTGCCAATAAAAGTCGATTTCACATGGCCGGCCGCATCTTGCGGTGTGTCATGTTGGTGCTTGAAATCAATGCGCGTGGGAATGACGCGGTTTAACTCATCTTGAATATCTTCCAGGCCATTGGGGTCCCAAAAAGAAGTAATGGTCAGCGCGGCCGTCGTATGGGGAACAAAAACAGTACAGAGACCACTCTCAATCCCGCTATTGGCCACCGCTTCTTGCACCTGTTCACTGATATTAACGGCATCATTTTTCGCGGTCTTTAAAACAAAATTACTAAGCATGCCGGCCCTCTTCAATGATCATGATCTGGCTGTTTTTCACCGTACCTCCATTCTTACAGGCTCGCCAGTTGTCCCTGGCGCCTCTGCCATATTCTTCACCCACTAAAGCAGCAATATAGCCGCTCAACAAGGCCAGGGGCACAAAACTGGCGACAGGAGACATCCACGAACAACATGTCTCAGGAAAGCGCAGCACATGCGCCTGGCCGGAAAATATCTCCTTGTTAGCCGTCGTCAGAATGAGCAGGGGACGGCCGAGGCGAGCCATATGTTCCGCCACTTCCCACGCTCTGCTTAATGAAGCTGAATGTTTATCCACGATCAACACCGTGCCCGTATTTTCCACATCCCGGACAAAGAAATTCAAATGCAGCCACTCCTCCGTATTGGCTAGCATGGCGTACCTTCCCGTGGCTTCAAACATCTTGGCCTGGCCATAAAAAGCGGAAGCGTAGTCGGGTCCTGCGCCGGCGAAATCAAATGCAGGCAAATCTTGCCATTCCTGGGCTACAGCAAACATCTCCCGATCCATTTCGGGTAGGCTCTGCTTCAGCCGTGCGGGCAATTGCAACAGTTCTCGCCGGTGTAAATTTGCTTCATCCATCGTCATGCGCCCCAACACTTCTCCCATTCGTATGGCCAGGAGCAGCAACGACAACAGGGAAACGAGATAAGACCTGACCCCAGGCCCGCTCTCAAAGCCGGGTATATCAAGCTCCAAAATCTTATCCGCCTCCTGGCCGAGTAGGGAAGCGGAATTGCCGGTGATGCCCACTGTCAACCCGCCATGAGCATTGACCCTTTTAACGGCCTCAAAAACGCGCGCCACCTGGCCTGAATGACTGACGGCAATTAAAAAGGGCAGGTTGGGGACTGAACCTGGCCCAGGCAAAGCGCTGTGGCGTGAGAGTTCTACCGTGGGAACGACTTCTACGGGTATCTCAGTGAGTTGTTCAAAGGCTGAACGGGCAGCCAGGCAGGCGGCGAATGAATCGCCACATCCGGTCAGAGTGAGTCTCCTGAGTGAATATATTTCCGGTGTGCCCAGCAACTGACGCACTTTTGGTTCCAGGTCTTGATATTGGCCGGCCATCAGATCCGGCAAACTCCATATCTGCCTGGCCATCGGGTTGGAAAATTGATCGCGATTCACTATTGTAACTCCTGGTATCCCAACACTTTAACAACGAGAAGATTAATTGGACGTTGATTCACACTGATGACGCTGAATTTCTCATGTTATCAGCGTAAATCCGCTCTTGTCCGCATCCTATTTCTAATTTCTAAACTGTCAAGTAGTTAGTTGTAACTCCAAACATCTCGCATATTGTTGCGCTGCCAGATTTTCGGCCGCCTGGCGCTGCGCTCGATTCAGTACGGGTGGTGGTCCATATTGGGCAATCGAATAAGCGGCGGAAATACTGCCCATAATCCCTGCCATCAAGGCATCCTTGCCCTCGCAAAAACCAATTAAAACCGCGCCGGAAGAGCTATTTCCGCCGCCGGTGGGATCAACGACCTGGATATTTTCAATACTGGGAATATGCAGCACCCGTTTCCCGGCAATCATCATAGCCCCCTCCGCGCCCATCCGTAAATAGACCAGCGGCAGTTGCAAGGTTTCCAGTTGTGCGATGGCGGTCTGCAAGTCATTTGTCGAAAACAAATGAAAGGCCTCTTGCCGGTTAATTGAAAACAGATCGACCTTTTTCAAGATGCCCCGCACAGTGTCCAATGCAGCAGGTGTTGCTGAATCCGCCGCAATCTCCCACATAAGCGAAAAGCCATGCCGTTCCTTCAAGCGCAATAAGGGCTGCCAAAAATCCGGATCGCTGTTTCTAAACACATAAACACCCCGCGCGTGGGAGCAGTGCCGGGCCACATCGGCCGCCGTCGGCTTAATCAAATGATAATGGGTAAATCCAAAAACCGGGGTCTCTTGCCGTTCTCCGTCGTCAAAATATTGGATCTTGTTACGGGGCGTCTGTTGGCAAACGACGCGCAACCCGGCAGTAGAAAGCCCGTTTTGCGCAAACCAGGAACCGTGAACCTGGTGAAAATCCGCGCCAATCCCGCTGACGATCTTGACCTCATCACACCACACTTTCATGCCGGCCAGGGCGTAAATGCCCGCCCCGCCTAGAATTGGGTGTTGAGCGCTTCCATCCGGGAGAATAATTTCATCGGTCACGGCCGTTGAGACGGTAAGGTAGTGGCTCATTTCATTTGCGCTTTCATTCCTGCCCGCCTATGCCTCTATATGCGACTCTTCCGTAACAGCTTCGGCAATCTCTTGTCCCCACCATGCGGCCGCAGCATCAAGGTCATTGGCAAGCCCGGCCAGGTTTAATTGATTCACATCCTCGATTTCATCGATCCAGGAAGTGGGAAATTTTTCCGCCCCGGCATAAGCTCCTGCTAAAGCGCCGGCCATTGAAGCCACCGTATCACAATCGCCCCCCATATTGGCCGCGGCCAGGAGCGTACGTTGGGGGTCCCCTGCGCCGGCCAGGAAAAGGCCGATGGCCGCCGGCACGGATTGTTCCGTCTCCACACCCGCTCCAACCAACTGGTATATCTCGCTTGCAGCCGATTCTAAGTCAGGGCAATTATTGACGATATCGACAACCAGGTCAATTCGTCGCGCAATAGAAGGACCAATAACCGGAAATCCCGTTTGTTCACCGCGAACAGCCCCCGCTCTTGCCGCAGCGACGACATCCTGTATATGGCCCTCATTGAGGGCGCGAGCAATGCCGCAGGCCAGGGCGCTGGCGCCGCTGATGGCCAGGGTAGAACCATGCGTCGGCATACAAACAAGATGGACATCGCGGATGATGGCCTCCGTATTTGCAAAATTGTTGGCGCGCAAGATGCCAATAGGTGAAATGCGCATCGCCGCTCCGTTGGTATGGCCTCGTTGTCCGGCAATTTCCAGTGGTTTGCCAGCGCGAATAGCAGTCAATGCCGCCATACTGCTCGGACCCACGGCCGCGGAATCTACGCCGCCCACCTGGTCGAACCAATCGAGAAGAGAGAGGGCGATTTTCTGTGGGTCCGCCTTCCGGCTCTCTAAAAGCGTTCGCGCGATAAAGACAGTTTGCTCGGTGTCGTCGGTGATACGGCCTGCCCGATAACCGGCATGGTAAATGTGGTCAACCGGCCCTGCTTCAAACCCGTTGATACGCCCAAAGCGTGCCCGAATCACCTGGGGCGGCATAAAGGAGGTCGGCATGCCTAACGCATCTCCAATGGCTACTCCCAACAAACAACCTAAAATTCGACCTTGTCGTTTAACTGTCATATCAATCTCACTTTTTCTATTTGAGGGACCAATCCCGGAGATAGCCGACGTGCGCGCTCGACGATAGCCGGCCAATCAGGCAAATTCGTTTGACATCCCAGCGCTTCCACAACCATGCTTCCGGATAACACACCGATTCGCGCGGCATCCACCGGATCCAATCCCTTGCGCATAGCCGCAAGCGTCGCGGCGAAAAAGGCATCTCCGGCCCCTGTTGTATCAACGACCCGTCGCGGCGGCACCGCCCCGATATGCGCCAACTGCTGCCCTTTATGGTAAACAGAACATCCTTCAGCACCCTGAGTAATAAACAAATACCCGGCCATTCTCTGGCTCAGCGTTGCAGGATTTAAGCCCCCTTCAATTTTGGATAGCAGGCCCATTTCATACTCATTTATGGACAGCATAGCCATCTGCGGCAACCAGGTCAGAAGTTCCGGTTCAGCAATCCCACATGAGGCAAGGGGAATTCCCTCATTTTGGGCAAATGTGTGCGCCTGTTGGTGCAATGGACCGCTTAAAGGGGTCAAGACAACTAGGTCAATATCCTTTAGAGCGGCTGCCGAAATTTGCGCATCTGTTAATTCTGTGAGGGATGTGAAGCACATGGTCGAGCCATCGGCTGCGCCAAAGACATAAGCTACACCGCTCGGCCGCTGGTTATTGATCAATAGGCCGTCTAATAATACCCCGACCTCAGCAAGCGTTTGTTCGTAATCAGAGCCGGCAAAGTCTCGGCCGACAGGGTGGGTGAGTCGAGCGCGCTCATTCAGTTTAGCCAGGCCCAACGCAATGTTGAAAGCGCTGCCCCCTGGAAAGCGCTGCCCTTGAAGTTGGTCCGCCTGGGGTAAGATGCGCGCCGTTCGCCCAGGTTCAGGCAAGCGATCCACACAAAAAATATAATCGTAGACAATCGTTGCCCCGACAACCAGTACGAGGTTTTTAAGTTCCGTCATCTAACTGTAGAACAAATTGGGCAATTTGTTCGCGGTGCAAAAAAGGTTTTTTGCACTACAGGTGCAAGCTGGAAAGCTCGCGCCACATTTTCATTTACCATTCCCCTCATCACTTTTCTCCTTTGGCTAAAGAGGATTCATCGCGCAAGGTCATGACAAAATCGCGACTATTGATTTGCAATCGCAGCTTATCGCCACGCCACCAGGATCGGCTGAATTCAACCGGCGTATCATCGGGCAGGTGGGATATGGTTGTCATTAGCAGCAAAGGGGAACCTTCAGGAACCTGTAAGAGGGCCGCCTCCTTTGCTGTGGCAATGGTCGGTTCAACCCATTCAACCCCTTTGCTGGGCAGCAAATGGTAAACCTCTACCAGCGTTTGAATGAGTGAATCCCCTATTAATCGGATCTCAGTCAGGCCGGGCACGACTTCTTCAGGCAGCCAGGATTGGTTGATGGCCATCGGCAGGTCATCCGCAAAGCGCAAACGCTCCAGGTGCACCATCGACTGATCCTGGTCGAGTTGCAGCAGTTTTCTCCCCCAATCCGGAATGGATGTCGTCACGCCCTTAGTGATCATAACCGACGACGACTTATAACCCTGGGCAGAAAATAAAGCGGTAAGGCTGGGCGGAAACGCCAGGTTTGCAGAGACAACATCGGCGCGATCGGTGACATAAGTACCGACACCGCGCTTCCGTTCAATCAAATCATCTTTTTCAAGTTCTTCCAACGCCTGGCGAATGGTCAGGCGTGCCACCCCAAATTGTTCAGCCAACTTCGGCTCAGAGGGCAACTGCCCACCGAGTTGAATCTGCCCGGAACGGATCAAATTTGCGATGTTGTGTTTGATTTGCAGATATAGGGGGATGGAACTTTCTTGTAGAATTTGTTCTTTCATAATCTGAGCCTTTCCTGTATATTTGTATAGTCAAGTATATATCCTAAACATAAAATGTCAATCTTTACTTGCAAAACCACGGTTCAATTACCCAATTTTATTGACAAACCTGTTTACTTGTACTAACATGTATACAAGTATAATCGTTGAAGGAGAATATGTAAATAGGATTTTCAGTTTTCCGGTGACGCGAATATGCAAATGATGCATTTTTTTAGTTCTTTATCATAAGGAGAGATAGAAATGAAACAAAAAGGGTTGTCTATTATTGTGGCTCTATTATTGATGGTGGTGGCTTTTGCCGGCTGTAGCCCACAAAGTGCACCGCCTGAATCCGAGGCCGACAGTGAATCGGCTGCATCGGACGGAGACGGCGCTGCCGAAGAAGCGGATGCGCCTGCGGCCGCAGAGGATGCGGCTTCGGCAGAGGGAGATGAGGAGCGTCAACTGCTCACCATGTGGTTCTGGGGTGCGGAACCCAAACATCAGGAAACATTAGTGGATGTTCTGGCCGGCGGATATAATGCCTCGCAAGATGAGTATACTCTGGAAATTGAGTTCAGAAACACCGTTGATAAGGATGTACCTGTGGCGCTGGCCGCCGGCGAAGGGCCGGATATCGTTTATGCCTCCGGTCCGGCGTTCACCGCGCCCTATGTAGAGGCTGAACGGGTGGTTTCCCTGGATGACTATTCTGAACAATATGGGTGGGAAGAGAAGGTGCTGCCAATTCTTTACCAGGCTTCGACGGTAAATGATTCCTTATATTCCATACCCAATTCGCTCAGTGTCGGCGGCATTTATTATAGCAAATCCGTGCTTGATGAATTAGGCTATGATGTACCTGAGACTATCGAAGAAGTGGAAGAAATTATGGACGCGGCAATGGCGCAAGGCATGTATGGTTCGGTTGGCGGCAATAAAGGTTGGCGTCCGGTCAATGACAATTATATGGCCAATTATCTGAACGCCTTTGCCAATCCGATTGATGTCTACAATGCCTTAACTGGCGAAACGGAATGGAATAACCCCCGAATCAAAGCGGCCGTCGAAAAATCGGCCGAATGGTATCAAAAAGGATACATGGCCGGCGACGAATATACCAGCCAGAACGCTGTAGATGCTTTCCAATTAATGGCTGACGGCCGTTCCCCATTTTTCTTCGGCCCCTCACTGTTATTCCAGTTTGCCGAGGCCTTCTTTACCGGCGAAAAAGCGGACGATCTCGGCTTCATCCCCATGCCCTCCATCGATCCCAACCAGCCAGGTCCGGTTTATTCCGTTTCCACCCCGGCCACATTTTCCATTAATGCCGGTTCCGAGCATCAAGACGCAGCGGCCGAGGTACTAGACATGATCCTAACCGAACAATTTCTTGTCGATATGACCGAGCGTTGGCCCGGTTACTGGGGCGTTCCGTTAAGAGGTATTGACGTCAATCCGGATGAATTTGCAGGTCTCTCCAAAACCTTCCTGGAAGTTGTGGCCGAATCCTCCGGGGCCATTGATGCCGGCCAGTTTGGTTTCCATCCTACAACCTTCTTCCCGCCGGCCACACAAGAAAAATGGCGCGATATTGACAGCGTGTGGCTTGGCTCCATCTCGGCCGATGAGTTATTGACCGCGGTGGACCAGGAATTTGATGAAGAATTGGAAAAAGGATTGGTCAGTCCTTTGCTCAAACCGGCCGAACCAGCTCAGTAAAATGCCTGGCACTTCAAGTCTATTTCCTGAGGCTACGAGGTCACCTAAAGTGCCTGGCATTTGTTAAGGAACTTTGTGAATAAACCACTAAAACCTCTGAGGTCTTTAATTGATGCTATACAAAAGAAACTGATTGTGACCTCAGAGGTTTGCTTCCAGGGTGGGTCAAAAACCCACCCTTAAAGGGATCAGGACACCTATGGCTACGATTGAGAATAGCACAGGATTAAGCGCAAGGCTGCGCAACTTTATAAGTGGCAAGGAACGAAATACCACCAGGCGCAGCAGCAAATTGGCCTATTATTTGCTGAGCGCGCCGGCTCTGATTTTAAGTCTGTCCATCATTTTTATCCCCTTCTTGCTCACCATTTTCACCGCATTCACTGATTGGAACGGCATATCTCCCCGATTTAATTGGGTGGGCGTTGAGAACTTTCAAGATATAGCGGCCGACAGGATCTTCTGGTTATCCGTCACTAACAACATCAAGTGGACGTTGTTATTCATCACCATCCCCGTCGCCGTCGGATTGCTGGCCGCCGTCCTTTTGTTCACCCTGAAAAGAGGCAGAACATTCTACCAAATCGCTTTTCTGATTCCCTTTATCCTGGCTCCTGTGACCAACGCCATCCTCTGGCTCAACATTATTTTCAGCCCCACATCCGGTTTAATCGGTTACTTAAAAAAAATCGGCTTTGAAATTTCCGTGCCGCTGAGCAATACCAGAACCGCGCTTTTCGCGGTGGCCGGGGTAGACATGTGGCATTATTGGGGTTTCCTCACCGTCATCTATCTCGCCGCTTTAAGGCAAACGCCAAAGGAACAAATCGAAGCCGGCATTATCGAAGGGGCTTCGGGTTATCAACTGTTTAGATATATCTACCTGCCCAACATCAAGCCCACCTTGCAGTTGATGTTTGTGATCATTATCATCTACTCCTTTCTAACATTCGATTATATCTATCTCATCACCTGGGGCGGTCCGGCGCACTCGACAGAGATGCTGAGCACCTACGCCTACTCCTTTGCTTTCTCCATGTTCCAGGTGGGGAAGGCGGCGGCCGTCTCCCTGGTGATGGGCTTGTTTGGGGCAGTTTCGGCTTTCCTATATATCTGGCTCAGCAGAAAAGACATCATGGAGTAAGAAAAAAATGCAAAGTATGCGACGCAGAGAACTCACCTTTCAGACCATCACCCACATCGTCCTGATCACCCTGGCCTTAACCGCCTTAGTGCCCATCCTGTTGGTATTCATTAACAGCTTTAAGCCCCACGCCGAAATCGTGCGCAATCCGCTCGCTTTGCCTGCCCAGATAACCTTCGTCAATTTCGTCGATGGCTGGCAGGCCGGCAACTTTTCAACCGGTTTTATTAACAGCGTTATTTTGTCCGGCACGGCCGTTATCGTCTCTGTGACCGCATCTTCATTTCTCGGCTATGTTCTGGCCGGCCGGAAGATCAGAGAATACAAGCTCATCATGGCCTACTTTTTAATTGCCATGACCGTGCCCATTCAATTATTCCTGTTCCCTCTTTACATCGTTTTCGCCAGGTTGGACTTAATAGGCAATCTTGTGGCCATCGGCTTTGTCCTGGCCGCATTAAATCTGCCGCTCGCCGTTTTATTAATGCGCACGTTTTTCCTGAAAGTGCCCCTTGAACTGGAAGAAGCGGCCAGGATCGACGGCGCCAGCACCTGGCAGGTCTTGCGCCATATCATGCTGCCCATCGTCTCACCAGGGCTGATCACCGTGGCCATCATCGTCGGCCTTTATTCCTGGAATGAATTTTTGATCACCTCGACCTTTATTTCCGGCGAGAAAAATTTCACAGCGACCTTGGGGTTCTTGTCCATGAACGGCACCTATACCTCAAACCAGGGACCGCTCATGGCCGGAGCCATGATCATGATCGTCCCGGTCATCATATTCTTCTTGATTATGCAAAAGTATTTTATTGATGGTTTATCAAGCGGCGCAGTAAAAGGTTAACAAGCTACCCGACAGTTTAGAAATAGGACGCGGAAAAGAGCGGATTTACGCCGATAAAAATAAAAAATTCAGCGTCATCAGCGTCAATCAGCGTCCAATTAATCTTCTCTTTGTATAAGTGTCGGGTCACTAGAAAGGATAAAAATGAACTTAGAAAAATATTACGAAAAAATCTACGCCGGTGTTCTCGGCAAAATTATCGGCGTTTACCTGGGACGGCCGGTGGAAGGCTGGTCTTACGACGCCATCCGCAACACCTTTGGCACGGTTGACTATTATGTCAGCCATGAAGTGGGCGCTCCGTTAATCATTCCCGATGATGATATTTCAGGAACCTTCGTGTTTTACCGGGCCTTGGCAGACAACGGATCGCCGCCTGACATCACTCCCGAACAAATCGGAGAAACCTGGCTCAACTATATTATCGAAAACAAAACCATCCTCTGGTGGGGTGGGTTATCCAGGTCCACGGAGCATTCCGCCTACGTACAGCTAAAAAATGGCATTAAACCCCCTTTGAGCGGCTCAATTGCCCTCAACGGCCGTTCCATCGCCGAACAGATCGGCGCTCAAATATTCATTGATACCTGGGCCATGGCCAATCCGGGCGATCCCGCCCTGGCCGTAGAAATGGCCCGTAAAGCGGCCTGTGTCAGCCACGATGGCATCGCCGTTGATGCCGCCTGTTACCTGGCGGCAATGGAAGCGCTCGCCTTTGACGAACAAGACCTGGATACCATCTTGCAGGAGGCGCTGGCCTACAATGAAAACCCCCAATTGCAATTTCTCGTCCAAAGCGTCATCGATCGCTGCGACCGGGCGAGTCATTGGCGGCAGGTGCGTGATTGGATCGAAGAGCATCACAGTTACGCCGTTTATCGCGGAAACTGCCCGATGGTCACGAATCACCTGTCCGTGATTATGGCGCTCAAAATGGGGGGTGATGATTTTCATAAGAGTATATCCATTGCCACATCGGCCGGTTGGGACACCGATTGCAATGCCGGCAATGTGGGCTGCCTGAATGCCATCAGACTTGGTCTTGATGCGATCAACGCGGGACCCGACTTGCGCGGTCCGATTGCCGACCGCATGTTTGTGGTCAGCTCTGATGGCGGATCATGCGTAACCGACGCCGTCCAGGAGACGCGAAAAATAATTAAAGTGGCCGAAGAACTACGCGGCCGTGCGGCAAGCATTCCGCGCCAGAAATATGCCTTTGAGTTCCCCGATTCAACCCAGGGATTTATGCTGCATCCCGATTACGGCTTTGTCCAGGCGATTAAATCATTAAGCAATGCCCTTGAGGTGGACGGCCAACCGGGCTTATGTCTGGAATACGTCGCCCTGGCCCGCGGCGTCAAAGGGGCAATTGCCGTACAAACCTATTCCGACCCGCAGCCCAAAGCGGCCAAAGACACCAGCTACTTTGAAGTGGAAGCCAGCCCCTCACTTTACCCCACCCAAACCGTTAAAGCGGTATTTGCATCCGCCCAGGATAAAAATCCTTCGATAAAATTTTTCATTGATTATTACGATGAAAAAGATGAAATATCGACCATTGCCGGGGAACCTATGGCCATTAATCGGGGTGAAACCGTATGCCAATGGGACGTTCCTGATACCGGGGGACGGCCGGTATATCGTTTAGGCATGCAACTGTTATCCGCTGAACGGCTGGACGGCCGCCTGACCTTAAGAAGTCTGGATTGGCCAGGCGCGCCCCGACATTTTCACATGGGGAAATCCTACGAACTGACCCCCGGCATCTCCCCGTTTGTCACCAACACAAAATGGCTGTCTTCCTTCATGTCCTCAGCCTTGAATTTTCACCCGGATTACCTGGCCACCTTCTCGCTTTCCCATCCTGAACAAAACGGGGTTGTCACCATTGGTTCCCAGGAGTGGGATAATTACTACGTGGAGTCGCGTATAGAATTCGTACACCAGCAATCCGCGGGATTAGTCGCCCGCTCATGTGGCCATCGACGTTATTACGCGGCCGTACTCAAAAACGGCCAGGCGGCCATCATCAAACGCAAAGATGGCGAAGTCATCGACCTAGCCGCCGCCGGCCTTGACTATGCAGATGATGCTGTTTTTGATGTTAAATTTGAAGTGCACAACAACCATCTGGCCATGTACTTGGACGGCCAGGCAATTATCAGCGCCGAGGACAGTGAATACCCGACCGGCGCCGCCGGATACGTCGTCGACACAGGCGCCATTGTTTGCGATGGATTTACAGTGGGTCGTTGCTGACCTGAAAACCCATTCGTCCTTTCAAAGAAACCTTGATTCCGGCACCGAGTTTTGACACTGATAATTATTCTATTAGAAGGTAAATTTGAGTTGCCGTTGAAAATACCAAAAAGGGAGATTTATGAGATTGTTGTTTTGTCATATATTCAGTCGAAATCCGCCGGCCTAACCCCATCATAAAAACGGCCGAGGACATCCGGCAGTAAGCAAACAGCAGGATTTCTGTTGGGCATTTAGATTGGTCCAATCTTAAAGATTGGACCAATCTTGCTCATGAGCCTCCATAAACTGCCGCTTACTGCCAAACCAATCGATCACCTGCACGCGATTGATCTTGGAAGGTTGATCACTGTTAAATGCGGGAAAGGATGACCATGGCCAGTCGCGGAAATCAGCCACCAGCCCATGATTTTGCGGGTTTTTGTGAATAAGAGAATTAACTGCTGAAAATAGGATTGGCTATCCACCCGTTTGCGATGAAACGGCCGTTCAAATAATGTGCCCGTTCGTTCCGTAAGGGTTGGGCCGGCGGGATAAGATGCAAAGGAAGCATCTGCTGTCGAAATCCGCCGGCCTAACCCCATCATGAGACGGCCGGGACCGCCCCGCTGCGCCCCCCATACTCAAACCTAGGCTCAAAGCTTATCGATCAACTCTTCCATACTCACCGCAGGCTGAATCTCAATTGATGCATTCAATTTCGCAAACAACGGTTCGTTTATCACAGCCATTTGACCTTGATCCGCTTCCTCAAAAAAAATCGTTCCCGCGCGCTTGCCATCCTGCAGATGAAAGTAGGCCGCTTCCGGCTTCACCCTTTCAACCAGCGCTTTGATCGCCTGCGCCAGAGAACCATCAGCCTCGGCTTCATTTCCTTTTTCAACCGGTATCGTAAATTGCAGCATTAAACGCATAGTTTCGCCTCTCAATAGTTGCTGGACCGTCGCAGTTCCAGACCTAATCTTATCGCTTCACCATAATATTAATCGATTTAGCCACTGCCTGCATCCTGAGATGGGGGCAAAACCCCATCCACCACCTACCTCAACGACATCGGCCAATTCTCCGCCGCCGTCCTCGGCCTACCCTTATACGACTACCAGCTCCAGCCCCTCTATGCCATCATCGACAGCATCCGCCACCGCCGCGGCCGTGAATTCCTCCTTCTTTTCAGCCGCCAGTCCGGCAAAAATGAAGCCATCGCCCACCTCCTCGTTTACCTGCTCAACCTTTTCCAGCGCGGAGGTGGCAACATGGTCTTCGCCGCCCTCATCGCCGAAGCCGACCGCTTGCTCCAATCCGGCAAGATCGTCATCGGCCACGTCCATTCCGCCATCATTCAGTCTCCCAACCCCCTCGATCTCTCCTGGAAGTGATTTGTCAAATCTAGCAGATTTGACAAATCTTGCTCTTGCGCCTCCTCAACCACCAGCCCATGCTCTGAAATTAGACCAATCTCCGAGATTGGTCTAATTTTTAGCTGCGCCTGCGTCTTCTCGCTGTAGGTGCGCTTATAAATTGTGTAAATCCGGAGGGTTTAAGTCCACCCGACGGCCGTTCACGCTGAATACTCTTTCCATCATTAAAGCTTAATATCATGCTTGGAATATTTCAGCGCCAGCCTTTCCGGCTCCAGGCGCTGGCTGATCTCCAGGGCGGTGCGGCCGACGATGGCCACGTAAGTAGGGAAGGAGAGAGGAATATCGGCCAGCTCTTCGACCATCAGCCCCACTTTCATGCCCGCCGCCACAAGCTGAACCGTCTCCGCTGCCCGCTCGCCGACGACGTGACAGCCAATGATTTCATGAGAATGGCGGTCAGCGATCATCTTGCAAAAGCCTATCTTGTGCCCGTCGATAATATTGCGCGGGTGGCCGGCAAAGTCAATCTTAGCCACTTCAATATCATACTGTTCCAGCGCCTGCGCTTCGGTCAAGCCGATTTTCGCATATTCCGGGTCGGTGAAACTGCCAAAAGGGATCAAATCCATGGGCATACGCTGCCGGTCAGATTGTAAAGCATTGGCCGCTGCATAATGGCCGGCCTGCACGCTGGTCGGCACCAGCATCAAACGTCCGGTCACATCACCGGCCGCGAAAATATGAGGGACATTGGTTTGCAACGTCCTATCCACCTTGATATATCCCCGGTGATCGGTCTGCACGCCGGCCGCCTTAAGGTTTATTCCTTTGGCATTGGCCAGCCAGCCGATGGCCACGACAACCAACGAAGCATCCACGGATTCGCCGGCCGCGCCCATTTGATAATGAAAACGGAAGCCGTCCGCCAGCTTTTCAATCGCTTCAACCCCTTTGAAGCCGTCTGATCCGGTCACGACGTTCATTCCATTATCTTTGAAAGCCTGGCTGACCACGGCCGAAACATCTTCATCCTCAGTGACCAATATGCGCGGAGCCAGTTCAAAGAGATGGATCTTGGTGCCAAACGCATTAAATATGGAGGCAACCTGCGCGCCGGTCCCGCCGCTGCCGATGACGATCATCGATTCCGGAATTTCCTTCAACTCCCAGGCGTCACTATGCGTCACACAATGTTCCGCGCCGGGAACCGGAAGCTGGCGCGAATGTCCCCCGGTGCAGATGATGATTCTCTCCCCTTGCAACGTTAAACCGGATTCAGTTTCAATGGTGTGCGGGTCAACAAAGCGCGCCAGGCCGGCGTGCTCATAAATGGTGACTCCCCTGGCTTCCAGTTCAATGCGGCCCTGGATGCTCTCATAAACTTCCTCGACCACTTCATTGACCCGTTCCAGCAGCTTTGGGAAATCAACCTTGGGCGGCACGGAGGCGATGCCATATTTTTCCAGGTGCGTGGCTTCGCGCACCAGCCGCGCCGCATGGGCCAGGGTGCGCACCGGCACAGGACCATCCATCGTGGCCATGCCGCCGACATAATCTTTTGTCACCAGGGCGGTATTGGCCCCTAACTGCACCGCTTCCGTCGCCGCCGAAATCCCCGCCGGACCGGCTCCAATCACCAACACATCAAACATGGAAACCTCCGTCAACTGTAAAGCGAATTGGTAAATCGCCAGTCGAATTACCAATTCGACCTACAATCCTCGTTGCTCAGTCACGACAAACACCCATTAATTTCTAAAGATATTAACAGGAAGTGTAAACAGATTTACCGCTGTTTACAAATTGATAACACGGGAGACAAAAGCCAGATTTCCTATAAAATCAGACTGTTGCTCAGGCGTAAACCCGCAATACCTCACCCCCGAATCCAGAACCACGCCCTGGCCAAAAACCTTTGAAGTCGATTATGTATGTGGTTATCGCCAGGCTAATTCATCACGCTTTAACCATTGACAACAAATGATTTAGCCAATGACGCAGCCTGGCTGGCATCCGGCGCATAGCCGTCAGCACCAATTTGTTCGGCAAATTCCTCTGTAACCGGCGCGCCGCCAACCAGAATCTTCACATCGTCGCGAATGCCCGCAACACATAGGGCATCAATAGTGGTTTTCATCATTGGCATGGTGGTTGTTAACAGAGCCGACATAGCCATGATCTTGACCTCAATAGATTGGGCTGCCTCAATAAATGCCTCTGGTTTTACATCAATGCCGAGATCGATGACCTCAAAACCGGCCCCTTCCATCATCATCATAACCAGATTCTTGCCGATATCATGCATATCTCCTTGGACGGTACCAATGATAACCTTGCCAATCGGCTCCACGCCTGATTCAATCAGGTGCGGGCCTAATACGCCAAGGCCGGCCTGCATGGCCCTGGCCGCGGTGAGCATTTCCGGGACAAAAAAATCGCCATCTTCAAACAGTTGGCCAACTTCAGCCATGGCTTGAATCATGATGTCATTTAAAATCTTATCCGCCGGCATGCCGCCATCAAGTACCACCTGCACATTGCCAGGAGTGCTGGCAATATCCCCATCGATTATGCCATCATATAATGCATCTAATTCGCTATCCATATTTCTTCTTCCTTATCAAAGATATCCTATTCTAAGCTTAACAAGTGACAGTCACTTTATTATCTGTATTGCCGCGCAAATAATGACCAAAGTGACTGTCACATTACTTAAACCATTTAAGGGAGCAAAGCGGCTGCGCCTTGTGCAGCCAAAACAGGAAAAGTGCGCGGTTGGATGCCCGTTTCGGCAAAATAAGTCTGGTCAACATGGTCGCAGAAGTTAGAAACGAGATCTTCTTCAACAAGGGCCACCATACATCCACCAAAGCCCGCACCCGCCTGGCGCCCGGCAACCACCCCCGGCGCGCTCAGCATGGCCCGCACCATCGCCTCCATTGAAGGGGCTCCAATTTCAAACAAGTCGCGCGCCCCTCTATAGGAGGATGCAAAAAGCGCATTCAAGGCAGTTCGATCACCCGATCGGAGCGCCGGTTCCAGGTCTAACACACGTTGGTTCTCTTCGATGATAAAACGACAGCGCCTGGCAACAAGCGGAGGCATATCTGGCTCGCTTTTATAGAATTGATTGAGGGTGACATCACGGAGATATTCTATGGCCGGATCTTTCTGCTGAAGGATAGTAACCCCTTGTTCGCATTGTTTGCGGCGGTCATCATATTCTGATCCCACCAGGTTCCTCTCGGCACGCGTGTCACAAATCACCACACGAAGTCCCTTAGCGATATTCACGTTCTTGCTGGTCAAATCGCGGCAATCAAGCTGCAATGCGCATCCTTCTTTGCCCATGGCGGAACTGTACTGGTCGAGAATGCCCGTGTTGACACCGACAAATTGGTTTTCGGCTTGTTGGCCCAACAAGGCCATTTCAACCGGGTCGATATTAATACCACTAACCTGTTGGAAGGTGACGGCCGTTGCCATTTCAATGGCCGCTGATGAACTAAGGCCACTGCCGAACGGAACCGTACTGTGAATCAGACCATCAAACCCTTGCAGCTTATAACCCGCCTGCTGCAAGACCACGGCCATCCCCCTTACATAGTTGCTCCAAGGTGCTTCGCGATCTCGTTCGATGTTACCCAGACTGAACAACCCTTCACCAGGAATATTTAACGAACGAACGCGCACTTTCCCATCAGAACGTGGGTGCGCGGCAATCCACGTGTCCCGGTCGGTGGTCATCGTCATCAC
>JANQGC010000344.1 GCA_028277515.1 Anaerolineae bacterium
TCGCGGGCTTGGTCTGCGCGGACCTCACCGCCGATCGGGAATTTCACCCTGCCCCGAAGGTCACTATTCCTTTTACTTTGTTAAGAATAATTATACTAAATCGTCAGTTGGTTTCAAAATGAATTAAAAAAGCCCTACGGCTCAAAAAGGCAGCAGGGCTTCCATTCTAATCACGTTTTTGCATTATGCTTCAGGCTGTTGTTCCTCAATTTCCACAGGTTCCTCATTATTATCCGCAGTTTTCGGCTCAGCCAAATCAGCTATGGCAGCCATTAAGTCGATACCGGTGAGCGCTTCAACGGCCGCCGGAACCTGGGCAATAATGTTAGTGACATCCTTGGTGATTTTCGATGTACCCGTTCCGTCACCATTCTCACTGCCGTTGCTGATAACGACGATGCGGTCGGTTTGTGACAACGGTTGAGAAACGGCCGAAGCAACCTCAGGCAATTTATCCAGAAGCTGCTGCAAGATTGCCGCCTGAGTATATTCCTTCCAGGCTTCCGCTTTCTGGCGTGTGGCCTCTGCCTCAGCAAAACCTTGTTGTCGCAGCACTTCCGCCTCAGCAAGGCCCTTTTTGCGTAATACTTCCGCTTCAGCCTCACCCTTTTGCAATATCGCCTGAGCATCACCGGTCGCTTCCGTCTGAATTTTGTACTGCTGCGCTTCAGCCAGGGTCTGCATTTTATAGCGCTCTGCTTCAGCAGGTTTGCGTACGGTGGCATCTAGCTCTTGTTCTCTGCGCAGCGCTTCCTGGGTCTGAACTTCGATCTGCTTCTGTTTACTGACAACCTCAACCTGGACTTCCTCGGCCATTACGGTCTGGTTGGTAATATTTTCCTGCAGCCGGTACGCTAAATCGGACTCCGCCTTTTTACGATTAGATTCCGCTTGATAGGCAGCCTGTTGAACTTCAAAATCTTTGCGGCTTTCAGCGATACGCGCTTCTGCCTTGAATTTTGCCGATTCCCCTTCCTGGCGAGCTTTCGCGCTTTCTATCGTAGCGTCACGCGATGCTTCTGCCTCGCCAATAGCGGCATCACGCTTGACCTGGGCGATGCGCGGCCGTCCTAAGGCTTCCAGATATCCCTCGTTATCACCAATATCCTTGATAACAAAGGAGACGATCTCCAACCCCATGCTGGCCATATCTTCACCGGAGACTTCCTGCACCTTTTGGGCAAATGCTTCCCGGTCGCGATACAACTGCTCAACGGTGAGGGTGCCCAGGATAGCCCGTAGATGGCCGGCCAATGTTTCATGGGCGATATGCTCAATCTCATCTTTTGACTTAGATAAGAACTGGATAGCAGCCGTGCGAATAGAATTTTCATCGCTGCCGATTTTCACCTGAGACACACCGTCAACTGTGACCGGCACGCCTTGAATACTGGGCACATCCGGGGTGGTCACATCAATGGTAATGATCTCTAATGACAGGTTATCAACCCGCTCCAGCACCGGCCAAATGAACGAACGGCCGCCGGTGACGATGCGGAAATTACTCTTCATATGTCCTGCTTCCGGATCGCGCCTTCCTTCACCACGACCAGATATAACCAGAACTTCATTTGGCCCAACCTTTTTGACCCGGCTGGCATAGGCGATGGCCAGGGTGACAAAGATGACCACAAAAACAATAATACTGACCGCAATCTCAAACATCGAAAACAACCTCCAGGCAATTGCGCCCTATGGCCCAATTACCAATACCTATAAAAACAAAGCCTGACCCATATTCTCGGAAACTTAGACCATTTTTAAGTGCAACGTTCAAAATTGAGTTTCCGGGAAATTTCAACAGGTAACGTTCAATGAGGGGCTGTAACCACCTTTTCAAAAAACAAATTTTTGCCGGATAAAGTTTTAGGATTTGAGCTTAGGCCATTCTTCGGGAATTTCTAGTTCATCAACCGGCCTGACGAGCGCCACACGGCCGGTCACTTCCTCAATACGTACAGCCTGACCATTGACGATTTGTTTGCCGGTTGCCGACCGCGCACCTAAGGTAACTCGGCCGCTCACATTATCAAATGTAATCCTGCCCAATCCTTCGGAAGGAACGGTGACGATCACCTGGGCATTCCGCCCAACAGCGTCAGTCGTTAAACTGTAATGGCTGGATTTGCTGGGAGCAAACACATATAAAAAAAGGACCTGCGCGGCTGCGCCGACAATGAGGCCGATGACAGCGGCTAAGAGGAGGCTTAGCCCCGCACTCATATCAAACCATAATCGTGTGATTAATCCGGTCAACCCAAATGCTGCCCCGAACATGGCTAACCCAAATGGGCTGATACTGATAAAATCGAGCCCGCTGTCCGCGTCGACGTCCACATCAAAGTCAAAAGCGTCTCCGAATCCCGCACCAAGCAAGGTAACAATAGCAAATACGAAGCTAACCAAAACGGCTGCGGCATAAACAAAATTTAACGCACCAGACGAGAAGAATTCTTGCATATCAATCTCCTACTCACCTGGATTCAATCCCAGACTTCCTCTGAAAAATTACCCTTATCCTTCTAAACCAAATCAGAGGAAAGCAAAAGTGAGCTAAAAAAATTATACTCTTTTTCATATTGCTTGCGCAATATGCTGTGCAACCCCTGGGTGATTCCAAAGTCGGATAGTAACCGCGATTTCTTATCGCGCCGAGGAGCGAAATTTTGAAATTTCGGTTACATCAATCCGCAGCCGCGATTGCGGCACAATAATTGGTAACTTGGGAATCGCCCTATGTGCAATCCAGTTTTAACAAGAACCCGTAAACTTGATAATAATACTTGAACGATGACCCGTATTAATGAGCAAAGTCCTTATATTCGTGTGTTGGTGAATAATCGTTGTTTAGTGCTTTTGCAGCAGACCGACCAACGGACAATTTTATGCTCGACAATCGGCCCACCATCCAAAGGATAGAGGTGGGGTTTCTTTACTAATATATACGTCAATCGTAAACAAAAGTTTCAACTTTTTACATCATTTCCTCAACTGTCTTTGGCCTCTCTCGCTTTATTTTGTATTATTTAGTCGATAAAGTGACAGTCACTTATTTCTTCTATGCAGAGAGGGTTGCGATTTAAGTGACTGTCACTTGGGAAAACCTTTGAAAATATGAGTATTCAAATTCGTTCCCTTACTGTTGAAGAAGTTCGCACATTCCTCTCCTGGGAATATAGCGAGCCTTACGACATGTACAATATGTCTTCTACCGGTGAGGAGGAAGATTTTCGCTTTTTCATGGACCCGGAGAGTGGTTATTTTGCTATCGCTAATGAAACTGATGAAATGATTGGGTTTTGTAACTTCGGAGCAGACGCCCAAGTTCCCGGTGGCGTCTATGATGAAGATGCAGTCGATATTGGTATGGGTTTGCGTCCTGACCTGACCGGGTTAGGACAAGGCCATCTTTATGCCGCGGCCGTTTTTGACTTTGCCAATCAGCATTTCCCCCATCAAAAACAGCGGGTCACCATAGCTAAGTTCAACAAACGTGCTCAACGTTTATGCGCAAAATTCGGCTTTGCGGTCCAATCAGAGTTTGAAAAGAGTGGCGATGGGCGGCCGTTTCTCATATTGGTACGAGAAAACGAGATTTGGGATGATTTTACAAACTGATAGGTTGATAATGCGTGAGTTTGTTGCCAATGATTGGCGCCGTGTTTTAGTTTACCAATCAGACCCTCAATATCTCCGCTATTATCATTGGCGCACACGTTCAAAAGAAGACGTGCAGGCGTTCATAAAAATGTTCATTGCTGCCCAAGAAGAACGGCCGCGAAAAACATTCCAATTGGCTATATGTTTGAAAAAGAGTGAACTACTCATTGGCAACTGTGGGATAAGGGTTAATGATTTCAATTTGGCTGAGGCGAATATCGGTTATGAGTTGGATCGCCAATTTTGGGGACGAGGTTATGCGACCGAAGCGGCTCGTGCTATCTTGAAGTTTGGTTTTGAAGAATTGGGAATGCACCGTATCTGGGCCACGACAATTGCCAACAATATCGGGTCTGTAAAAGTTTTGCAAAAAATTGGTATGCGTCAGGAAGCGTGGGAAAGGGAAAAAGAAAAAATCAAAGGACACTGGATGGACAGCCTGTCATTCGCCATGTTGGATTGGGAATGGCAATTAACCGCGGAGTGACGCTTATTCTATAACCTCTTTCGGCCCGGCCGGCAGCGAGTCTTGATCAGAATATTCAACAAAATTCCCTTTTAACTCGATACTCAAACTGTTCTTGTTCAAATTTAAGTTGATTTCGTCAATGTCACCGCTGACACCCTTTTTGACCAACTGGTCGGGCAAGGTTTTAAGAATGACACGATTTAAATCAGACATCTCCTGTCTGGCTATTTTAGGCACATTCATGGCTTTCATGGCTGCCTTGGCTTTTACATCGAAACGGCGGGTACTTTCTTTGATGCGCAAGCTACCCTCTTTTAGGCATAAACTTTGGTTACCTTCATCACTTTGGTTTACCAGCGCATATTCAAACTCCAGGAAAACAATGACCGGTTTATGAATATGAACGACAAAATCAATATTGGCCTGGCCTTCATCAATTTCCACATTCAGAATCGGTATATTGTGTATGATGCCGATCTCCCTCCCGGCGACTTTCTGGCGAGAAAACATCACATATACGATATTGCGCAAGATAACTTCTAGATCACCTGCACTGATGTTTTCATGAAATGAGCCGTCGGCTAAGAGCGCTTTAGCAATCCTCTCTTCAATGTCAGCAGTTGAAAACAACTGCTCAGTTGCTGCCTGAATTTGGGATCGTAATTCCTGTTCCTCGGTCGATTTTAAATTCATCTATACCACAAATGGGTAATCTAAACCCAGCCTCTTAATATATTGCATTATACTCTTGAAAGGGGAATCGTCCTAAAAAGAGTGAAGTTTTAGGCGTGTGAAGCTAATAAAACAGAGCCTATTTGTTCATTTTTGAAGATGGTGAAGTGAGCGCCCCTATATATTTGAAGTTATTTTATGATTTCCACTTATTCTATACGATATGTGTCGCTTTGCGGAAAATATCCATACCAGCCGAATTCAAAGGCCGTCGTAAATATTAATGGTAACAAGGCGCTTTGCTGGTGTTCTCCCGCCTCCCCTCTCCCAGAAGGGCCAAGCCAAACGCTGTTTGTCTCCAGGTCGCGCAGCAAATTTGGATCCTCATCATCTACCTGGAAGGTAAGCACATCTCCGCCAATTTCCCGGTGATAGGCCGCGCCAGTCATTGTCTCCGGGTTAAACCAGATCAATATCGGCTCTCCAGCCAGCTCATCATTAATCACCGGCTGTTGGGACAACAGCGAAAAAGGGTAAGCACGTGTCGCTTCATTTAATCGGACGCCAAGAACGAGCTGCTTTGGCCGGCGGCTCTCCACATCCCGTGGAATTTGACGGTTCACGACACCCTCATCGGCCGATTGATAATAACTGGCATAAGGGTCTACGGCATAACTGCCACGCGGATTATCAGCATAGGTGCCGCAATTAAATTGAGCGCACGTTTTCTTTTTGCTTAAGACCAAGCCATCAGGGTTTTCGGCCGCCCACGACTCCCAATCGGTGAGGATGCTCGGATAAACGGATAAAGGGGTCCCTGCAAACTGGCCATCAATAGCGCCACTGTATAACTGGCTCCAAAAGCTGCCTGTTTGCCTATCGATCATAATCAACGTATTTTGCAGTAATTTTCCCGATACACCAAAAGACAGGGTTCGGCCGTTTATCTCACGGTCAAACACAAGGGCGGAATAACATAAGGGGCACCAGGTGACAGCAATTTCCTCTCCACCGACGTGGTCATTCACGATCTCATGGGTGCTCAGGATTGTGAGCGGGTATGCCCGGGCATCACCATTAATATTAATGGCGATGATTCGTTCCTCATCGCCGATATCCTCGGCTTCTGCGGCCCTTTCAAATTGGGGATCATCAATCGCTGGAATCGCCTCAGGGGGGAGTAAAGCATCCAGGTCATCCTCATCAATGAGCGGTGGGGCTGTTGCGGATTGGGCGTCGGCCGAGTTTGTGGATGGACGGCCGTCCCCACCTACTATGACCGCACCGGCTGCCAGCACAATCAGCAGTAGATTCGCAGTATATAAACTCAGCCATTGCTTCTGACTCATAACAACAGTGTCGCCTTAAATGCGTCTAGCGTCTGTGCTTTCACTTACCTGGGGCTTAATCAAAATACACCCAGGAAAGTAACACCATAGATGGCCAGGGTTAAGACAGCATCTGTGGCGATAAACCAAAAGAAAAAAGCCATCGCGGAGGGTGTTCGCTTGTGCAAACGCCAGGCCACAAGCAGGCCAATGGCCATAGTAATAACAGGTACCAGGAAGCGCAGGATCGTTTCCCAGCGTGATGAGACATCCATCCAGGCTGAAAAGGGAACATAGGTTGTAATTGTTGGTAAGAATAGAAACTTCATCACCAGGGATACGATAATTGAGATAACCAAAACGACGATGGTGGCCGGCTGGTCCATATCGCTTTCACCGCGCCAATAATGCCAGATACCGATTAAAAACAAGCCTGGAAACAGCCAGACGCAAGCTAACGGGAAAAAGAGAATCCCGGTCACCACCTCAATGCCACCATTGAGCGCGACATTCGCGACGTCGTTCACCCCCATGCGATCCAGGTTGGCGCGAGCCTCCGGTTCTGTTACTGCATAATAGGCCAGGCTACCCTGGCCCCCTTCACGCCAGGCAATATGTAAGTTGCCTTCATCATCCGTACCCAGCACAGGTTCCTGTGAAAACGCCTCCGTTTTCCCAGCCATTTGATAACCGGTGAACGCCCCTTCTTTAAACAGCAAAAGACCTACCTGGGTAATCCGATCCAAACGGAAATCTTGATTGATTGACGCAGCCACAGCCAATTCGCTGCCCCGCGGTAAGGTTGCAAATGGCTCGCGGACAACATCTGTGCTATTGGTTATGTCTGATGGTGGGGCCAGTTGGGAAATTTGGTAAGCGCTTTCATATGGAGCATACGGCTGTGCTTCATCAGGGGCTATCTTGAGCCATTGGCCATTCTCAACGATTGGCGCATCTGCCGGAAAAGCCAGGTATTCCACTGTTCCTGTTCCGGCCTCCAGGCCACGAATATTAAATATTCCCCAAATAACGTAAGCCCAGTCATCGGAGAGACCTAAGATTGGACCATCAAGTGCCTTGCCATCACTTAATGCAAGCGTCGTAACTGCTTGACCCTCTAGTTTCAAGTCATTCGTCCCTATTTGACCGAAATAAACCTCATTTTCCTGCAGCCAGGTCATATAGAGCTGATTTTCATTGGTGGCAAGTGCAGGGACGCGTCCGTTTTCTACCAGTAGAGTACGCTCTTGAATAAAGTTACCCCCTGCATCCAGGTGCGCACCGTAAATCGCACCATCAGCTTCCGCTTCCCAGGCAATAAAAATTCCATCCTGGCCATCGGGCTGCATTACAAAGGTGTTAACATCGTCAGTTGCAGGGGCCATCTCTAAAGGCTGGCCTATGAGATCGCCATTTTGGTTCATTTGACTGTACCATAAATCCCACATGCGCTCGCCATCGTCACGGCTTAACCAAAGTAGGTGAAGGTTTGAATCATCCGCAAGTTCAAGGTGGGGGTTGCGGAGTTGGTCGGCCGGCAAGGAGAGGTTGCGATCAACTTGTATGTCGGCCGTTTGATCCATTTGCACATAATGAACCACATGTTGTTCTTCCTCTTCTTTGAGCCAGACGAGATGCACCTGCTCCCCATCCGGGCGAACCGCCATGTCAATATTTCCGCGCACAAACACCCCAATTGGCACACTACGACTCCAATCAGGTGAAGGTTTGCGTCCCTTTTGGCGAACCTGGCAGGCCGATAATCCCAAAATAAGGATCAAGCCAACAATTGACAAAAAAACAATTCTATTCGACTGAAAAATCCTTTTTTTCATCTTACTCCTGTTCAAACGAATGTGACAGTCACTTGTTATGACACTTAAGAAACGAACCATTTAGCACACAGTTACCAAAATCATTTACATAGAAATTTGACAACTTTTCACTTGACATATGAGCGAAAACCATTTAACAAAAGTTGTCAAATTTTAGAGACACAATATTTGAGACACAAAGTGAATTTGCGAGCAAAAAGAAAGCGTGAAGCGTAAGACTTGATCGCCAGATCATATCCCACGCTTCACGCTTTACGGTCAGCGTTATTGTTTTATTTGTAAAAACTATTGTTTCATTCTGGGATCAAAGGCATCCCGCAGCCCATCGCCCAAAAAGTTAAAAGCCAGCGTCGTCACCGACAACATGACAGCCGGGACCAAAACTTGATTGGGGAAAGAACGGATGCCACGCGCTGCTTCCGAAATCATAATACCCCAGCTTGGCGTTGGTGGGTCAACACCCAAACCAATAAAGCTTAAGAAAGCTTCAGTGAAGATATATCCGGGAATTGCCAAGGTTTCGGCAACAATCAGGGGGCCTAAAATATTGGGCAAAATGTGCTTGCCCATCACACTTGTTTCTGAAGCACCTATTGATTCGGCCGCCTCCACATATTCCTTCTTCTTTTGGGACAGGACCTGCCCACGGGCGATTCGTGCCATGCCAATCCAGTTCACCAATCCAATTGCAATGAATAAGAAAAACAAGCCTCCCATGGTATTATTAATGGATACCATCGCTCCCATTACTCCGGTTGCACCCTGTCTGGCCTGTGCCTTAAAAAAGGCTTGCATTAAAATCACAACTATTAGGAAGGGAAAACCGTAAATAAAATCGACGATGCGCATCATAATGCTATCCGTTCTTCCTCCGGCATACCCGGAAATCAAGCCATAAACCGTGCCAACAAGCAGGCTTACCGTACTGGCTACGATAGCCACCGAAAGGGAAATCCGCGCCCCGTGCATGGTACGGCTTAAAATATCCCGTCCCAGATGGTCTGCGCCAAGGATATAATCATTGTTTATTGTCGCATAATTTTCTGCCCCTGGCGGCAACAAAAACAACATCCACTCCGGCACCGCATTATTGGCGGTTAAGTCTTGCTGCAACGGATCCAGAAAAACGTTTGTAAATGGGGCGATGATGAAAGCAATAATGAACAGTATCACTAAAAATATAAGGCTAACCACAGCTACCCTATTCTGCAGCAATCGCTGCAGCGATTGCTGGAACAAGCTGCGTTCCTTACGAGTAATTATCTCAGGTTGTCCTGCCGGTATTTCTGCTACAGCCATAAAATCACCTCTCTTTAATTTAATCAGGTAGACTCAATATACCTGGCAAAAAACAACCAGATCCTGAATCCTTTTGTAATCCATCTTTAAACTAGCAAAAATAATCTAACCTTTTAATCATATCGGATTCTTGGATCGAGCCAGGCATAGCTTATGTCGACCATAAGATTAGCCACAACCAGAAATGTTGAATAGAGTAACGTCACGGCGAGCAACAAGGTATAATCACGATTGGTCACACTTTGAACAAAATGCTTTCCTAATCCGTTTATCCCAAAGAATGTTTCGATCACAAACGTCCCGGTAACCAATGCAGCAAAAATGGGACCTAAGATTGTTACGACCGGAATCAGGCTGTTTTTCAAAGCATGAACGACGACAACAACCCGTTCATGCAGCCCCTTGGCTCTGGCAGTACGAATATAATCCTCACGAATCACCTGCAACAAGGTCGCTCGCGTCAGGCGCGATATACCTGCTGCTGACGCTGTTCCTAAAGCGAACACGGGCAAAGCAGCGTGCAGAAAAAAGTCCAGGTTCCAATCTTGCAACTGAGGGATAAATCCCAATATGTAAGGAGGATTAGCTCCCCAACCTGCAACCGGGAACCAACCTAAACGCAGCGCAAAAATCCAGATGAGCAAAGGAGCCAGGACAATATTGCTGACAGACAGGAAAAAGACGGCCCAGAATGTCGCCGTATAATCTACCCAGGAATTCTGGCGCAGTGCGGCGATAACCCCCAAGGGTACACCAATGATTACGGCAAAAAGGACAGACAGGAATCCTAGCTGGGCGGATGTGGGTAAGGTCGTTTTAATGATTTCAGTCACTGTCTGCCCCCTATACTGTAAAGAAAGACCAAAATCACCTCGAATGATGCCTCTCGATGTGCCATTCCAGGCTTCAGGATCGCCGGTTATAATTGCCACAATATCATCCCCAAAAACATAAGAGAGAAACTGCTTATACATCGGCCAATCCAGGTGGTATTGAGCCTCAATATTGGCCTTTACCTGGGGTGGCATCCCTTTTTCGGTATCGAATGGACCCCCAGGAATAGAGCGGATCATTACAAAGGTAAATAACATTACACCAAACAAAACGGGAATGAAGCCCAGTACGCGACGAATAATATAAGTAGTCATCGTTTGTCCTTGCCTTTTTTAAATTTTCAACTTGATCCTATGATGAGATCGCATACTCAAACAAAATCAGAAACTCTTTCCTGCTTGCATCTGAGGATGTGCTCTCATCGACGGTATGCCACCATGTTATTCCTGCGAAGGTAGGAATCCAATTCAGAAGTAATAATATTTGAGGGGGAAAAGCCAGACTTACAACTCGCAGTAACGGCGAGTTGTAAGTCCGCTTTACAAAAGGTGTGAGTGCCTATGACAATTCAATGACAACCAGGCACCCACATCACAACTACAAAGGACTATCCACCTCGGGCTTCCAATTGAGCCTCTTGATCGATGGTCCAGGTGAAGAAATCATTGCCACCAACAGGCGGGAAGTTACGAGTCAGCCATGGCTTGACCGTATTCACCGTCGTGTAGTGGTAAATGGGTGCATAAGCAGCTTCTTCAACAGCTAATAACTCCTCGGCTTGAGCATAGAGTTCAATACGCGCGGCCGGATCGGATTCAGCCGCAGCTTGCGCTGTAATTTCGTCGAACTGAGAAGTACCAGCGCTGGAGCAGTTGGCGTCATCACAGTTACGACGCAGGCGGTTGGCGCCAGCATCGGAATTGAAGACTTCGTGGACCCAGTTGTTCTGGTCGGCGTAGTCGGCGCACCATCCGAGACGATAGATATGGGGAACTTCTTCGATCGGTGTATCTTTGTTGATCGTATCCAGGTAAACTTTCCATTCCTGGTTCTCAACTTGAACGTCCACACCGAGGTTGTCACTCCACATCTGCTGGATAGCAGCGGCTATATTGGCATGGCCTTCGCTGGTATTGTGCATCAAGGTGACACCCATCGCGTTGAAGTCATCAATTGTCATGCCATTCTCATCCAGGTATTCCTGTAAGGCAGCTTGAGCGGCAGCGGCATCGAATGGAAGTCCAATGGTTCCCGGTTCCGGAGCAGCAAAGATTCCAGGAGGGGCAAAGGAAGTCGCTGGAGTTTGTCCACCCTTGGTCACATTGTCGATCAAGCTCTGACGATCAATGGATTGCACAAAAGCCTGGCGGACACGGACATCATCGAAAGGTGCTTTATTGTTAACGAAGCCGTAGTAATAGGTGCAGGGTGTTGGCGCGTTGACCAATTCGGCACCCAGTACAGCATCCGCTCTCACGCGATCGATTTCCGTCTGCGGTACATTTTGCGTATCAAGCTCATTGTTCTCGTACATGGCAAACGCTGTCGAATCTTCGGTAATCATGACGCCTTCAACGCGCTCGATCTGAACCTGGTCAGCATCTGGCCACAACTCGTTCTTAATGAGATTGAGTGTTCCGCCATGAATCCATTCTTCAACGCCCATTGGGCCATTGGTGACGATCAGGCCGGCTTCCGTCCACTTGTTGTCCCATTCTTCAATGGCCCACTGCGGCTGCGCGTTGGCAACCCACATGCCGGCAATTGCTGGGAAGTAAGAGGCCGGTTGTTCAAGTGTGAACTGAACGGTCGTCTCATCAAGCGCTTCTACCCCGACATCATCAAGCGTTACGCCTTCTTCGCCTTCATTGACGGCCTGAGCGTTCTGAATGATATAAAGTACGTACGCGTAGGTCGATGCCGTTTCCGGATCGATGGTGCGCTTCACACCGTATACGACATCATCGGCGGTCACGAAACGAGGATTGCCTTCTTCGTCAACCTCTTGCGCCCATTCGCCGGTTGATGGGTCATAATTAACCCAGGGGATGTCGTCGCGCATATTGAACGTAAAAACGGTTCCATCTTCGCTGACTTCCCAGTCGCTGGCCAGGTAGGGCAAAACTTCACCGGTAACCGGGTCAGGACGGGTCAGACCCATAAACAAGTTCGTAACAGCATCAACCGAAGTCGTATCAGTGGCCAAAGCCGGATCGAGTGACGGTGGCTCAGTGCTCCAGTTCCAGTAAAGGGTTACCGGTTCATCCATCATCTCTTCTTCGGATACCTCGGGGGTAACGACGACTTCTTGTACTTCGGTGACCACGCGGGTGACTTCAACAGTTTCGCCTTCAACGACCTCTGTCTCAGTTACAACGCGGGTAACCTCTACTTCTCTTACGGTTTCAATTGTTTCTGGTTGGCACGCAACCAACAGTACCCCGAAAAGCAGGGCAAAAACTAGTAAACCAGTCTTTTTGTTTAACATCTTTTATATACTCCTCCAATAATTTGGAAATTTTTTACAAACAAGATTCACTAAACAACGTGTTACTTTCTTCTTCTACCTCTAAAGCATCACCTCCTCAAGTGAGTTCCAAAGTTATTGATTTAACCACATTACGAAAGGTTGTGTTTCAAATTGGTAAAAAAGAACTCTAATGGTGGCCGATTTTGTAAATCGGCCTGCGCGATTTGGCAATACCCAAAGGGCACACTGATCGCGCTACATACCTGCTCAAATGAAACACATCCTTTAATCAAGTGACAATGGTAATTAAATAAATTGTTCAGCATGATGGCATGCTACCCAATGCCTTTCTGATTCAGTTCCTAAATTTCTGAATTCAGGATCTTCTTCGCGGCAAATGTCTGTTACGTAGCCGCAGCGCGTATGAAAGCGGCAGCCTGATGGTGGATTGGCTGGATTTGGCACATCCCCTTCTAATATAATGCGTTTTCTATTCTCCTCTTTATCCGGATCAGGAAGAGGAATCGCTGACAACAAAGCTTGAGTATAAGGATGTAAAGGGTGTTCGTACACAGTGTCCGTTACACCTAATTCCACAATCCGGCCCAAATACATGACCGCCACCCGGTCGCTAATATAGCGAACCATTGAAAGATCGTGGGCAATAAATAAATAAGTTAAGCCCAGTTGCTCTTTTAATTCATCCAGCATGTTGACAACTTGAGCCTGGATGGACACATCAAGCGCAGAAATAGGCTCATCGGCAACAATAAACAATGGGTTCGTTGCCAATGCCCTGGCTACACCGATCCGCTGACGCTGCCCGCCGGAAAATTCATGGGGGTACCGATTCACAAAAAATGGGTTTAATCCAACAACCTTCAACAATTCTTGAACCCGGGCTTTTCGTTCTTTAGAATCTCCCAATTTATGGATCGCCAAGGGTTCCCCAATTATATTGCCAACCGTTAAGCGTGGATTTAAAGATGCATAAGGATCCTGAAATATCATTTGCATCTCGCGCCGCATTTTGCGCATTTCGCTCTTGTTTAGATCGGTTAGTTCCGTCCCTTGAAATTGAACGCTGCCTTCTGTGGCATCAAGTAGCTGTAGAATGACCCGGCCTGTTGTTGATTTTCCACATCCACTTTCACCAACCAGTCCTAATGTCTCACCCTCATAAATATTGAAGGTAACACCATCCACAGCTTGAACAGCACCTACCTGACGGCGAAAGACACCGCGCATGATTGGAAAATGCTTTTTTAAATTTGTTACCTTAACTAATGGTTCTTTCCCGTTTGCCTGGCTCATATTTCCTCTCCAAATCGCAACCCATCATAAATCTCTTCCCATCGCCAACATGCCGCTGTGTGATGAGGTCCCACATTAAACAAAGGAGGGTTTTCCTCTTTACACTTATCAATTGCATAGGGGCAACGGGGGTGAAATGGACACCATGTAGGTTCTTGCAATAAATCGGGGGGCAAACCATCAATTGAAGCGAGACGCTCTTGATCGCCGACATCTAACTGCGGCATCGCCTGTAACAGACCTAACGTATAAGGGTGGCGTGGAGAATAGTAGAGATCACGAACTGGCCCCATTTCAACGATATAACCAGCGTACATCACGGCTACCTTTTCGACCATCCCTGCGACAACACCGAGGTCATGGGTGATCCAGATCACAGCCATTCCTAGTTTTTCCTGCAACTGCTTGGTCAAATCAACAATTTGGGCTTGAATAGTGACATCAAGTGCTGTGGTAGGCTCATCAGCTATCACGACAGATGGGTTACAGGAAAGGCCCATAGCAATCATAATACGCTGTCTTTGACCACCTGAAAATTGGTGAGGATAATCGGATAATCGTTGATCGGCATTGGGGATTCCGACCAAATCCAACATTTCAACCGCTCGCTGCTTCGCCTGGCTATCATTCATACCCAAATGAAGTTTAAGCGCTTCTGTCATCTGATGACCGACTGTTAGCACCGGATTGAGGGAGGTCATCGGGTCTTGAAAAATCATAGAAACCTCGCGACCTCGAATTCGGCGCATCTCTTCTTTGGAAACTTTCAATAAATCTCGGTCATTAAAAATGACTTCTCCTTCTTCAACTCGACCAGGAGGGTTAGGAATAAGTCCCATAACAGACAAAACGCCGACAGATTTGCCTGAGCCACTCTCGCCGACGATTCCTAAAGATTCTCCTTCTTCCAGTGTATACGAAATGCCGTTTACCGCATGGACTACGCCATCTTCTGTATAAAACCGGGTAACTAAATTTTTTACTTCGAGCAAATGTGTCATATAACGGTCACCTTGTTAAGCTTCTGATTAGAATTCACCAATTTTCCACCTTGATCTGATTGCGGAACCATTATCAAATATAGCGCAAAACTATAAAATGACACATTTTTTTCTATGTATTTTGTCTAGTACTTGTAATATTGGCCCCATCAGGGCTTTTTTGTGACGTTTAAGTGTATTGTAGATGACATTTTGTGAACTACATTCCTATTTTAGTGACAAGACAGTGACATTGTCAAATATATTTTCAATATTATTCGTTTTAAGGTTCAATATTTCAGATATATTTTTACAACAATCACGGAAATTTACGGCCGCCTGCATCATGAAAACGGCCGAAATGGGGCGAGGCCGCGCGAATACAACATGAAGGGGTCCCTACCAATCCATACCGCGCGGCCCCGCCCTTACCCCAATGATCGAGGCATTGTAGGGCCGGCACTTTATCCTGTTCAAAGTATACACAAAAAGTAATCGTACCCTCTCACCACAATTGTCTTTAAAACTTTTATGAAATGAATTACCATTAACAGGGGCTTGGCAGATTAGTTTTTACGGAGTTGGAAAATTTCATGAAAAGAATCGCAATAATCCATTTGAATGATGACAACACGAATGAAAAAGTTCACTTTCTAAATCATGATATTGAGTTGCTTCGTTTGGGCACGAACGGAGATCCTAAAAAAGCGGGCGAACTTATTGCAGAATATGATGGTCAGGTTGATGCTATTGGCCTTGAGGGATTTCCTACCCTATTGGAGCTGGGTCCGGCAAAAAGAGAGCATGAAATCGGCCGTACCTTACCACAGTATGCCGAAAAAACACCGGTCGTCGACGGCCGTGGCATTCGCGCCGGCCTGGAACGATGGGGCGTCATCCTCGCCGATCGCGCCGAGCCGGGAATATTTAGCCAGAAACGCATCCTCATGACCCCTGGTATTAACCACAAAGGTCTGGCTCAAGCCCTCTCCCGCCACAGCACAAACATTCGTTACGCCGATCCCATCATTTATTTCGCTTTACCCAATTTTCCAGGAGTTGGTGGGCGATTTACATTGGACCAGGCAGCCGGTCCGACCCTTGAACAGTTGAAAGAAGCCCCTTTCCGCCGCATTTATGCCCAGCCAGGCATTCCCGGCACACCACGATATGCTGATTCATTTCAATGGGCGGATGTCCTGGCCGGTGATATCGGCCCCATCTTGAGATACGCGCCGCAAAAATTAAAAAATAAAACCGTCGTTGTAGAAATGGCTAACGAAGCTCAGCTAGAAGAGCTTGGCCGGCGCGGTGCATCGATTGCCGTCACGATGATGCCCTCCATGCTTGAAACCAGCGGGATCGGCCGTTGGTCTGCGGCAACAATTGAAGCGGCATTAGTCGCCCTTCGTCCTGATTCCAGCGCCGAACTAAGTGAAGATACCTATCTTGATTTGATGGCCGAAATTGAATGGCGGCCCCATATTCGCTATTTACAGTCGGCTGAGGCCGAAGTCAACCGCTTCGCCTTTGTCATACACCCGCTCAATGTCAGCTTTATTCATAAACACCATCTGTTCCGCTGGACGCGCTTTCTGCCGGACAGCCTGGTCGAGACGGTTGCAGCCTATTTCCCACCCATGTATTTATCCCGCATCACTGGTGGACAATCGCCAACAACAGGGCAGAAAATTGAAGGTTATCTTATCTCGCTGGCAGCAACGCCCAGACAAATGATGAACCACGGCGAAAACTTTACCTACAAAAGATTGAACCAGGCCTCAAAAATGGCGGCGCGGCGTGGCGCCCGCATCATGGGTTTAGGCGCTTTTACCAGCGTCGTGGGTGACGCCGGCATCACCGTCGCTCACGAATCGGACATCGCCATCACCAGTGGAAACAGCCTGACCGTTGCCGCCACGCTGGAGGCGGCCAAACAAGCTGTCGTCAAAATGGGCGCAACCGATTTAACCAAAGGCAAAGTCATGATCATCGGCGCTACCGGGTCTATCGGTTCCGTCTGCTCACGCTTGATCGCCCAGGCCATATATGATGTGGTGCTCGTTTCCATTGAACCGGAGCGGCTGATCGAACTAAAACGAACCATCCAGGCAGAAACA
>JANQGC010000103.1 GCA_028277515.1 Anaerolineae bacterium
CGTCCATCTTTTCTTTATCGAAATAATAAAAGATGGGCGTGAGAATCAACACCAGGAGAAACAAAACGCCTAAAAACACCAGTATATCGATTAGTATGACACCCATATTAATATCAATCCTTTGTCTAATTTTCTAAAGGGTGTGTTTCATTTGAGTAAGTATGTAGCGCGATTTGGTAAATCGCGCCGGCCGATTTACCAAATCGGCCTACATTAAAGTTCTTTATTACCAATTTGAAACACTCACTTTTCTAAAACCTGCATCTGTTCTTCAACAGGAATCCCAAGTCCCCATTGATGCTCAAACTCACCCTTGAAGTCGGAAATCGCTAACGGATCATCAGTCGCCATATTATACTCCGTCAGGCTGGGCGTGTCCCAGGCGCTCCAATGAAAATTCTGGCTGCCCACGATCAAAAATTGATCATCAATTAAAGCTGATTTATCATGCATCTTGCCATTGTAAAACTTGAATTGAACATTATCAGATTTTCCGTTTTTCGCTAACTCGTTTTGCAGCCAACGAATGGCCATGCGATTTTCCAGGCCATTCATAGCAGTGGTTTCCATGAGCGCCCTGATGTGGACATCCCTTTCAATCGCCGCCCTGGCCAGAGCTTGCATGTATGGCGGCGCCAGGTCGCCAAACGGGCAAGAACCAGTCAATAGGGTGATCACGACACACACGGTATTCAGTGAAAAATTCACATGATAGACGTCGATGCTGTTTTCGGCCGCATCAAGAACACCCAATATCGCCTCATCCGACTCCAGGTAGCGCATCGTGTGATGCAGGGAAAAGGCGGTTGTCTCACCTTCAGTCACGTAAAAGCGCTGCACTTCCGGCACATGTTCGGCGACAGCTTCAACTTCATCACACCAAAGGAACCAAAACATAAGGATCAAAGGCGGGAAGCGGGAACAGTGATATTGTGTGGAGCCGGACCATAAATCATCATAAGCCGCCATTACGGATTGGGCAACAGGACCGCTGATCTGGATACCCAGGTCGTTCATACTCAATCCCAATCCGGAGGGATCTTCTTTATCCAGGTGCAGGTAGCTGTAATTAAAACCGGCCGCCACCGCCGATTTTCCATCTACCACCAGGAACTTGCTGTGCGCGTGCGGCCAGGCGCCGGCATAATTAGCCAGCTCTAATCGCCAGCCGATTTCCTCATTGACCATCTCGCGCAGCCCCGCATCATGCAAATCCTGCATAAGATGGGTCACCTGGTTGGTGGGTTCAAACACAGCCAGCTCCGGCAAGTTACCCAACATAATGCGCACCGTCATGCCTCGCGGATAATTCTCAGGATTGGCGCGCACCTTTTCATATAGATCGAAAACTGCCCCGGCCAAAGTATCACCTGGGCTGACCGTATCGGATGGCGCATCCCATTGCATCGTTGTGAACAACACTTCATAATCCGCCTCGCGCACAAGCTCGGCCACCCGGTCAAAAGCACCATGACTGCTTTTCGGGACATCGCTGGCCGGGTTGGTGGGATTGGGCGTAACCATGAGCTGCTCGTACCGGTTTTTGCAATAGGGGATAGGATCATCGACAGGTCGATATTTCTCCTGGCGGGCGACATCAAATACGATCTGGCTCAAGCGACTTAGCGGCACATCCTCACAACGATAAACGGCATAGGTGAGCTGCCGCTGCTGATCGCCTTCAGACCACTCCAACAACAAACGGCCGTCCGCCAGGACTGACAAACGAGGCTGCACAGCTTGCGCTGGGCGGGCAATGATCGCCGGGGTGCTCCAACCCTGATCCTGCTCAATGACTTCCATGATAAAGTGGCCGCCGGATAGTTCCCCTGTTGGTTTCAGCACACGGTCACTGGTCCAGAGCAGATGCAGACGGCCGTCACTGTCCACGGCCGCCAGCGGATCTCCGCTGCAAAATAATGTTTCGGGCAGTTCCTGGGCAATGCCGGCGATAGCTAATTGTAGTTGTCCATTTGCACAAAATAATTCTATTTGCTCAAAACGGCTCTCCATCTCCAAAGGGGGCAGCACACCAGGATTTAGAGCGGCCGATTCATCATCAACCGCCTGCCAATGGGTGCCTACGGTGGTCAGGGGCAGCGTTTCTGCAAGCCGGCCGGGCTTGATGGTCAATGTGTCAATCAACTTGGCCAGGGCAGATAAGAGACTTAAAGCGATGATGATTAAGACGGCCGTGCGCATGATGCGCCAGGTCTGGGTCTGCGGAATAATCGCCCGCCCTTCATGGGCATATGGCATCACCAGCCCTAGAGCCGCTCCTCCTGCGCCGCCGAACAGGAAAAGAACGAAGGTCACGGCTAACAGGATCAACCAGCGGTTGGCCGGCGGGTCTTGAGCAAAGAAATAGAGCGCTGCCCCGGCCAGCCATCCGCCAATAGCGAATCCGGCTGCGGAGGCCAGAAGAATACTCAGTGAATTTCTCAGTCCAACCAACAGCCAGCCCAACATAAGTCCGGCTAATGCGCCATAGATCAGGCCATAGACAAAAAATAGAGTGGGTAAACGGCCGAAACGCGCATCCAAATTCTGGTTGAGAAAGCCGATCACCATGCTGGCGAGAATCAATGGGATAATCAACAACGCATGGGTAATGAAAAACGCTAACGCCGTGCGCCAGATCACGTGGCGTTTGTCTTCTAATGGGCTGACTCGCGCCAATCCCCAACCGCCAATCGCCCCGCCAACTCCTCCGCTGAGACCGGTAAAAACAAACAACAAAAAAATGGCGAAAAGCAGCCGCAGGAAAAGCTGAAGTCGGCCGACAATTTCCGTTAGCGAGCCGATGGCCTCATTATTAATCAGGCCGATGGCCAGGATGCTGCCAATAGCGATACCGGCTCCAAAGAGCAGCCCGGCAACCGCCATATCTTGAATATGACGACGCCTATTCATGCTCTTACACCTTTAGATAATGTCTCGTTTTTCTTCATAATGTGTAAATTTCATTCCCTTCAATCCGGCATATGATACCACGATGGAACAACCTGAAAAGGTTGTTCTACAGTTGCGCATGCTTTCTAGCTTGCGGTGAACAAATTAGGCAATTTGTTCTACACGCTTGCGCCTGTAACGCAAAAAGCCTTTTTTGCGCCGAGAACAACCTGGAAAGGTTGTTCTACAGTAGCTTGCGATGGAACCAATTGACCCGCTTTTCAGTCTTTAAACTAAAGCTAGGTTCAATTTTGTCACACAAAGGAGAAGAACAATGACAAAGCGTATATCCAACACCCTGATCATCTTGGTAATTTTTACATTTTTCACAATTTCTTGCGCGGCGTCCGGGGAGAGCCTTCCGGAAGTCATCACGGATAACGTCCCAGCCACTATTTCCCAGGAAGCGTCGCAGCAACCCATACCGGTTGAAGAAGCGCCACCGCCCATGCCAACCCAGGAATTAATTGCTGCTGATATGGAGGTGGCAATGGAGGTGGCAGCAGAAGAAAGTGAGCCAATGTCCGCCGAAGCGCCGCCGGAATTTAATACGGAAGAATATGACCGCATCTATGAGAATGAGTTTTTGGATGCCCTGGGCAATCCTTTATCTACCTTCTCAATTGATGTTGATACCGCCTCTTATTCCAATGTGCGCCGCTTCATTGATGATTCTCGCCTGCCCCCCGCAGACGCCGTACGCATTGAAGAGTTGATCAATTATTTCACTTACGAATACGAACAGCCCCAGGATGAGCACCCCTTTTCGATCAATGTCGAGCTTTCGCAAGCCCCCTGGAACCCGGATCATATCCTGGCCCATATTGGCCTCCAGGGTCGGGACGTTCCCAAGGATGAACTACCCAACAGCAACCTGGTATTCCTGTTAGATGTCTCCGGTTCGATGAGTGATGCCAACAAGCTGCCCCTGGTCAAGCAAGGTTTTAAGCTAATGGTCGACCAGATGGTGGAGCGCGACCGTGTGGCCATCGTCGTCTACGCCGGGGCCGCCGGGACCGTCTTGCCGCCAACCTCCGGGGCGGATAAGGCAACTATCATCCAGGCTTTGGATATGCTGGAAGCCGGCGGGTCCACGGCCGGGAGCGAAGGTATTCAACTCGCTTATGAACTGGCCGGAGAGAATTACATTGAAGGCGGCAACAACCGGGTCATCCTGGCCACCGATGGTGATTTCAATGTCGGGCCATCCAGCGATGCCGAACTGGTGCGTATGATTGAAGAGAAGCGGGAAGAAGGTATCTTCCTGACCGTGTTAGGCTTTGGCACCGGCAATTACAAAGATGCCAAGATGGAACAGTTAGCCGACAAAGGCAACGGAAATTACGCCTATATCGACAACATCCGCGAGGCTAAAAAGGTGCTGGTCAGTGAAATGGCGGGCACGCTGCTGACTATCGCCAAGGATGTCAAAATCCAGGTTGAATTTAATCCGGCGAAAGTGCAGGCTTACCGCTTGATTGGCTATGAAAACCGGCTGCTGGCTAAGGAAGATTTTGATGATGACACCAAGGATGCCGGTGAACTGGGTGCGGGGCATTCTGTGACCGCCCTTTATGAAATCATCCCTGCCGGCGCTGATGAAGAGCTGCGGCCGACACCCGAATTGAAATATCAAGAAAGCAATATTTCTGAAGAAGCGTTGGCCGGCAACGAATTGATGAACGTCAAGTTTCGCTATAAGAAGCCTGATGGAGAGGAAAGCATTTTGATGGTTCATCCGGTGCTTGAAGAAACCGTCTCTGAAGAGCAAGTTTCGGATAACTTCAAGTTCTCAGCGGCCGTCGCCGCGTTTGGCATGCTGCTGCGCGATTCCCAATTTAAGGGAGACGCTACCTTCGACCAGGTGCTGCAATTAGCCCAGGAAAGCAAAGGCGTTGACGAAGCCGGCTACCGCGCCGAGTTCATCCGCATGGTGGAAACGGCCGAATTGCTCAAGTAACTGCGATTTTCTATCGCGCCCCATATCGTAAACATTCCTGTTTGTTTAGGCGCAAACAGGAATGTTTGTTCTACAGTTCACCTGTTCAACGTTGGGCGTGTATAATCGGCAAATATGAAAGATAATTACATTCACGGGTACCACTTAAAAGAAAATACCCGCCTGCAAGACCAGGCCTCAACCCTGGTTGAACTTCTGCACTCCGATACTTATTACCCGGCGGGCAGTAAGGTCTTAGAAGCAGGATGCGGCGTGGGTGCGCAAACGATCACACTGGCCAAATACAGTCCGGACGCCCATTTCACATCCATTGACATCTCGGCCGAATCCCTGGCCCAGGCACAAGCGAAAATAAATGAGGCCGGCCACAAAAATGTCACCTTCCAACAAGCGGACATTTTCGATCTCCCCTTTAACCAGGCTGGCTTCGACCATATTTTTGTTTGTTTTGTCCTCGAACACCTCACTGATCCTATTGGCGCGTTGCAAGCGCTTAAAGAGGTGCTCAAACCTGGCGGAACGATTACCGTCATTGAGGGGGATCATGGATCGACTTATTTTCACCCGGACAGCACCTATGCGCAGAAGGCGGTCCAATGCCAGGTCGACTTGCAGG
>JANQGC010000367.1 GCA_028277515.1 Anaerolineae bacterium
GTTAGCCGTGATGGTAACATTACTCATTTGCAGGGTACTCAGCCCGGTGATGTTCATGCCGCCACCCCATTCAGCGGCCGTATTATCGCTGATCGTTGAATTGGCGATTTTCAAAACGGTAGCAAAGGTATTGATGCCACCGCCATTCGGCGCATTGTTCCCGTTAATCGTGCTGGCGTTGATCGTCACGGGTACAAAGATGTCATCGGAGCCGCTGCCGATGCCGCCGCCAGCAAAGGAAGCGCTATTGTTACTGACTGTGGTGCGATTTAAGGTTAAGGAATTGTTAGGACGAATGCCGCCGCCCGAACGGGCATGGTTGCCGGTGATCAAGCTGTCATTTACCGTTAGTATGCCTTCATTGAAGATGCCGCCACCAAGGCCATCGGGGTTATTTCCACCCGTGATGATGATATTGTTCATTGTCACATCGGAATCTTCGGCAATGTAGAAGGGCAAGACGTTGGGAATATCCTGACCGTCCACGACATTTCCGCCACCTTCAATGACCAGGTCGATGCCGTCAATGGGATTGTCGATGATAACCGTCGAGGCGCTCAGCGGGATCGTGTCACCGAGGATGATCGCATAGGTTCCTGGTGTTGTTTGGCCATTGTAGCAAACGATGGCCTGGTTGAGTTCAACTTCATTAATGACGGTGATGGGGAAGGTGGGGCATTCCTCAAACTCAAATGCCCCGGCATCGACATTAGCGCCGATAAAGCGGGAAAAACCGCTTCCTCGCTGGTCATTGACCAGGGCAGCCCCGCCGCTGTCCAGGGCTTCGGCATCGTCGCCAAAGTCAATAGCATTACTGCCCGGCAGTAAGGCATGGGTTAAGGTTGGCCCCCCATTATTGGCCAGGCTGAACGATAATCCGCTGACTGCGGCCGTGGATACGGTGCTGCAATCGCCGGCAGCGAAATCATCGATCAGGTTGTTGCTGCCGAAAACATCGTTAGTGATATAGCAATCACCACCAATGCTGAAGGTGATGATATTATTGTAAAGGGTGATGTCACCGTTATCGAGCGAGATCTGTTTGTTGTGGACCAGGTATGTAGATTCGCCGTCCGTGACGTAATAGTTATGAGGGCCGCTGGTGGTGATATTGAATACTTCAGTGCTCTTTTCGACGGTTTCGATACTGGTGATAGTCGTCCAGCCGCTGTCGTTGAGCACACGGTCGCCAATCCGCAAATCAGCGGCACGGGTCCACTCGTCAGGACCGGTGGCGAAGGGGTGCTCAGGTGTTACGTGCAGGCCATTGATGCGCAGCAGTTGGTTGACTGAGCGCTGCAAGGTGTCGGTGACCTGGCTGGTGACCTGTTGGCCGGTGGCGAAATCATAGCTGATCAGCTCATCACCAACTTCTATTTCGCGGATAGGCTTGCTGCTGCCGTCGACCAACAATACTTGCACATCACCGGAGAAGCAAGCCAGGAAGCCGGAAGCAATGGCCCCCCCCTGATTAAGCGCTTGATTATCAAGGAAGGTCGAATTGCGAACGGTCGCTTTAAACCCGTTGTTGAACAGGCCGCCACCATCATTTTTGGCAACATTGAAACTGATGGTACTGTTGCTGATTTCAGCGAAGTAATCACCATTGGTGCCCGAGTATTCGAGATTGATGCCGCCACCATCTCGGGAACGATTGTTACTGATGGTGCTGTCTTGCACAATCAGTGTTGGCGGGATGAATTGATTTACCATATAAATGCCGCCGCCTCCGACATCGGCTTCATTTTTGTTAATGGTGCTGGCGATGATGGAGAGTTCGTTAAGGGATGCTACTCCCCCACCAAGTTCGGCCGAATTACCCTCAATGAGGCTGTTCAAGACCGTCATATCACCCAGGCTTGCTACTCCCCCACCAAACAATGCCCTGTTGTTAATAACATTGCTGCGCAGGAGAGTCAAACGACCGTTTAAATGCAATATGCCACCTCCAAGCGGATCAAAGGACTCATCAGTCTCTGCATTTCCACCGGTGATCGTCAGATCACGAAATTCAATATCGTTGTCCCCATCAATCTCAAAGGGTCTGACCTGTTCCTGTCCATCCACGATGAAACCGGATCCTTCAATGATCAAATCCACGTCGGGCACAACCTGGTTGAAGATGAGTAAGGTGGATGCGCTCAGGAGAATATCGGCCGTCAACTCAATCGTATAGACGCCGGCTGTGTCTAAGACATTGTAGCAGGCAATGGCCTTATTCAATTGTTCCTCATCACTGACCAGGTAGGGAAATGAGGCACAGTCCAACTCAAATGCGCCAATATCGACGCTGGTTCCGGCGATGCGCGCGAAACTCCCACCACGCTGGTCGGTGGTTAAGGCAGCACCATCGGGATCGAGGGCTGAGCCATCATTCCCATTATCGATGGCATCGCTGCTGCTTAGCAGGCCATGCGTTTGAGTTGGGCCACCGTTGAACTGCAGCGGAGCGAGACCGGCCGTTCCGTTGGGTATGTCGCCCGCGGCAGGCACGGTCAGACAGGTGCCGTCACTGTCCAGGTTATTACCGAGAGTGGGAATTGTGCCTGATGTTACGCCACAATCAAAACCGACGGCCTGATCGGCGATAATCGTATTGGCCATTTCGAGTGCATCCCCGCTATAGAACAAACCTCCAGTGCCATTCGTCATGTTGCTGGTATTGTTCGTGACGGTTACATTTCTCAACTCCGCGCCGGCAAATCCGTCCAGGTAGATGCCACCTCCTTCGTCATCGACCTCATTGCCGCTAATTGTGCTGTTAGCGACCTGCAAGGTTTTAGCGTTGATGAAGTCAGTGGAATAGATGCCGCCACCATCGTTGCCGGCAAAATTATCTGCGATGGTAACGTCAACGACATCTGCCTCGGCATTGCCGGAAACATATAGACCGCCTCCATTGCTATCGGCTGTATTGCTCTCTAAGGTGCTGTTTGTGATTGATAAGGAGCTTCCCCCTGAGGCGCTGATACCGCCGCCAAGCTCGCTTGAGTTTTCAATTAATATTGAGTTGTTAAGCGTGACAGCGGCTGGACCATCCAAAGTTATCCCGCCTCCTAATCCATCGGAAGCGTTATCTTCTAAAATCAGATCGTCCGCCTGTAGTGTGCCGGAAAACACAACATGAATGCCGCCACCATTTCCCGGTAAGTTGTTGATGATGGTAGAACCCGTAGCTTGATTGCTCTCAAGTGTCGTCCCGGTCATGGTGACGTCCACATTGCCGATGTAAACTCCCCCACCATTTCCACTATTCCCACCAGACAAGCTGCCTTCACCGCCGTTCCCTGTCGAATTGTTACTGATAGAGGTATCCCCACTAATGCTTGCAGTTCCAGCCGAATTACGAAATGCGATTCCGGCGCCATCCCCGGCATCCCCGGCAACAAAGAGTGCACTAGCACCCCCATCCCCTGTTTTGTTACTAATAATCGTTGCGTCACTAATGATGGTATCAACGGCCGCAATAACGATCCCAGCACCATCCCCACCATTCCCGGCGAAAGCGTTGGCGCCGCCCGCATCCCCGGCATTACCGGTCCGATTGTTAATAATTTGCGTATCGTCGTTAATCGTCAGGAGAGCGACATTTGAGGAAGCAAATAGCCCACCCCCGTGACCACCGTTCCCGCCACTTTGTCCGGCTGCAGTCGAGGCGCCGCCGACTCCGGTTGTATTGCCATTAATAGTTGAGTCGGAAATAATGGTTGTAACACCGGTATAGATCGCCCCGCCGTAGCCGCCATTGCCACCGGAACCTGTCGTTCCATCCCTCCCAACGCCGGTGCTGTTGCCGCCGAAAAAAGTGTTGTTAATGTTCAAGGATACCGCCGAATTGGGCATGTACAAGCCACCCCCACTGCCGCCATCGCTTCCGTCGCCCCCGGAAAGGCCGCCATTCCCGGTGGCATTATTGGTGATCGACAAATTATTAAGGGTCAGGTTTCCGCCACCCAGGATGCCACCACCATTTTCTCCAGGTCCGGTCGTGCCGTCGGGCGCCTGGCCATTATCAACGGCGAAATCATTGAATTCGACAACCGCGCTGTCGCTAGTGATATGCAGGGCACGATCAAGATCGTTGGCGTCAATGATTGTGTTTGCTTCCCCGGCCCCATTGATCGTCAGACTATCGCTAATGTCCAGGTCTCCAGTCTGGTTGAGATCCTCTGATGCGCCGGCGATGCTCAAGGTGTAGGTGCCGGCAGGCAAGGTGATGATGTCCGGGCCGGAACCTTGATCGCAGCCATCGACAGGTGAGTCGGTGTTGGCAGCCTGGATCGCCTCGCGCAGGGAGCAATCACCGTCATTGTTGAGTTCATCATTTGTTTCATTAACGATGATATTGGCTGCTGAAGCCGGTTGCGCATTAAGAGACAACAGTAAGGTCACCATGACCAATATTATTATGAAGATTGCGATAGATAGAGGACGAGTTCTTGACATGAAATTCTCCTGGTTTTGTTTCCGAAGCCGCTTTTTCTCTGAATGCACCTAATATACCAATGTATAGGGTAGGTGGGAAACCTTACTTTACAACTTACACTAATGGGTGTGAAAACGCTTGTATTGTCCTAGGGTGGGACACGTTAAACTATACATCACGCCTGGCGCGCCCGGTAAGACGCAGATTGGGCTAAGTATCAACAAAAAAGTATTGTTGCCTGTGTCATGCCGAGCTTGTCGAGGCATCTTTCGAGCTTAGATGGCAAGAAAATTATAAAAAATCATTATTAATAGGGGCTGAGCTATCGTGAAAAAGGGGTGAATAGGCATTATATTAGGTAGAAGATCATGCGTGATCGGCCTCCAAGGAGCCAAAAAAGATGAGAACCTTTTCATAATCTGTGCAATATATATACAAAATGCAAACAAGGCTTGTATACTAAATTCGCTGCTGCCAATCAACCTGCTGCGGAGTTATTCCTAATTTCAGAGCAGCATTTCCTATTTACTAGCAGCTACAAATTTGAGATTGATAATTCACAAAGGAGAAATTCTCATGAAACGTATTTCTAAAGTATTACTGATTGTTGTATTGCTCGTGGCCATGATTGTGCCGATGGCCAGCGCACAAGAGCAGAATATTGTTGAGATTGCAGTCGAGGACGGCCGTTTCAGCACATTGATCGCCGCGGCGACGGCCGCCGGTCTGGCCGATACGTTACAAGGTGGCGAGTGGACCGTGTTCGCACCGACGGATGATGCGTTTGCCAAGTTAGGATTGAATGCCGACAATGTAGCCACTGAATTCAGTGCCGCAGAACTGACGGACATTTTGCTTTACCATGTGTTAGAGGGTGATGTTGGCTTAGATAAAGCGAAGACGAAGCTTGGCGATATTACTATGGCTAATGGTGCGTTGGCCGGATTGAAATTCTTTGATGATTCGCTGTGGGTCAATGATGATTCGCGGGTGATCATCCCTGACATTTTGGCTGAGAACGGCCGTGTGCATGTCGTCGATACGGTTATTTTAGGCCCGTGGCCGCGCCCTGCTGATGATATGGTCGTTGAGGAAATGGCTGACGATATGGTTGCCGATGAGATGATGGATGAGACGGCCGCCGATGACATGGCCGGTGAAGATATGGCGGATGAGGACGTCGCGGACACGGCCGAACCTGCTGTACCTACGCTCAACCCTAACAGCATTGCTGGTATCGCTGTTAATGACGGCCGGTTCACCACCCTGGTTGCGGCTGCTCAGGCGGCCGGTCTGGTTGATGCCCTAAACGGGGGCGAATGGACCGTGTTTGCACCAACAGACGATGCCTTCGCTAAACTGGGCGTCGATGCCTCTAACGTTGCCGACACATTCAGCACGGAAGAACTGACCGACATTTTACTATACCATACCCTGGACAGCAGTGTGTCATCGGACAAAGCCAAGACAAAACTTGGTGATGTGACGATGGCCAATGGCCAACTGGCGGGCTTGAAGTTTTTTGATGATTCACTGTGGGTCAATGATGACTCGCGGGTGATCATCGCCGATATCCTGGCCGATAATGGTTACATCCATGTGGTAGACACGGTTATCCTGGGTCCCTGGCCTCGTTAAGTTTTAGAATTACTTCATTAGTTTAACTTTTGATGGCAGCTGCCAATTTGGCAGCTGCTTTTTTATTGGGGGTGGAAAAGGGAGCAATTTAGGCATTTTTCATGACCGAGGTGGGCGGAAAGGGAACCTCAAAAAATCGGTTTCTGTTATACTGTAGGGGTTGGTTTTTTTTCCTGGCCGGCATGGCGGGGAAGCGATAAAGTCATTGAGAAGGATGGGACAATGTGCGAGAGATCTATTTTTGGTCATCTGATGGGAAAGGCGGGAAAGGTCTTGTTCGGTGCCTTGATCCTACCGCTTTTATTGCTCTTTGGCGTTCCGAAAACATACAGTGCCGTTCCCAACCTGGTTATCAATGAATTCATGGCTTCCAATGCGGAATATCTACGCGATCCGGATTACAACAATTATGTGGATTGGGTCGAAATTTATAATGCCGGATCCAGCACGGTGAATCTCAATGGCTATTATTTGACCGATGATTTGAGTGAACCGGACAAATTTGAGATCAGGCGAAATTTTACGCTCGATCCGGGGGAGTTTTTTTTGTTCTGGCTGGATGATGAGGATCATCGCAACCATACCAATTTTAGGCTGAAACACCAGGGAGAGGAAGTCGGCCTGTTTATGCCTGATTTGACGCTGGTGGATGGTCTCAGTTATGCAGATCAGGTGGCGGATGTCTCCTACGGCCGTTCGCCTGATGGCGGATCGACCTGGCTGTTTTTCCAGCAGCCAACACCGGGCGAGCCGAATAATACACCCGGTCTGGCTAACATTGAGCAGGCTGGAGAGGCGCTGTTTTCAGCGGAAGGGGGTTTTTATACCGATCCGTTTAACCTGACGATCACGCCTCCATCAGCGAATGCGACGGTCACATACACATTGGATGGCACGCCGCCCACGATCAACTCGCCGACGGCCAATGGCCCGATCCTCATTAGTGAAACGAGCATCGTCCGCGCGCGAGCATTTGAAGCCGGCAAGCTGGATGGGCCGGTGGTGACCCACACCTATTTCATGGATGACGGCAGTAACCTGCCCATTTTTTCGCTTGTCACTGATCCCGATCATCTGTTTGATGATATGAATGGAATTTATGTGCGTGGAAATAATGGGGTTGATATCGGTTGTCCGGCGGGAACGGCGAATTATTTCCAGGCATGGGAACGGCCGATCAGCCTGGAGTTTTTTGAGCCAGATGGCAGCCTGGGATTTAAGTTCAACAGCGGGGTGGAAATTTTCGGCTTCTGCGGACGATCTTTGAATATCAAAGGGCTTGATATCAAGCTGGACCGCCGTTATGGTGCGAATAAGCTGGAGTATGAGCTTTTCCCTGACTTCTATTTGACTGAATTTAAGACATTTCTGTTACGGCCGTCATCACAAGACCAGGTGGAGACGATGTTCCGCGATGGTTTTGTCCAGACCCTTCTGGATGGGCGGATGGATATTGACAAACAGGCTTACCGTCCGGCGGTTTTATTCATCAATGGGGAATATTGGGGAATTCACAATATCCGTGAAAAGCTCAATGATGATTATATTGATTATCATCATGGTGAAACCGATATTGACCTGATTAATAATCGCTGGCAGGTCAGAGAAGGGGATCTGGAAGCCTACACTCAGCTAGAAAAATTTATCAAGAACAATGATTTGACTGTACCGGAGAATTATGAATATGTCGCCGCACGAATTGATATTGATGAATATATCAACTATCTGATTGCCGAAATGTATTCGGCCAATGGAGATTGGCCGGATAACAATATTCGTTTCTGGCGTCCGCGACAGGAAAATGAGCAGTGGCGTTGGATGCTTTTTGACCTGGATAAAGCGTGGCGCGATCCTAATAAACGGATGATGAATGTGGCGACCAAGGATTATCCCGGTAAGGAGTGGGCGACGATTGTTTTCCCTAAGATGATCGAGAACCCGACGTTTCGCGATGAGTGGCTGCAGCGCATGGCCGGGCATATGAACACCACCTACGAAACGGACCGGGTGCTGGGCATTTTAGAGAGCATCCGGGGAACGGTCGAACCGGAGATCGGCCGGCATGGGCAGCGATGGGGCCAACCGACGATGGACACCTGGCTGACAAAAGTAGAAGAGATGCGCACTTTTGCGCGCGAACGAAAAGCGGAGATGACGCTACATTTAATCCAATACTTCAATCTTGACGGAACGGTTAACCTGACGGTGAATACGAGCGATGGCGGATCAGTTGCGGTCAGCGGTCTGGAGGTTCCGGGGCCGGATTACAGTGGTCCCTACTTTGAGGGTATTCCGATCCGCCTGCAAGCCCTGCCACAGGCCGGTTACCAATTTGTGGAATGGACGGAACTGGGGAATAGTGACCAGGAAACGTTTATCATGTTGAGTGGAGACTTTACGGTTACGGCCGTTTATGAACCGACCGGACCGCCGCCGGACATCGTGATCAATGAACTGCATTACAATCCCTCCGATGACCAGGGTGCGGATGATGATTATGAGTTTCTTGAACTGCTGAACAATGGCCCTGAAGCCGTGGATTTAAGCGGTTTTACCTTTGCTGATGGCATAGATTTCACCTTCCCCGCAGCCACAAGCATCGCCTCCGGTGAAATGATCCTGGTGGCTAAGAATGCGACGACATACAACAGTTTAAGCTGCCAGGTCTTCCAGTGGGAGGACAGTTCGCTTTCCAACGGGGGAGAAATGGTGCAGTTAGAGGACGGGCCAGGCACGATCATTGATTTTGTTGATTACGATGATGAAGGGGATTGGACCTCTATACCGGACGGTAACGGACCTTCGCTAGAGCTAATTGGGCCGGACCTGGACAACAGCCTGGCAGCAAGTTGGCAGGCCAGTTCGCCCCTGGGGGGGACGCCCTGCGCAGAAAACAGCGCCGGTTCCGCGGCCGATCTCGTCATCAATGAGATTCATTATAACCCGGCGGATGTGCAAGGAGATGATGAGGATTATGAATTCCTGGAGCTGATTAATAACAGCGACGATCCGCTGGTGCTGGATGGTTACACTGTCGTGTCCGGGATTGCATATACTTTCCCGGTTTCGACGACGCTGCCGGCAGGGGAGATGCTGCTGCTGGCCAAGAACGGGGACACGTATAATGGTTTGGGCTGCCCTGTTTACCAGTGGGATAGTGGCTCTTTGTCCAATGGTGGGGAACTGTTGCAAGTGGATGATAGTTTGGCGATGACGGCCGATGTAGTGGAATATGACGACGAGGACGGCTGGCCCTGGCAGCCTGATGGCGATGGGTCCTCCTTAGAGTTGATTGATCCGGCGTCAAACAACAGCCTGGCGGCGAGCTGGCAGGCGAGCAGCGGCGTGGGTGGCACTCCCTGCGCCGAAAACTCGGACGGCAACCCGCCTCCCGATCAGATCATCTCCCTGGATGCTGGATGGCAAATGATTTCCGGATATGTTGCCCCGGTGGATTCCACAATGGAGAATGTGCTGGCCGATATTGCGTCCAATATGGAGTTAATCAAAAATGGGGATGGCCAGGTTTATTGGCCGGCGATGTCAATCACTAATATCAGCGAATGGGAAGTGACGGATGGTTATCAGATATTTATGAAAGGCGCGGATACCCTGTCACTTTACGGTCCGCCGGCCGATCCGGATGAAACGCCCATTTCTCTGCAGAGAGGATGGAATCTTGTACCCTATTTTTCGGATACGACGCAGCCAATTGGTCAGGTGCTAAACAGTATCAGCGGATCTTTGCTGTTAGCCAAAAACGGGGCTGGTGAACTATATTGGCCGGCATATGGTATTAACCAGATTGGCGAGATGCAGCCGGGTAAAGGCTACCAGCTATATATGACGGATGATGCTACGCTGTCGTATGGAGGCAATTGAAATTAGATTGGACCAATCTTCAAGATTGGTCCAATTTTAATCTGCTATTGTTGGTTGACGCTTCTTCTTTTGAAAAACTTCACAATTTCCATGACCCAAAAGACAGTCGAAGCGAGCAGGGCGGCGATCACCCATTGATCAATGGTCAGCGAGGTGGTGTTCATGCGATTTTGCAGGAAGGATAACTCGGTGACGATGACAATGAAGAATAAAGAAAGTAGTAAACGCGTGAAGAACTGCCTACCTTGTAGAAAGTCGCGGCTAAACACGGATTCGGTCTCACTGCGGCTGCTCATGGCCACGAAGATATGACTCAAGGCAAAGGTGACCAACAACATGGTTTGGCCCAATGCACCGCTTCCCGAATTGAGCACAAAACTGGCGGCAATCAGCGGGGCGATGGCGATGAACAGACCGATGATACTATATTCAATGGTTTGGCTGCGACCCATGATTTTTTCGTCGGCCGGGCGCGGTTTGCGCTTCATCAAGTCTGATGAGGGCTGATCCATGCCCAGACCCAGGGCCAGGGGAATGTCAACCAGGAAGTTGATCCATAGAATTTGGCTGGGAGTGAGTACCGCGCCACCGTTGATGTTGAAGATGGATGCGCCGACAAACATGAAAATGTAGCCCATCAGCGTGGTTAGCTGAAAGCGCAGATATTTCATCAGGTTGTCATAGATGGAGCGGCCCAACTCAACGGCGCTGACGATGGTAGCGAAGTTGTCATCGGTGAGGATCATCACGGCCGCCTGTTTGGAGACTTCGGTGCCGGTGATGCCCATAGCGATGCCGATGTCGGCCGTTTTCAAGGCCGGGGCATCGTTGACCCCGTCGCCGGTCATGGCCGTGATTTGCCCTTTGTCCTGTAGGGCTTCGACGATGCGCACTTTGTGTTCGGGGGCGACACGGCCGATAACGCCGATATGTTCCAGGTTTTCGGCCAGTTCCGCGTCGTTCATCTTATCCAGGTCGTGCCCGGCAATGGCTTCGCCGGTTATGCCTAATTGACGGCCGATAGCCCCGGCGGTCACGGCATGGTCGCCGGGGATCATCCGCACCTTGGTGCCCGCTTCCTTAGCAACGGTGATCGCACCTTTGGCTTCCGGACGCGCCGGGTCCACGATGCCGCC
>JANQGC010000028.1 GCA_028277515.1 Anaerolineae bacterium
CTTGATTTACGTGATGGCTCGGAACGAGAGATTGAGGTCCCAACAAAATGCCCTGTGTGTGGACAGCCTGTGGTTCGCATTCCCGGCGAGGTAGCCATCACCTGTGAAAATCCATCCTGCCCTGAACAGCTTGTTCGCCGTGTGGAATATTTTGTTAGCCGTGGCGCTATGGACATTGATGGTTTTGGATCGCAAACGGCCGCACTACTTGTTGAGCAGAACCTGCTTCATGACATTGGGGATATTTATAGCCTAAAGCGGGATGATTTGTTTGCCCTGGAAGGTTTTAAAGACAAAAAGGTTGACAACCTGTTAGCGGGAATTGAAGCCAGTAAAAGCCAGCCGGCAAATCGTGTTTTAACTGCTTTAGGTATTCGCTTCGTTGGTAGCGTCGTATCAGCATTGCTGATGAGAGAATTAGGAAGCATTGATGCCATCGCCCAGGCCGGACAAACCAAATTGGAAGAAATTGAAGGGATTGGACCTCAAACTGCTGTCTCCGTTGAAGATTGGTTTGGACGCGAGCCAAATCGAATTATTTTGGAAAAGTTGAGAGCCGCCGGGCTGCAATTTTCTATCCAACAATTGGAAAGCAAATCTATCGCTAACCTGGCCGACCTAACTTTTGTCATCACTGGTACCCTGCCCAGTATGAGCCGCAATGAAGCAAAACAGTTTATTGAAGAACGAGGCGGCCGCGTCACGGGTTCTATCAGCGGTAAGACGGATTACCTGGTAGCCGGGGAAAACGCGGGCAGCAAATTATCCAAAGCCGAATCGCTTGACGTAACGGTTATTAACGAATCCGAATTAAGAGAGTTGGCCAATTCCTGACCGGATATCCTTTTATGCCTGAATTCTTTAACGTATTGCCCCCTGACGATGCGCGAGCCTTCATGCTTCAGCATTTATCAACTGTGATGCAATCTGAGAAGATCGCCACGGAAAAGGCGTTAAACCGGGTAACGGCGGAGCCGGTCTTATCGCCTCAGCCATTGCCGGCATTTCGTCGCAGCACTATGGATGGATTCGCTGTTTATGCGGCCGATACTTTTGGTGCTATGGCCACTCTCCCCGCCCTGCTGACCATCATTGGCGAAGTCCCCATGGGTAAAGCTGCTGATGTACGCGTTGAAAAGGGTCAGGCGGTAATTGTCCACACCGGAGGGATGCTTCCCGAAGGTGTTGATGCAGTTATTCCCATCGAATTAACCCAACCCATTCAATCCTCAGGAACGCAAGATTTTCCCTATGAGATTGAAATCATGAAGGCCGTAGCAGTTGGTGAGAATGTGCTTCAAATAGGGGAAGATGTCCAGGTTAATGCCCAAGTACTGCCTCAAGGTCATTTATTAAGACCGCAAGATCTTGGTGGCCTGTTCGCATTGGGCATCACATCCATCCCAGTGACCAGGCATCCAACCGTCACTATCCTGGCCACCGGAGATGAGGTTCTACCTCCTAATAAAAAAGCCGGGCCAGGACAAATTCGTGATATTAACAGCTATACAATTGCTGCCCTTGTCCGGCAGGCTGGCGGACTGCCTAAGATTGGCGAAATCATTCCTGATGATTTTGCGGCTTTACAATATGCTGCCCAAAAAGGATTGGAAGATTCAGATATGCTGGTGATGTCGGCCGGTTCGTCTGTCAGCGTTCGGGATATGACTGTTCAAGTGATTGAGAAGCTGGGCAAACCTGGGGTTCTATTTCATGGGGTGGCTACGCGCCCCGGCAAACCCACGATTGTCGGCGTCGTTGGCGGAAAACCGGTGCTTGGGCTTCCGGGCAATCCAGTGTCAGCGATGATTCAATTTGACATGTTTGGGGTCCCGGCCATTTATCAGCTTCAAGGCCTCACCAAATGGCCTAAAAAAGGATTCGTTTGGGCCAGGTTAGCACAAAATATCGCCAGTGAAAGCGGGCGGGAGGATTATGTACCGGCGCGATTAGTAGAGGGAGAGGAAGGATTAATTGCCACCCCCGTCTTCGGCAAAAGCAACTTAATTTTTACCCTGGTCAATGCTGATGGTTTAATCAAGGTGCCTTTAAACAAGGGTGGCTTGTTAGCAGGTGAGCGTGTGGAAGTGAGGTTGTATTAGTCCAGGTTTAACCCTTCTTCATAAGGTTCAATATCGGTCGCTTCAGGCCCCTTATTTGTTTCTTCAACATCATAAAGAATCCATAGTCCTTCCGTCAACGAATCCGGACTGCCTACTGCTGCTGATCGATGGAAGAAAATTTCTTCCCCGCCACCACGCAAAAGGAAACCATACCCTTTGCGGCCGTTGTACCATTTGATACGCCCAATATATTTCCCCGTCATGGGATCTATTTGAATCGATTCAGGCTCCTCTACACTGTTATCACTCCCCCTTTTCTCTTGTTTCGGTTTTTGCTCAGAACGCGTTTCTGCCCTCTGAGTTTGAGCAGGATTGTCGTCCAACTGGCTTAATGAACCTACTTCGACCGGTAATCCTGCTTTACTCAACCGGCGCTGTATCTCAACAGTAAATAAAAATTTATTGCCTTCTTCATCCGTCTCAAATCTATCTCGAAAATTCATACCTTCCTCTCAAATACCAATTACTTTCTTTTTTTCTTTCTGGCTCGTTTTTTTGGTTCCTTTTTATCACCATTACTAATTAGAGGCAGTTGTTGAGCTATCCCTTCTGAATCCTCCTCAATATCCGGTCTTGAAATATATTTTATAGCCCCGATAACACGATTTCTAGCACCTATTGCTAAAACACTGCGTGGTTTAATTGACCGGCTTCCTGTATATGTCTGCTTTATTCGTAGTTTCTTCGTACTACCAGTAGCTGTTGTTATAATGATATTCGTATTTTCATCTCCGACAACTACCGCCCCAACTTCAGACGATTCTTTTGGCAGACGGACGTTTATCACACCTTGACCATAACGTCCCTGCACAGGATATTCATCCATAGCAGTGGCCTTTGCCAAACCATTATCAGTAATACTCCAAATATATTCGGCCTCCCCTACCGTATCCATGGTGACCACCCCATCAGTTTCGTCTTTTAGCTTGATTCCCATGACGCCGGCGGCGCTAAGGCCCATTGGACGAACCTCTTCTTCCTTAAATCGAATAACCTGACCAAAAATTGTCGCCAATAGAATATCCTCAGCACCATCCGTAAATTTTGCCCAACCCAAAGAATCATCCTCAGCGACATTAATGACAGAAAAGGCCTCGCTGCTGATTCCAGGGAGATCGCTGAGCCTGACTTTTTTAACGGTCCCTCCCACAGTGGTCAAAAATAGAAAACCATTTTCGCTTTCTTTTGGCCGAATTAAAGCCGCAGCTAAATGATCACGCTTTGAAAAAGGCGTCAGATCAGCCCAGTGTGTCCCTTCTCCCATCGTTCGTGATTGTGGTAGTTGGTAAACCGGCATGCTCACAACCTGGCCATTTGCCGCAAACAAATAAAGGATATCCTTAGTGTTGGCTTCCAGTAAGGCTACCGGTTGCTCTTTAGGTTTTCTGGGCACATTGATCATTTCCGGAGAAGTTGATCGGGCAACAGTCCCTCTCTCTCCAACCATGACCCAAACCTTTTCATCAGGCAGCAAGTCCGAAGATTTTATAGCCTTTTGTCCACCATGAACGATTTGCGTGCGTCGAATATCAGTATAATTGGCTTTAACTTCTAATAACTCTTCTTTCAGTACTTTACGCATCAATTCCGGCTTTGCAATAAGGCGTTCTAAATACTTAATTAGTTTCTGTTTCTCTTTATACTCATCCTGAAGTTTTCGCCTTTCTAGTCCTGCTAGCCGGCGTAGCTGCATATCCAATATCGCTTGAGCCTGGATATCAGATAATTTAAATTTTTTAATCAAATTAGCGCGGGCAGTTTCCACTGTACGGGAGCGGCGAATGGTATCGATAACCTCATCCAGGTTATCAAGAGCAACCAATAGGCCCTCCAGGATATGTGCTCGACTGCGTGCTCGTTCCAAATCGTATTCGCTGCGGCGTAAAATGATTTCCAGTCGATGGTCTAGATAGACACGAAGGGCTTGTTTTAGAGTTAAGACCTTTGGCTCCCCATTGACCAATGCGAGGATGGAGATACTAAAAGTGCTCTGTAATGGAGTTAAGCGGAATAAATCGGCTAAGACTTGTTCCGGCTCAACATTGCGTGTCGTCTCTAAGACGATGCGCATCCCATTGCGATCCGATTCATCACGCAAATCTGTCAAGCCATCAATCTTGCCATCACGATGTAGATCTGCAATTTTACCTAGCAAATTGGTTTTGTTTGCCTGATATGGCAATTCAGTAATGACAATCCGCGACTTGTTTCGTCCCATCTGCTCCACATGTGCTTTGGCACGAACGGTAAC
>JANQGC010000083.1 GCA_028277515.1 Anaerolineae bacterium
AACTGCAATCCTGGCCCCTCGTCCAGGAAGCCCGCTTTCGTTTGGGATACGCTCCCGGCACCTATATGAGCAGTCTGCATTTGGCCTGGCGGATGCGCCATGAAGCAGCGATTAAGGAGGCAGCCGCAGATGGATCGCTGCGCCTGGGTTTGGCTGCCGGATGGTTAATTAATGCTCTCGGCCAACCAGCTGCCCATTGTATGGACCGCTCTTTAGTCCAGGCCATGGGTCTTTACGATTTTCGCCATGATCAGTATTGGGAAGAATGGCGGCAATGGCTGGGCATCCCCCGTTTCGCGCTGCCGGAAGCGCAGCCGACGATTTGTGAGTATGGAACCTTGTCCCTGGTTGACGGGAGGGGGCGTACGGCCGATGTTCCGGTGACGGCGATGATTGGTGACCAACAAGCAGCTTTGTTCGGCCATGATTGCCGGGTTCCGGGTGCCGCGGAATGTACCCAGGGTACGGCCAGTTTTGTCAAAGTATTTACCGGATCTGATGCACCACTGCAGGATAATGTTAACGTCTATTACGCCTGGGATACCGGCCAGGGTCAAACCTTTTGCCTGGAAGCGCCTACAACGGTCGTCGGTGCCGCTATTCGCTGGATGAAGGAATTAAGACTGTTTGACACATACGTGGAAATGGATGAACTGGCAGCCGAACTGCCTGACAGTGGCGGAGTTTTTTTTGTACCGGCTTTGACGGGATTAGATACACCCTATAATGATCCGCAGGCAAGGGGCACCATTTTCGGATTGACCCTGGGAACCAGCCGGGGCCATATCATTCGTTCATTCATGGACTCTATCGGTTACCAGATTCGGTCAATTTTGGCAACGCTCAGCCAATATAATGGTACTATTGTTGAAGAATTACTGGTTGGGGGAGGCGTGACCGCCAGCGATACGGCGTGCCAAATCCAGGCTAGTTTGACCGGCATTCCTATCCTTCGACCAACTTTCAAGGAGACCACAGCCTTTGCGGCAGCGCTTCTGGCCGGATTAGGTAGTGGCGTATGGTCCGACCCATCTTCTCTTCCACCTGCACCCGGGAGCCGTACGGTTTTTGAACCAATTGAGCCAGACACTCGCGATGCGGATTATGCCCGCTGGCAGAAAGCCGTTAGCCTGACCCAAGCCTGGGGCGCCGGGTCATAATAACCCGATTACGCAACGTTTCAATCACAATAAAATGGAGATAAGTTGATGAAGCTTGGGGTGTGTTATTATCCGGAACATTGGCCGGAAGAGAGATGGTCCGTTGACGCGCGCATGATGGCTGCCGCGGGCCTGGAAATTGTGCGCATTGCTGAATTTGCCTGGGCACGCATGGAGCCTGCGCCGGGTCATTATGAGTGGCGTTGGCTGGATAAAGCCGTGGATGTGTTGTCGCAAGAGGGCTTGCAGTTGGTTCTGGGAACACCAACAGCCACTCCGCCGGCCTGGCTGACCCACAAGCATCCGGAGATGCTGCACGTGGATGCGAACGGTCGGCGACGAAAGCATGGTTCGCGTCGCCAGGCATGTGTCAATGATCCGGATTATCGCCGGCACAGCGCCCGAATCGTATCAGCAATGGTCCAGCGTTACGGCGCTGATCGGCGAATCATCTGCTGGCAGATTGATAATGAATTTGGTGGTGGTGGAACGGCACGTTGTTATTGTGCAAACTGCGCAGCCGCTTTTCGTGAATGGTTGCAAGAGCAGTATGGAACACTTGAGACATTAAATGAAGCCTGGGGTACGATTTTTTGGTCCCAAACCTATGATGATTGGCAGCAAATTCAAGTGCCGGATGAGGCGATTGACAAGCCCAATCCAAGCCAGGCGCTCGATTATTATCGCTTTTCATCGGACAGTATCGTCTCCTATCAGCAGATTCAGTTGGATATCCTGAGAGAAAAAGCTGGTGGCTTCATCACCACGAATTTTATGGGTTTGTTCCGCGATTTAGATCAGTTCGACCTGGCACGGCCGTTAGATTTTGTGACCTGGGACAGCTATCCGACCGGCAACCCCGGCCGGTGGCGGGGGCTGCTTTATCCACCGGGAAAAGATATAAACCAAAATGATCCCGTGTATGCTTACGATGCCGGAGATGCGATCATCACCAGCATGGCCCATGCCTTGATGCGCGCGCTGAAGGAGAAACCATTTTGGATTATGGAGCAGCAGTGCGGGTTGATCAACTGGGGCGACATCAATCCCGGCATTCGTCCGGGCACGACCCGCTTATGGACCTGGCACGCCCTGGCTGAAGGGGCGGACAGTTGTATTTATTTTCGCTGGCGGCCGACATTATTTGCCCAGGAACAGTATCATTCCGCCTTGCTGCGCCATGATGGAGAACCGGCGCAAGGACTTGTTGAAGTCAAGAGGTTGGCCGAAGAAAATGAGTTAATGGCCGCCATCGCCAATGAGCCTATGCAGCCAAAAGTTGGCCTGCTTTTCAGGTATGATGATTTGTGGGCTTTGGAAATACAGCCACAGCGGCGAGATTTTCAATATCTACGCCATCTTTATCTTTTTTACGAGAGTCTGGTCAAGATGGGGATACCGGTTAACCTGGTTCCGGACACGGCCGACCTCGACCCTTATAGTCTTATCCTTGCCCCAACGCTGCATATGCCTGATCATGCCCTGGTGGAGAAAGTGACAAACTATGTACAGGGTGGGGGAACGCTGCTTCTTGGTGTGCGTTCTGGCTTTAAAACGCCCAGCAACCTGGTCACCGCCCAACCTCTACCCGGTTTACTACGTGATCTGTCAGGCTTGACGGTTAGCTCCTGGCAATCATTGCCTGATACTATTGGATTGGATGTCCGGACAGAAATAGAAGGATTGAATGGCCAGGCCGGATTCTGGTATGAAACCTTAGAGCTGGAAATGGCTTCAGGGATCGGCCGTTATCCTGACGGCCGTGTCGCATTGGCCAGGAATGATTTTGGAGATGGCCAGGTGTATACCTTGGGTTGGCATCCTAATCCTGGGCAAGCAAAGGCGTTAATTAAACACCTTTGCCTGGAAAATGAGATCACCATATTTGATAACATTCCCCAAGGGATGCTGTTTTTCCGGCGTGGTCGATATCAGCTATTATTAAATTTTACGGATAATTCGCAAGAGGTTGAACTTGACGGCCGTCACGTTGTCGTAGTCCCTCGCGATGTTCTTGTGATTCATCAAAAATAGCGATAGATTCTTACGTTGGGTACGTCGCCACCCGTGCGTTCTTGTCTTTTCAATGCAAATATCTTGGGCTGCTTCAGCACAGTAGCCAGGGAAGCGGCAGTCTTAACAGGACTGCCTGCAGGCATCCCGGACGCGGCCGGTGTGACCGATACCATCTTTGATTTGCGCTTTATGAATTTCGCGTCTGTGGAGCCGGTTCCAGACGATTTTCGGCAATCCCTTTTAGTACGAAGCGTTCTAAAATCGCCGCTTCTGACACGCCTTCTTCTTCACTAATTTGCTTGAGTTATTTGCTCTCGTTGACGCCTAAAAGAAAGATTGGACTGTCCTTTAGTGGACTGATAAAATATTGACGAAAATGATTACGCAATAGATTTTTAAATGAATTATTAACCGAAGATGTAGAGTACTTACCCAAAATATTGCATTAGCATCACAGCCCATGGGAAATTTTTGTTACATACAAAAGAATAGCGGACAGTAAAGACAGTCACGATATAGCAAAAGGGGAGTCCCATGAAAAACCACAAATCATTTCGTTGGTTTATTATTCCGCTTAGTATCCTTCTTCTCCTGGTCCTGGCATCAAGCCGGCTACCGGCCGTGGAGGCAGAAGAGGATGAACTGCAAGCCGTGTGGCAAAGAGTCCGCCAGGCCGGTGCTTACGAGTTCAACGTCGATCTGACCCAAACTATTAAACCCCTACCGACGGTGAAAAACGCCGGCCAGGAGAGCAAAGAAAGCAAGCTCTACCTGGAGGGAGCTACCGATCCAGCGGCAGAGTCGTTATTGCTGACCATGTGGACGGGTGGGGGCAGCGTGATGTCGCCGGAGACGGGCTTGCAGGTGAAGGTGGAAGGGGACAAAGCGTACGCGCGCCAGGGCGACCAACCCTGGGAACCTATCGACGATTTCTCGGGTCTGTTTGCACCTGGCGGTGATTTCATGGCCTACCTGGCGGCCGCGGACAA